>CAMAWN010000281.1 GCA_945861865.1 Candidatus Kuenenia stuttgartensis | reverse complement strand
GCGGGATTGATGTCACCGGCTCGTTTTCGGGAATTGGTTTAGACCTCCGCGATCCTTCGATCCCCGGTTTCGAAATGAATATGAAATTGTTGGGCGGCGATCTCGGATTGAATTTCTTCGCGCGCGCCACCGAGAACATCCGGCCGTTTGTGCAATTGGGAATGAACTGGCGGCAAGCGGATGTGAAAGCCACCGCCCTCGGATTCTCGTTCCGACACTTGGACAGCGACACGAATCTGATCCTCACCGGCGGAGTCGAGGTCGATGTCTTTCCCGCGATGGCCCTGAGGGGTTCGTATGGCCGAGGTGCTGATGGCTACGGCGGGACCGCCTTTCTCGGCGAAGTCATCCTTCGACCAGGGGACCATTGGTTCGGTCGTTTCTCGGCCAGCGTCGACAGCGACAAAACCGTGATCGGTGGTTTCGGAGCGGGCTGCGCCTGGTAGTCTTCACGACGTGGCCCGAAACAAGCCGACGGCGACGTGACCGCCGAAGCCCAACGACAGCTTGAGCACATTTCGCAGACGCAACGGACGCGCCGTGTTGGCGACGCAATCGAGGTCACACTGCGGATCGTGCGTTCGCAGGTTGATTGTCGGTGGGACGACTTGATCGCGCAGCGCGAGAACGGCGAACGCCGACTCGACGCTCCCCGCCGCACCGAGCAGATGCCCGATCGCTCCCTTTTGGCTGGAGCAGGCGAGGCGATCCGCCGCTGACCCGAATGCGGCACGCACGGCGCGAGTCTCGGCGATGTCGTTGGCTCGCGTCGCCGTGCCGTGCAGATTGACGGCGTCGATCTCGGCCGGCGAAACGTTGGCACGCCGCAGCACGTCTCGAATCAGCCACGCCAGCGATGTTCCGTCGGGATCAATTTGAGTCAGACCGCTGGGATCGCTCGCCAGTCCGGCGGCGACGAACTCGGCCAGGATGTTGGCCCCGCGCGCGACCGCGCGTTCGCGATCTTCGAGCACCAGCACGGCGGCCCCTTCGCCGATCACGAAGCCGGATCGTTCCGCATCGAACGGCCGACAGACGGTCGCCGGTTCCTCGAATCCGCGAGCCATCACACCGAGTCGCTGAAACGAGCCGAGCACGATCGGCACCAGCGACGCATCCGAACTGCCGGCCAGCACCACGTCGCATTCACACGATCGAATCAAATCCGCGCCGCGAATCAGACTGACCAACCCGGTCGCGCACGCAGCAACCGGACACAACGCCGGGCCTCGCAGATTCCACTCGCTTGCCACGGCGCGAGCGGCGGCGTTTGGCCACAGCAACGCCGAGTCCGAGTGACCGAGTTGTTGCATCTCGCGCGTAAAACTTCGCAGTCCAAGTTTGCTTGTGCCGATGACGCAGCCGCCCCGTTCGGAGATGTCCGACAAGCCGGCGTGAGCCATTGCTTCTCGTGCGGCGGTCACTGCCATCGTCACGACTGGCTCGGCCGTCGCGAGCAGCTCTGCGGGAGCGGAGGCTCCGGCCCAGCGCAGCCTTCGCGGTCGCGAGATGCTGCGATCGTCTGCTTCGAACCAGTCAACCGCGCTGCGCCCGGCACGAATCGCTGACCACGAGATTTCTCGTCCGGCTCCAAACGGAGTCACTAGGCCGATGCCGGTCACAACAACTTGTCGGCCGCCGCTCGGTTCGGCTTGGCCGCATGCGGAATCGCTCATCGTCACACATTTCGGCGGCTGGAGCGGCAGACCGCGAACAACGCTCCGCCAAACAACACGATCACCATGAAGTACTCGAGAAAATAATTCGAGGTGCTGGAGGACGTGACGACTCCCGACTTCGGGGTTGAGTCTTGAGCTGACACGATGGCCGGCACGAGCCAGCCGACTCCCGCCAGCAACAGCCAACCGCCGAGCATCCGTTGTCGAAGAAATCGTTTCATGGTCGTCACCGCATTCGCCGTTTGATTCGAGTTGTGCTCAATACTAGCACGAACCGCCAGCGAGTGGTTGACCTCATCGAAACACGAACCACTCGCTGGCGCGTCGTGCTTGCCACCGAACCGCCATTACGTGATGTGAGCACCTTTCGTCTCAACGTAGACTGCGTACAGCGACGTGCTGCCGGTCATGAACAGCCGATTCCGCTTCGAGCCACCGAAGCAGACGTTGCTGCAAATCTCTGGCAACAGGATTTGACCGATGCGAACTCCTTCTTTCGGCTCGAAGACGTGAACGCCGTCGTAGCCGCCGCCGACCCAACCGGCACTCGCCCAGATGTTGCCGTCCACATCGCAGCGAATTCCGTCGGCGAAGCCGGCGTTATCGACCATCTTGCCGTCAGGGCCTTTCATCGAAAGCTTCATCGACGCGAACTCTTTGCCGTTCTTCAGGCTCTTCTCATCGACCACATCCCAGACCTTGATGTTCTTCGGAGCTTCGTCGTAGTGCGACGCTCCGGTGTCGGCGACGTACAGCTTCTTGTAGTCGGGCGAGAAGCAGATGCCGTTGGGTTTGAAGATGTCGTCCGCGACCTGATGCAGCTTCAGGGTCTTGCCGTCGATGCGGTAGATCGCCTCCTTTTGATACGGTTGCTTCGAGCCGTTGCTGGCGTTGACTCCCTCGTAGTTCATCAGCGCTCCGTAGCCGGGATCGGTGAACCAGATGTCGCCATTGGGATGCACGACGCCGTCATTCGGAGCATTCAGCGACTTGCCGTTGAACTCGGAGGCCAGCGTCGTCACCGAGCCGTCGTATTCGTAGCGGACAACCTTGCGAGTGCCGTGCTGAAACGAAACCTGTCGGCCTTGGAAGTCGAATGTGTTGCCGTTGCTGTTGCCGGCCGGGTTGCGGAAGACGCTGACGTGGTTGTCCTCTTCGAGCCACCGCAACTGGACGTCGTTGGGGATGTCGCTCCACAAGAGATACCGCCCGACTCCGTTCCAGGCCGGACCTTCGGCCCACAGCATTTTGTCGCTGTGATACAGCCGCTGAATCGGTGTGTTGCCGAGCGCGTACTTCTTGAACCGCTTGTCGAGCGTGACAATGTCCGGATCGGGATACCGCGTCGGCTCCTTGTAGTCGCGAGCGAACGCGGTGCGAGCGAACACAGCGGTCGTCATCGCGGCGGCAGTGGTCAAGAACGAGCGACGGTCAGTCTGAGCGGCTTGAGTCATTTGTTGAATCTCCTGAGGAATTCTCTGGGGTGAGGAATTCAGCCTTTCACCAAGTGGCCGACACGGTATCGCGGCGTGGCCGGAGTGACAAATCTCCCCGCCCGGAGAGTCAGTTGAAATCCAACTCTCCGACGGCGACACTCGCGGCCGTTTTGGCAATCTGTGGAAGCCTCGTCTCCGCCTGAGGGAGTAATTCGGGCCGCCTCATTTCTGAAAGTCCACCATGCTCATGTCGCAGCCATCTGACCTCGCCACGCTGGCGATCAACACGATTCGTACTCTCTCGATGGACGCCGTGCAGAAGGCCAACTCCGGTCATCCGGGCACTCCGATGGCTCTCGCGCCGGTGGCCTACGCGATTTGGCAGGACACGCTGCGGTTCGATCCCGCCGATCCGATTTGGCCGAACCGCGATCGGTTCGTGCTCTCGGTCGGCCATGCCTCGATGCTGTTGTATTCGATGCTGCACCTGACCGGCGTGAAGGCGGTCAATCGCAAGTACGAACGCCTGGGCGAGCTGGCCGTGCCGCTCGACGACATCACCAAATTCCGACAGTTCGACAGCCGCTGCCCCGGACATCCGGAGTACCGCTGGACATCCGGGGTCGAGACGACGACCGGGCCGCTCGGCCAAGGTTTGGCGAACAGTGTCGGCATGGCGATCTCCAGCAAGTGGATGGCGAGCCACTTCAACAAGCCCGGCTTCGAGATGTTCAACTTCAATGTCTACGCCTTGTGCGGAGATGGCTGCCTGATGGAAGGGGTCAGCGCCGAAGCCGCGTCTCTGGCTGGGCACCTCAAGCTGTCGAACCTGTGCTGGATCTACGACAGCAACAAGATCACGATCGAGGGCGAGACGGACTTGGCCTTCACCGAAGATGTCGGCAAACGCTTCCAAGGCTACGGCTGGAACGTGCAGCACGTCAGTGACGCGAACGACTTGGCCGCGCTGAGAACCGCGATTGGCTCGTTCCAAAAGACGACCGACCGCCCAACGATGATCATTGTCCAGAGCCGCATCGGTTTCGGTGCCCCGACGAAAGAAGGACATCACTCCGCTCACGGCGCACCGCTGGGAGATGCGGAGATCGCGGGCGCGAAGAAAAACTACGGCTGGCCGGAGGATGCGAAGTTCCTCGTGCCGGACGGCGTCTACGAACACTTTCAACAGGGCATCGGTCAGCGCGGACACGCGGCTCGCGAGGCTTGGATCAAGCTGTTCGGCGAATACGCCAAGCAGTTCCCGGAACAGGCCGACCATCTCCACAAGATGCAGCGTCGCGAACTGCCGGACGGTTGGGACAAGGATTTGCCGGTGTTCCCCGCCGATGCCAAGGGGCTGGCGACTCGCGAGTCATCCGGCAAGGTGTTGAATGCGCTGGCCAAGAACTATCCGTGGCTGATCGGTGGTTCGGCGGACCTCGCGCCGTCCACGCTCACGCGGCTGACATTTGAAGGGGCGGGCGATTTCGAGGCCGACAACTACGGCGGTCGCAACTTCCACTTTGGCGTTCGCGAGCACGCGATGGCGTCCGTCGTCAACGGCATGGCGCTCAGCAAAGTGCGCGCGTACGGCTCTGGTTTCCTGATCTTCAGCGACTACGCGAAGGCCGCGATTCGGTTGGCGGCGATCATGGAGATCCCGTTCATTCACGTCTTCACGCACGACTCGATTGGAGTCGGCGAGGACGGCCCGACGCATCAACCGGTCGAACAACTGGCGAGTCTGCGGTCGATTCCCGGCATGGTCTTGATCCGACCGGGCGACGCGAACGAAGTCACCGAAGCGTGGCGAGTCGTCGCGCAGCTCAAACACGAGCCGGTGTGTTTGATCATGTCGCGACAGGCGATGCCGACTCTTGACCGCACCAAGTTCGCACCCGCCAGCGGACTCGCGAAAGGTGCGTACATTCTCGCTGACGCTGCGGACGGCAAGGCCCCGGATTTGATTCTGATCGGGACTGGCAGCGAAGTTGCGTTGTGCGTGACCGCTTACGAGAAGCTCACGGCCGAGGGGGCGAAAGTCCGTGTCGTCTCGATGCCATCGTGGGAATTGTTTGAGCATCAGCCGCAGTCGTACCGGGACAGCGTGTTGCCTCCGAACGTGACTGCGCGAGTCGCGGTCGAACAAGCCTCAACGTTCGGTTGGGAACGCTACGTCGGTCTGACCGGTGCGGTGATTGGCATGAAGACGTTTGGCGCATCGGCACCGTTGAAAGACTTGTTGACGAAATTCGGCTTCACGCCCGACGGAGTCGTGACGGCGGCGAAACAGCAGTTGGCGAAGAAGTGAGCGATTTGAAATTTCAGATTTCAAATTTGATTTCCCGCAGGGAGTCCGCGGTGATCGAGTATCGGCCGTTTCGGAACAGCGATCCGCCTCAGCTTGTGAGATTGTGGCACGAAAGCGGACTCGGTCGCGGAGCGGCTCGCGGGTTTAGCTACGAAGCCTTGGATC
>CAMAWN010000280.1 GCA_945861865.1 Candidatus Kuenenia stuttgartensis | reverse complement strand
CCGCCGCGCAGCTTCTCGAAGAAGCCGCCGCCGAAGCCCGCGCCGGCACCGAGATCAACGTGCGTCATTTCCAGGTGGCGTCCTTGTCATGAACAGCAGCCCTCCCACACCGACGCGCCTCGGCACCCAACCGCGGCTCGTGTCCGAGTTGAACTCGCAGTTCGCCGAATCCGCCAAGCTGGAAGCCGCCATCAAGGCGAACCTGGAGGGCTTGGGATATGGCGAGTGACTATCCAATCGTTCCACTTGGGAACGTCGCCAAAGTCCGATCAGGCTTTGCCTTCAAGAGCAGCGACTGGGTCAGTGAAGGCATCCCAGTTGTAAAGATCACGAATGTGAAGAATGGTCGGCTAGAAATGAATGGCTGCTCGTTCGTGACGCATGAAGTCGCGAATGAAGCGTCTGAATTTGAACTCGTTCCAGGCGACATCCTCATTGCGATGACTGGTTATGTCGGCGACGTTGCACTGGTTCGGAGGGAGGACATTCCATCAAGGCTCAATCAGCGTGTTGGCCGATTCACGGTCACCGCACCCGATCAGCTTGATTCAAAGTTCTTGTTTCAATTCCTTCGTTGGTCCGAAACTCGCCAGACCATTGAAGCCTTGGGCTACGGCTCCGCCCAGCCAAACGTAAGCCCAGCGCTGATTCATAATGTTGAGATGCCGTTACCACCGTTCGCCGAGCAGCGAGCGATCGCGAACATCCTGGGTGTGCTGGACGACAAGATCGAGTTGAACCGGCGGATGAATGAGACGCTGGAGGGTCTGGCGCGGGCGATCTTCCAGAGTTGGTTCGTCGATTTCGACCCGGTCCGCGCCCAGCGAGACGGCCTCCCCCTGCCCGCCCTCTCCCCCACCACCGCCGCCCTCTTCCCCGACAGCTTCGAGGACTCCGATCTCGGCAAGATTCCCAAGGGTTGGGAAACCGCAGTGCTTGATGACGTCACCGGCTTCTTGATCGGTGGCGACTGGGGTAAGGAATCAAACGTGGAGGACGCGACCGAAGCCGTGCTTTGTATTCGAGGTGCCGACATCCCAAGTCTGCAATCTGGCGGCGTTGGCAAAATGCCCACGCGATATCTGACTGCACAAAGTCTCGCGAAACGACGGCTGCGTGAAGGCGACATCGTGTTCGAAATTTCTGGCGGGAGTCCAACTCAATCGACCGGTCGGCCAGTTCTCGCGACGGCAGCATTCCTGGAGCGACTTCCGCTTCCGCTGACTTGTTCAAACTTCTGTCGGCTCATCAGACCTGCTGATGGCACCTCTCCCAAATTCTTGTACGGCTTGCTTCGGCGTCTTTACGCCGCAGATGAATTCTTGCAGTACGAAAACGGAACCACTGGAATCAAGAACCTCGCGTTTACAGTTTTCAGCAGCATTCACCGATTCGTGCGGCCGTCGAATAAAGTGATGGCCGCATTTGAAGTCGTGGTCAGTCCGATCTACGCCAAGATGGCGCAGGTTGGCTTCGAGTGTGAAAAGCTCGCCGCGATCCGCGACGCGCTGCTGCCGAAACTGCTGTCGGGCGAGATCAGAATTGGGAAGGGTGAAGAGAGAAGGGTGAAAACATGACTCAGCCACGGTTCCCTCTTCACGTTTCCCCCGTCACTCTTCACGAGCTTCGGTGTTTCCCGTGTTCTTCGGCAGGGCCACCGACCTAAACAGAGGCGTTTTTTTGTAACTCATTGCGGCAATAAGGCTTAATAGGTTGGCGAGAAGGTTTCCTGCGTCCGCGAGACCTTAACCTGCGCTGTCGAGATGACAAAAACGGCTGTCGAGACGGTTTTTTGGCCCGCGAGACGGCAACCTGCGCTGGCGAGAACCCGACCTGCGCTGTCGAGACGATGATTTCAGGCCGGGAGACGGGAAAATTGAGGATCGTGGGATCGAGCGTTGAACGCCCGAAGGCCACCTGCGCTGGCGAGACGTTTCCCCGGCCCGCGAGATCGCTTCAGACGCTCTGGAGTTGGCGATCTATGGAGTCCGGGAGGCGACCTGCGGAGTCCGGAAGGCGGGCTGCGGAATCGGGAAGGCGGGCTGCGGAATCGGGCAGGCGAGTTCCGGCCGCGAGATGGCCTCCGACGAATTCGCGAACGGACCCGAGCACGCCCCGCCGTCGGACCATTCGACCACGGCCGCGCCGACCAGACCACGCCTCACCAACCTGTCGCGGCCACACGAGCCCGAAGCGCCAGCGAGGGGTTTCCTCAAGCACCACTCGCTGGCGCGGCGGGCGGGTCTCAGACGCGACAAGGGCCTGAGATGCGCTATTTGGCAGAAGACCTGATTCAATCTCTGCTCGGCACTTGACCCATTCCTTGACTCACACTTGACCGACGACCAAGCCATGTCACTCAACGAATCCCACGTCGAAGAAGCGGCCCTCACTTGGTTTGGCGAGCTGGGCTACACCGTCGCGCATGGTCCCGACCTCGCACCGGGCGAAGCGACGGCCGAACGCGATTCGTTTGGCGATGTCGTGCTGGTCGGACGGCTGCGCGAGGCCATCGACCGGCTGAACCCCAAGATTCCCGCCGAAGCCCGCGACGAGGCGTTCCGAAAACTGCTGCTGACCGATTCGCCAGCGCTGGTGGCGAACAATCGCAAGTTTCATTTCATGCTGCGCGATGGCGTCGAGGTGGAGTTCCGGCGAGCGGACGGCTCCATCGCGGGGGATCGCGTGCGGCTAATCGACTTCGACGATCCGGCCAACAACGACTGGCTGGCACTGAATCAGTTCACGGTCATCGAAGGCCAGCACAACCGCCGGCCAGACATCGTGGTCTTCATCAACGGCCTGCCCCTCAGCGTCTTGGAACTCAAGAACGCCGCCAATGAAGACACGACGATCTGGGAAGCCTTCCACCAGCTTCAAACCTACAAGCAACAGATTCCGTCGCTGTTCCGCTGCAACGAACTGCTCATCATCTCGGACGGCTTGCAGGCTCGCATCGGTTCGCTCACGGCCAATCAGGAATGGTTCAAGGTCTGGCGAACGGTGGATGGAGTCAAGGAGGCGCAGCGGTCGGTCTTGGAACTCGAAGTCCTGGTGCGCGGCGTGTTCGAGAAGGAGCGGTTCCTCAAACTGCTGCGGAACTTCGTCGCGTTCGAGGAAGACCAGGACAGCGACCGCATCGACAAGATCATCGGCGGCTATCACCAGTTCCACGCCGTGCAACAAGCGGTCGCGGCCACCGTCACCGCCTCCCGGCCGGAAGGGGACCGGCGTTGCGGAGTGGTCTGGCACACCCAAGGCTCCGGCAAGAGCCTGTCGATGCTGTTCTACGCCGGGCAAATCATCCTGCACCCGGCCATGAACAACCCGACGCTCGTCTTGCTCACGGATCGCAATGATCTCGACGATCAACTCTTCGGCCAGTTCCAACGCTGCCACGAACTGCTGCGCCAGAAGCCCATCCAAGCCGAAGACCGCGAGCATCTCCGCCACTTGCTGAAAGTCGCCAGCGGCGGAGTCGTCTTCACGACCATTCAGAAGTTCGCCCCCGAAGAAAAGGGGGAGCGGATGTCGCGGCTGTCCGATCGGCGGAACATCATCGTGATTGCCGACGAAGCTCACCGCAGCCAATACGACCTGATCGACGGCCTGGCTCGCAACATGCGCGACGCCCTGCCGAACGCCTCGTTCATCGGCTTCACCGGCACGCCGATCGAGCAGAACGACGCCAACACGCGGGCCGTCTTCGGCGAGTACGTCTCGGTCTACGACATCCAGCAAGCCGTGATCGACAAGGCCACGGTCCCGATCTACTACGAAAGCCGCATCGCCAAGCTGAGCCTGAACGAAGCCGAACTCCCCAAGGTCGATTCCGAGTTCGAGGAAATCACCGAAGGGGAAGAAGAGGACCGCAAGCAGAAGCTCAAGACCAAGTGGGCCGCGCTGGAAGCACTCGTTGGCAGCGAAAAACGGGTTCGCCTGATCGCCGAAGACTTGGTCCACCACTTCGAGCGGCGACTGGAAGCGATGGACGGCAAAGCGATGGTCGTCTGCATGAGCCGCCGAATTTGCGTGGACCTCTACAACGAACTCATCCATCTCCGCCCCGATTGGGCCAGTGCCGCCGGCGACGACATCGAAACCGAGAAGAAGCAATCCACGGTCGTAAAGATCGTGATGACCGGCAGTGCCGACGACGGAGTCGACTGGCAACCACACATCCGCAACAAGCCGCGCCGCAAAGACCTCGCTAAGCGATTCAAGGACACCAAAGACCCGTTCCGCATCGTCATCGTGCGTGACATGTGGCTGACCGGCTTCGACGCCCCCTGCCTCCACACGATGTACGCCGACAAGCCGATGCGCGGCCACGGACTGATGCAGGCCATCGCCCGCGTGAACCGAGTGTTTCGCGACAAGCCGGGCGGGCTGGTGGTCGATTACCTCGGCTTGGCCGATCAGTTGAAACAAGCCCTGGCGACCTACACCGAAAGCGGTGGCCAAGGTTCTCCCAGCATCGACACGGCGCAAGCCGTCGCGGTGATGTTGGAGAAGTACGAATCCTGTTGCGACCTGATGCACAGGTTCGACTGGTCCAAATGGATGACCGGCACGGCGGCCGAACGCCTCGGCTTGCTGCCCGCCGCTCAAGAGCACGTCTTGCAACAGGACGACGGCAAGGCCCGGTTCTCAAAACTCGTCACCGATCTTTCGCGCGCGTTCGCACTGTGTGCCGCCAACGATGAAGCGATCCGCATTCGTGACGACATCTCCTTCTTCCAAGCCGTGCGATCGGCACTCGTGAAGCCCTCCGGCGAACGCAAGACGCAAGAAAACCTCGACCACGCGATCCAGCAACTCGTTTCCAAAGCCGTCTCGGCCGAAGACGAGATCATCGACGTATTCACCGCTGCGGGCATCAAGCGCCCGGACATCTCGATCCTGTCCGACAAGTTTCTCGCCGAAGTGCGCGGCCTGAAGCACAAGAACGTCGCCGCCGAACTGCTCGCCAAGTTGCTCAAGGACGAGATCAAGCAACGCGGCCAGCGAAACGTCATCCAGTCACGAGCCTTCAGCGAGATGCTGCAAAAGACGCTGACCGCCTACCACAACCGAGCCATCGCCACCCAAGAGGTGATCGACGAACTGATCCAATTGGCCAAAGAGATGCAAGCCGCCTTGCAACGCGGCGAAGACCTGGGCCTGAACGACGACGAAATCTGCTTCTACGACGCCTTGGCCACGAACGAGAGTGCCGTGCAAGCGATGGGCAACGACGAACTCAAGGTGATCGCCGCCGAACTCGTCACCAGCGTGCGCCAAAGCGTCACGATCGACTGGACCGTCCGCGAATCCGCCCGCGCCAAGATCCGAGTCATGGTCCGCCGCATCCTCAAAAAGCACGGCTACCCACCCGACCTCCAAGACGAAGCCACCAAGCTGGTCCTGGAACAAGCCGAAGTCCTGTGCGCCGACTGGGCCAATTGACTTAGAGCGTCTAACAAAAAGCCTTTTGAGGCTTGATCGAATAAGCTAGGTTTCACGTCGGACAAGGAGGTCCGAAGATGGCGAAACCGATTTTGGATGATCGACTGTGGACATTGATCGAGCCACATTTGCCGCCGCCGAAGAAGCG
>CAMAWN010000279.1 GCA_945861865.1 Candidatus Kuenenia stuttgartensis | reverse complement strand
CGGGAGAAGATCAGCAATTGATTGCGGAGCACTCGCGCACCGGCGTCGCTGAGCTTCTGACGTTCGGCGGCGTCTTTCGATGCGATTCCCATTTGCTCCTGCCACGCGCCGCTCTTGGCCAGCCGGCCCATCTGCATGGCGACCCCTTCCGTGGTGAGGATGTGCGAAGCGTTGCGTAGCACATACGGCACAGACGCTGGGATGTTCTTGCTGGAATAGACCGAGTGGCCGAGTTCATGCAGCATCGTGTCCATCCAGCGTTCGGACGGGACGATGTTGGCCAGCACGCGGACGTCCCCCTCGCGGTCGATGTCGGTGCAGAAGGCGTGCGGTGACTTGCCCGGCTTCTCGAACAGGTCGCTGCGTTGCAGCACGTCGTTAATCGGCAGGCCGATGCCGGAGTAGAAGTCGCGGCAGAGTTTCAAAATGTCGGCCTCTTTGTAGATCGCATCGAGGTCCGTGCCGAACACCGTCGGCGACTCTTGAAAGAACGGATCGTGATAATGCCACGGTCGCAGTTCGGCGACTTTCACTCCGCAGTTCGCCGCCAGCCGCTCGTCGATCTCGGCCTTGGCCTTGGCGAACGGCTCGCGCGTGAGGGCATCAAGTTCATCGAACAGCTTCAGGATATGTCCCTGCTCCTGTTCGTTGAGGTGCAGCATCATCTGGTGATAGTTGTTGAAGCCCAACTGCGACGCCGCTTGATTTCGCAGCTTGGCCAGCGCGATCAAATCGGGTGCGACATTGGCACCGACGCGCTTGCTCCCCTCCCAGACCTTGCGGCGTTCGTCCGAGGATTTGGATTCCTTCAGAACTTTGCGGACGTCATTTTCGGAAAGCTTCTTGCCGTCCACTTCGGCTCGGAAGACGTTGAACGCTTTCTCGATGGCGTTGGCCTTGGCGACCATCTCGCGCAGCAGCAGTGGATCGACCTGCTTTTCGAGGTATCCCAGATACAGCACGTCAATCTGCCGAGCCAGCAGCTTGTCGCTGACCTTTTCGGACTCCTTGATCGTCTTCAGTTCGCGGAAGACAACGGGGTCGGCCAGCGCGGCGTCGATCTTGTTTTGAGCGACTTCTTTTCGTTGGAAGTCCTCATCCTTGCCGGAGGTATTGGCATTCCACCAGGCGATGCCGGACTCTTTTTCGAGCGGCCGCATCTTGGCGACGTGAGCTTCAATAAACTTCTTCGCACGCGCATCCATCGCATCATCTCCGTAAGCCAAAGAGTGCAGCATCCAGAACCCCAGCGAGACGCTGGCCAACCGCAGCCAAGTGCGTGAGAGCATATTTCACCGTTCCCTCGTGAAAGACAAATGGGCCAAGCACAAGCGAGTGATAGCCGGTCGAGCGGTTTCGTCCAAGCAAGCGGCGAGCAGTTCAGCCACGGGGCAGTTCACCGATCGTTGCGAGAAAATAGCGACGTTTGGGATCTTGTGGACCGGTGCCGACTTCACGCACGAAGCCGCGTTCGACGAGATGCGCAAGTCGGGGACGCGTCGCGCGTGTTGAACGGTTGATGGTGTTGGCGATTTCCTGCGTCGAGCGTCCGGATTCATGAGTCAGGACCGACAGAATTGTCTGGTCAATGTCATCCAGCAGAGGCTCACGCTGACGCGACGTCGCCAACGTCATCCGAAAACGAGTGCCGATTTCCTCGAAAACGGGATCGGCCAAACCCGCATCACGGCAGGCGGCTGTCATCCGCTGAATGCCGCTGCCCCATTGCTCGATCAGCCCCAGGTCGTGAAACACTCGGCCGATGACTCGATTACGCAGCTTGGAGACTCCGTGACGCAGGTCGTCGATCGTCAACCCGAACGGCAGGAGGCCAGGGTTTTCAATTTCCAGGCGGTCGTCAAACAGAGCCACACGGATCGGTGCCCCGCGTTGCGAGTAATCCGCATGCACGACGGCATTCACGACTGCTTCGCGAATGGCCACCGGTGGCAACCTCCAGCGATCCGTTCGTCGTACCGCGCCGATCTCCGCCGCGCGCGCGGGTTATACTTTTGCACGAAACCAACCACCGCTTCGACGGCAGGCACCAGTGATTCGCGAATTTCCACACGATCGGCGATCCGGGCGCGATCCGTCCCCTGGAAACGACCGACCTGAATCCAAACATCCGGAAATGCTCGTTCGCGTTCGCAGTCGCGACCAAACAGCAGCAACCCGCCCACGGTCGGGACGAATCGCCCTTGGTGCTTCGTGACCAAACGGAGCGTCTCCAGGTCGGCACGCCTGAGCTTGCGGACTGGCGAAAACAACTCGGAAGCCACTCGGAAGTCGAGGACTTCCGAGTCGAATTCCGGAAGCGACTGTTCGTCAAAACTTTCGCCGCGAACGAATCGGCGTAATTCGGCACAAAGCTCTTGGTCCGCTCGATGATTCGTCGATCCCACGCGCACAAACACGCCGCCATCGAGTCCGGCACTCTTGAGATAATGTGGTCGGCTGGGGCTGGGATGAACCTGCACGGCAACGACCTGAGTTTTCCTCCACGGCAGAATTTCCAGTCCGGGCACCAACCGTGGCGCGATGCAGTCGCTGATGAGGTTGGCGAGGCGTTCTTCCAACGCCAACGGATCCGCGACGCCACGCACATGCCGTGTCTTATCCTCGACACCAATCAACAGTGTTTCGCCGGCGGTATTCGCAAAGGCCACGATCGACCGCAACACTCCGTCAGGCGACGACAAATCCCGCTTGAATTCCAGCGTCTTCCCTTCCGAACGTTTGAGTAAATCCAATAAGTCCATAGCTCGGAGACATACTCAGAAGCCACAGACCTCGCGAGCCTTCCGAGTCAGTGTCGTGTCCCCTCAAGTCCCCATCCGTCTCGCCCTCCAGAATCTCGCTCCGGACCTGTCTTCTGGCGAAGGTCCGGTCGCGCCGGCTGTGACGGTGCTTCTGCGAGTGCGCAACCGCGCGGGAATGCGCACGATAGCTGTTGTCGCGGAACGCTCGGTCGTCCGAGTTTCATGCGTTCTGAGCGTCGTTCGGGCGGTCACGCTTCTGAGCAAGTTCCGGTTGCGGTCGTGCCGTTAGAAGCGGAGACGGCGCGAATGGCGGTCCGCTCGGTTTTCTCGAACGAGCCTCCGGCAACAGAGACACGGATTGTCGCCGAATGCACGAGTCTGCCTGCGGTGGCGGACCTGCTTCGGAGGATGGGCACTCTTGCCCGTCTCTTTGAGCGAACCATCAAAACCGGACGGGCAAGAGTGCCCATCCTCCAAGGAACAATCCATGTCCCTGACGTCTTGGTTGCAATCGTTACGAATGGGCGCGGGGTCGGGTGTTCGATTTTTCGGAATTGGCCGACGAAATCGCTCGCCACGACGACACGCTGCGACGGCCAATTCCGAAAAATCGAACACCCGACCCCTGAGCGTGGAATGCCTGGAAACACGGGTTCTGCCGACCGTAGCGGCTCTGCTGATTGGGACCGAGTTGAACATCGTTTCGACCGGCGCGGACTCGATCACCGTGCGAACCAATGCCGCCTTGCAGGTGGAGATTCTGGCCAATGGCGTCGTCCTGAATACGGCTCCAACGGTGAATGCTTCGGCCATCGGAAAATTGGTCGTGACCGGCAGCGATGCGGCCAACGTGATCGACCTGAGTGGTGTGACGGCGGCGCAGTTCACGCTCCTGCCGAGCATCTTGGTCAGCGGAGGGGACGGCAACGACACCATCACCGGCTCGCCCGATTTGCCCAACAGTCTGTTGGGAGGCGACGGGACCGACGTGCTGTTGGGAGGCAGCGTCAACGACTCGCTGGAGGGGGCAACGGAGCGGACACGCTCACCGGTGGCGTGGGCAACGATACGTTGCGCGGTGGCAATGGAATCGACTCGCTGATCGGCGGCAGCGGCAACGATCAACTCGATGGGGGTGACGGAGCCGATTCGCTCAACGCGGGGGACGGCGATGACAACGTGCTGGCCGGCAACGGAGCCGACAATCTCGACGGCGGACTCGGCAACGACACGCTCAATGGCGACGGCGGCAACGACACCATCAACGGCAACGCCGGCAACGATTCGATCATCGCCGGTGCGAACAACGATTTGCTGCTGGGTGGTGATGGAGACGACGTCATCGACGGACAAGGCGGGAACGACACAATTAGCGGTGAAGCGGGCAATGACAGCCTGCTGGGTGGCGATGGCACGGACCTCGTTTCGGGCGGCGCGGACAACGACACTCTGAATGGCCAGTCCGGCAACGACACGATCATCGGCGACGCGGGCAATGATTCGCTGCTAGGTGGTTCTGGAAATGACTCGATGAGCGGAGCGGCCGGTGATGACACACTCAATGGTCAAGCCGATAACGACACGCTACTCGGCGGGTTTGGTGCCGATTCGATTGAAGGCGGAACCGGCAATGACTTGGTTCGTTCGAGTGAAGACGTGAAGCCGCCCCCTCCGCCAACCCTAATCATTAGCGACACGACGGTGAACGAGTCCAACGGCGTCGCGACGATTTTCTCCACGAACTTCAATAGCGGTGTGCCTCCAGAACTTTCCGGGACAACGACACTCGTGCCAGTCCAAGGTTTTGTGGGATTGGGAACCGGCACGAATGTCTTTAGTGGGAGCTTCTTGCAAAACACGACGGGTGGAACTGCAGCCAACCCAGGCACTGTTCCGCAGGTGCGAACGACATTGACCCTAAATAATCTCCCAACTCACTCCAGAATCGACATCAATTTTCTGTTAGCGATCATCAACTCTTGGGATGGTTCAGGCGGTGGCTCAGGGGTCAACGACTTCTTCAATGTTCGAGTTGATGGCAATTCAGTTTTCCGTCGTTCGTTTGGCCATCCTGCCTTTGCCAATCAAACGTACGTTCCGGCCCCAGGCGTTTTGTTGACGCCGCTGCCGTTAATTGAACGAGGGTCAGTGCCTCCATCCAACGGCTCGCCCGTCGATAGCGCCTGGAATATGGGGCTTGACCCACTGTTCAATAACATCCCGCACGCGGCCAGCACACTGACCATCGAGTTCTTTGCAGATGGTGCAGGATTTGAAGGCGGCGATAATGAGTCATGGGGGATCGAGAATGTCGATGTCATCCTCAACGGGGTGACGACTGCAACTTTCACAGTCACATTGTCGCAACCGGTGACGTCAGCCGTCACCGTCGATTTTTCGACTTTTGATGGAACTGCTGTTTCAACTGGAAATCCGCCGGACTATCAGGGCATCCCAACCACGACGCTCACATTCGCGCCTGGTGTGACGCAGCAGACTGTGACTGTGTCCGTTTTCAATGATCCCACTCCGGAGTCCGAAGAATTCTTTGTTGTCAATCTGGCGAACGCCATGAATGCCGTACTGTTCGACAACCAAGGAGTCGGCACGATCATCGACGACGATGGTCCACCACAGACGACCGCTTCAATCATTGACGTGAACTTGGACCCCGAAGGCGATTCGGGGCAAAGCACGATGAGCTTCACCGTCACCTTGTCAGCACCACCGACAGGCAACGTGACCATCAACTACGACACGTCAGTCGGTTCCGGTCAGGACGGGTTCGATTACCTGCGTAGCAGTGGTGTGCTCACCTTCACGCCGACCGGATCGCTGTCGCAGACGATCAACGTGATTGTTCT
>CAMAWN010000278.1 GCA_945861865.1 Candidatus Kuenenia stuttgartensis | reverse complement strand
AAGCTGATGCCGTCCCGCTTCGGCCCGCGCCACTGCGGCCAATCGCCCGGCTTCGACGGCACCTGAGCCGCTCCTTCAGCCACCAGCCAAAACAACGCGCATGCAGCGGCTACGGAAACCACAGAAACTTTCATCGGCGGGACTCCTTGGGGAATGAGCAACCCAGTTGGCCATCAAGGCTCTTGATGAATCCCAGGCCGCGGCGGGAAGGGGGGCATTGTGGCGCAGTGCGCGGGAAATTGCAGCAGCCAACGACCATCGTGGCGCGGTAACAAATCTCCGCTCAAACTGCTCTCCGTTGAGCTTACCCCAACGGGAGCACGACTGATCGCTACCCACAACACGATGACGACTTTGGCTCTCCGTGGGACTTGTCCCCACGGGAGCAACGTGCCGCTGAAATCACTGAGCAAGCTCGACAGTCACTCGCTCCGTGGGAACAAGCCCCACGGGGGCGTTTTCACATTCGGGTTTTCTGTAGCTGCCAGTCGTGCTCCCGTTGGGACAAGCCCAACGGAGAGCAATCGAGTCTTGATCCAACACATTCAGACCGGCACACTCGCCAAAACGTGGTTGATGCTCCTGGTGCCGACGTTCAAGGAATCACTTCATGACGAATACGGAACGTGACAAGCAGGTGAAGCAGGCCGAAGAATTGCTCTTCGCGGGCTCGCCGCAGCGGAGCGTTGCCAAAGAATTGTTCGCGGGGCGGTTCGCCTCCGAGCTGGTGCTGCCGTATCCGCGTCTGTCCGGTATCGAGCAACTCCATGTCGATGACTCGCTCAGCGAACTGCGTGCGTACTGCAACGAGCATCTCGATCCGGACGCCATTGACCGTCAGGCGGACATTCCTCGCAGTGTGATCGACGGTCTGGCACGGCTCGGTGTGTTGGGCATGACGGCTCCCGAAGCGATGGGCGGACGTGGATTCTCGCAACTGGCTTATTGCCGCATCCTCGAAGAGCTGGGCGGGCGATGCAGTGCGACGTCGATTTTCGTCAACGCCCATCATTCGATCGGCATGCGGGCGCTGTTGCTGTTCGGAACTGAGATGCAGCAGCAACGTTGGCTGCCCGATTTGATTCACGGCCGCAAGCTGGCCGCGTTTGCTCTGACGGAACCGGAAGCAGGATCGGACGCGAGCAACGTGCAGACTCAAGCGAAGTTGTCGGCGGACGGTTCGCATTACGTGCTCAACGGCGAGAAGCGCTACATCACCAACGGCGCGATCGCCGATGTGCTGACGGTGATGGCTCGCACGGTCGTCCCCGGCCGCAGCGACACGGCCGTCACCGCGTTTCTGGTCACGCCCGACTTGCCGGGCTTTCGCGTGGTCGAACCGCGGATGGAGAAGCTGGGCATTCGCGGCACCGCGACCGCCAAGCTGGCGTTCGAGAACATGCCGGTCCCGAAAGAAAACATCCTCGGCCCGCTGGGCAAAGGGTTGAAAGTCGCGCTGACGGTGCTCGACTTCGGTCGCACGACGTTCGGAGCTTGCTGCACCGGCTCGGCGAAGACCTGCCTGCGCTTGGCGACCGAACACGCTCGCGTTCGGAAACAATTCGGCCGCACGCTGGGTGAGTTCCCGCTCGTGCAAAAGAAGCTGGCTCGGATGGCGGCGTGGACCTACGCGATGGAAGCGATGACCAGCGTCACCGCCGGCCTGATTGATCGCGGCCTCGAAGACTACATGCTCGAAACAGCGATGCTGAAAGTGTGGAGCACCGAGCGGCTCTGGACGATCGTGAACGATGCGTTCCAGATTTACGGCGGAGCCGCCTACTTCTGCGATCGCCCGCTCGAACGCATGTTGCGCGACGCGCGAATCAACCAAATCGGCGAAGGAGCGAACGAAGTGCTGACATCGTTCATCGCGCTGGTCGGCATGCGCGAACCGGGCGAGCGGCTGCGCTCCGTGTGGGAGGCGCTGCATCATCCGTGGCACGGCTGCGGGACGCTTAGCCGATTCGTGTCGGAAGAAGTCTCGCGCCGGTTCAATCGTCCCGCCGTGCCGGTGCAGTCGCCGGTGTTAGTTCCGCACGCCGAAACACTCAGCCGCTTGATCCACCGCTTCGGGCTGACCGTCCAGAAATCGCTGATCCGTCATCGCGAGGAAATCCTGGAACGGCAACTCGTGCAAGAACCGATTGCTGAGGCTGCGATGGAACTGTTCGCGTCTTGCTGCGTGCTCGCTCGCCTCGACGCTGACCGTGGGGCAGGTCTGCAACCTGCTGCGAACTTGTTCCTGAAACAGTCCGCTCGCCGAGTCAGCGAATCGCTGCGGCGACTGCAAGACCATGACAACGCAGCCATCGAAGAAACCGCGCAGGCGGCGCTCCGCTAAACCGTACCACGATCGTCTGAGTGCAACTGGCCGCAATGGTGATGGACCGACATCCCGCAATCCCTGGAGACCGAATCATGTGCCGCCGTAAGAATCAAATCGCGATTGGACTTGTTCTGTTGTTGGCGGGCGGCATCGCACCGTCTCATTCGAGATGCGAGGAGGAACTCCGCGGTTTGCGGGTTGAACGTGAAGTCTTCGCCAAGATCGTTGATGCCGTTCGGAAGAATGCGCCGGAAGTGAAGGTTTCCATCGAGGAGGATTCCGTGCGGATGGAGTTTCTTTGCCAAGAATACTCCGTGTATCGCGGTGGAAAGGGTGGAACGAACAAAGAGCTTACGACTGATCGAGGGCCGACCGATCGCGGCTTTATGGTGACTTTGGGGTGGTCGCAAGAAGGGTACAGCGGGCAGCTCGGAGGAGGACCCAACCAAGAGCTTCGAGAGTTTTATTGGAGTCGTCACCTCTACGAATTCAAGCTTCCCAAGGATCGAGGGTTCGTTCATCTGGATTATTCGCCGGGCGCATTGACCAATCCGAAGATTGGTGCAGATATCTTGGCGTTGCTTGAAAAGGAATGTGGACTGGAAGAGAAGAGTGTGCAGAACAGGTATGATCGAACCGCCAAATTTCTCATCGACCAGCTTTTCGATGTCTTGGAACCACGATTGCGCACGCTGATCGAGAAGCGACATCCAGAAGCGACCGTGAAACGAGTCGGTAATGAATTGTTGGTTTCGTATCAGGTTCAAGAGTTTGTGCTGCATGCGGTCGATGCGAATGGCAGCGTCGCCACGAAGTCTCACGTCGAAATCGGACCGGCCAAGGATGGGTTCCTCATTAAGATCGGCGGAGCCCGCGCGTCCGTCCGAGGACAGTCATTGCAGCTTCACGGAATGTCGAGCGGGCCGTTGTGGAACCGCGCTTGGAATTCGTTTGCGCCTGGACGATCCGGTGACCGCGAATTCGTTCGGTATGGCGTCATCCGCATGGAGACCAACTTTGTTGCGAAAACGCATCATCCGCTCTTTCGCGAAGTCGAAGATTTGCTGACCGAATACGGGAAGCCCGCGATCAAAGGTCTCTACGAGTAGTCGTCCATCACTTGGTGGAGCGATGCCAAATGGTGGACGAGACTGTGGCACCATTGCGGAGCGAGACGGCTCCGATCGCCACCGGGGAATAACCCGCGTCGGCCAGCTTGCGCCACTCGGCGCGATTCCCGGCGACGTTTGGCTTGTAGACTTCCGCGAATTGGGTGTTGTCGCGTGGATGAAACGTGGCGGCCCAATGCAGTTTGTTGAGATCGGATTCATTGCCGAGCGACGACAAACTGAGATCGACACAAACAATCTTCGTTTCGTCGAGTGCTTTCTGCACCGCACCACGGCTTCCCCAAACGTGCCCATGAGCACCGCCCGGTTTGGTGCGAACCTGACTATCAACGGGTTCCTGCTTGGGGGTCCAGAAATGATGCACCGCGACAGGCAGAGCTTCTGCCGTGTGCTGCTCCATCTTCTCTCCGGTCTTGTGGGACAACACCAAAATCGCGTCGGTCGCTCCGGGCGGTTTAGACTTATTCCAAACGACGGTGAATTCCTCTTCGCCCGATTCATTGAAATAGCCCGCGACATCGCACGGGAAAAATCCCAGCTCGCGCAACTCTTCTTCGCGTTGGCGAACTTGGTACTGCGAGCCGTGGGTGATCTGAGACTCGATCGGACTCTTGTGCCAGATGGCGGCGACCTTCAGGCCATCGGACGTGCGATAGGGACGAAAGCGGATCGGGCGAAATTTCCAGAGGGTGAGAACTTGGTTCAGAGACAGGGCTTCTTCGAACGGTGCCGCTTGGCACAAAGCGAGCTTTCCCGTGAACCAACCCTCGGCCGCCGCGAACCGAGAGTTCAACTTCTCCCAAGTCCGGCTCCGCGGCATGCGTTTGGCCACGATGGGATCATTCAGCCAACGGCTCTCCGTAAGGCGTTGATCGGCGCGTGCTTTTGTGAGTCCTTCCAGACCGCCGAGAATGGAGTCGTACCATTGGCCGGCCCGCAATTTCATGGCGGCTTTCAGCGCGGGAGACGATTGCTTGGCAGCCAAGTCCCACCAACTGTCACCCAGGGCCACATTCTTCTCCATGCTTGATGGCCCCAGCGCATCAAGGACATCGTTGTCTTGTTTGGCAACTTTTTGGATGTCCTCGTTGGAGCTTAGCACCCAATGCCTCAGGCCCTGGTCCCAATCATTCTTGGCAGCGATCAGATAGCGCCCGAGAGCATCGTTGGCGGCGGCATCCTGCGGCGACTTGCTCAAGGTGTCTCGCGCTTTGCGTGCGTCGGTCCACAGCTTCTGCAACTCGGCCACCTCGGTCTTGCGCGTCGTCGATTGTTTGCGGAGGTCGTTGCTCTTCGCGCGAATCGCCAACGAGTTGGCCAATTCCACCGCCGAGGCGGCCACCTCGAATCGCTCCTGCTCAACACAGTCATCGACCAAGACGAGCGCGGTTTGAGCGAGATTGCCATGCAGTTTGCTGTCCGTGGGGCCTTTGCTCAGATCACGAATGGCGGCCGCTCGCAACAGCAGCGGATCGACCTCATAACGCTTGGCGAGTTCGTCGATCACCTGCCGAGTCAGCTCGGGATTGAACGCCTTCACCGCGAGACCCTGAGCCTGGACCAGCAACACATAGTTCGCGGTGGCTGCCTCCGTCTTCTCCTCTAAGCTGCGCAGCATTCGCTGACCCAGTTCCACCTGCTGTGTTGCCGACTTCGCAGCGGCAAGGTCTTGCCGAAAAACATCTTTCACCGTGACGAGCGCCGCTTTCTGTGCCGCATCGTCGGGGACAGGCAGACGATCCGCCGCCTCTGTGGCAATCGCACACAGGCAACAAATGAGAGGCACCAAAACGACTCGTAGCGACTTCATTACTTCATCTCCTGAAAGCGGCGCTCGTTGCCGACAGCCAGAGCAAAATAAGGCGGCTCGCGACGGAGGAAAAGCCAGCCGTCTTGATATCGCTTCCGCAGCTTTCAACCGTGCTCGCTGGTTTTGAGTCTCGCGTCGCTGGGAATGTGGTCGTCGCTGGTGTGCCTGTCGTCCAGCAAATCAACCAACGATGAGAAGCCCAAATGGCCTACTTTGCCGCCATTCGCATGCCGCCATCGAGCCGAATGACGTCGCCGTTGAGCATCGGGTTGTCGAGGATGTGCAGCACGAGCGACGCGAATTCATCGGGGCGGCCGAGCCGAGTCGGGAAGACGGTTTGAGCCTCCAGCGATTGCCGCACCTTCTCTGGGAGTTGTTGCACCAT
>CAMAWN010000277.1 GCA_945861865.1 Candidatus Kuenenia stuttgartensis | reverse complement strand
CAGCAAACGCCAAACTTGCCACTTCGGAATCGTGTCGCCGGTTGTCAGTGCCAACCAATCTGTCACACGAGCGTCGATCAACTGGCCAACGAACACTCCGATGCAGAGCACGATCAACCAGCGAATTGCGGAATGATCACCGCGATCCGGCTGCCATTCGGGGTCTCGATAGTAGTCGCGATCTTCGAAACCCATATCACGCACCGTGAGGAATCGCACCGAGCGCAATCGAAATGACTGCCGCTCTATTTCTGGCTGGTGGTCTTCGGACTGGCGGCCGCCTTCGGAACGTCGCTCGAACCCTTCTCGGCCGACTGTACGTTTTCTTGAGCCAGCCGGTCGATCTCGTCGCGCGTCCGTTTGACCTGCCGCCGGAGTTCGTCCACATCCGCCTGCACGGCGTTGCGGGCGATTTCCAAATCAGCCACCGCCTTGTGATAGCCCTCACGTAGAAATTTGTCGAGGCTCTGATTGGCCTGATCCGGATCGCCCTTAAGTTCCTTCATCCGCAACTCCCGATGCTCCTCGGCTTTGGACTTGGCATTCTGTTGAAGTTGTAAGTGCTGCTGTTGCGCCGCCAGCAACTCGTCCTTGGTGAGGATCATCATCTCGAATTCCGAGAACTGCGTCTTGTGCTGACGTGGGACATTTGAGCGAACGCGCCAGTTCGGACCGTACCGCCACGTCAGACTCGCTTGCTCCTCTTCTGGACGCAGTCGCCAATTCGGAACCAGCGTGGCTGAAGCCTCTTGAAGCTGAGCCGCAACAACTTTGAACGGTCCCACGAAACTCGTGCCCGCTCCGTCGAGTGACGGTTGAAACACAAAGACCACCGAATTCGGTTGCAATCCGTGACTTGTCCCCAGCGAGACGCCGAGGACTCCCGGTCGCGCCCCCTTGGTGACCTGGGGAGAGATCCGGTACCAATCCCAACTGTGAATGGCTTGCTGCAAATCGCTGCGAGCGGTGTCGACCAACTTCTGGGCCTCAGCCGCTTTCTTCCGCAGGTCCAAGACTTTGGCCTGACCGTCAGCGGTTTTCTTCTGCCAACCGGAACGCACCACCGTTAGCCGCGAGGCCAACATCATTCCGCCGGCCGCCAGCAGGATGACCAGAATGACCAACCAGATTCCAAACTTTTTCATGGCGTACGTTCCTTCTGGAGCGGCTGGCTCGGCACGGACGATTCGCGAAATTCACGATCCTCGTCCCCACCGAAATCTGCGGCCGCGAGCAAGACGGTCTCCGACTCGTCCTGCGGGATAATACGGCGGCTTTTTTGAAGGGGTCAAGAACGAGATTTTGGCTTCAGGACACAGGATTCTCCGACGGCCAGCCATTCGTACCCATCGGGCCGGTCGACCGATAGAATCCCGCACCTTTGTCGTCAGCCTTCAATCGACACTTGGCCCAAGTGAATTCCATGCCCAAGCCCAAATTTGCCCGAGCGGACCTGAAACCCGGCGAATGCCTCTGCGACCACTGTACCGCGAAGTGCTGCCGCTACTTCGCGTTGCCCATCGAAACGCCGAAAATTCGCAAGGATTTCGACTACTTCCGCTGGTACCTGATCCACGGCCGAGTCTCGATTTTCGTCGACGGCGACACCTGGTATCTGATGGTCCACAACGACTGCGACCACCTGCAGGAGGATTATCGCTGCGGCATTTACCAGGATCGTCCGCAAATCTGTCGCGACTACACCACTGACGACTGCGAGTACGACGGCGACGGCCAGTACGACATGCTCTTTGAATGTTCCGAACAGATCGTCGAATTCGCAGAAGCATTTCTCCCACAAGTTCCGCGAACCAAGTTCTCTGGCCGCGCGAGGAAACTCAGCCTGCCGATCTTGAGCAACGTCATCGAGTCGGCATGAGCCTCAAATCCGGACTGGCGATGCCAATCTCAAATTTCAAATCTCAAATTTCAAATCAGAAGCCCATGTCTCGCCCGATCATCAAGCCGACGACTCTCAAAGGTTTCCGCGACTATCTGCCAAGCGCGATGATCGCTCGTGAGAAGTTGATCGACACCGCGCGGCAGGTCTATCGCAGCTACGGTTTCTCGCCCATCGACACGCCAGCGCTGGAGCACGCGGAGATTCTGCTCGGCAAAGGGGGCGACGAATCGGACAAGCAGTTGTTTCGCTTCCGCGACAACGGTGATCGCGACGTCGCCCTGCGATTCGATCTGACCGTTCCGCTGGCCCGCTTCGCCGCTCAGCACATTCACGAAATCGGCACGCCTTTCAAGCGCTATCACATCGGCACCGTCTGGCGTGGCGAGAATACTCAGAAGGGTCGCTATCGCGAGTTCATGCAGTGCGACTTCGACACGATCGGTACGACGTCCAATGCCTCCGACATCGAAACGCTGCTCGTGATTCACGATCTCTTCGAGCGACTGGGCTTCTCGAAGTTCAAGATTCGAGTCAACAACCGACTGGTGCTCAACGGCCTGTTGCAGAAGCTGGGACTCGCCGACAAATCCGCCGGCGTGCTGCGGTGTATCGACAAACTGCCGAAGGCCGGCCGAGACAAAGTCATCGCCGAAATGACCGAACGGGTCGGTGCAACCGCCGAGCAAGCCGACGATGTCATCGCGCTGGCAGAACTCAAAGGCGAGCCATTCGCGATGCTGACGACGCTCGAATCGAAACTCGCCGGCAACGATGCGGGATTGTTGGGAGTCGCTCGGCTGCGAGAACTCTTCACGACGATCGTTCAAGCGGGCGTGCCCGACGAACGAGTCGAACTCGACCTCGCGATCGCGCGCGGGCTCGACTACTACACCGGCACGATTTACGAGACGTTTCTCGGCGATCTGCCCAGCATCGGCAGCGTCTGTTCGGGAGGCCGATATGACAACCTCGCCGAACTCTTCACGACGCAGAAGCTGCCGGGAGTCGGTGCGAGCCTGGGCCTCGACCGGTTGCTCGCCGCGATGGAAGAGCTGGGCATGGTCGCCGCCGCTTCGACGCCGGCCAAAGTGCTGATCGCGTACTTCGACGCGAATCATCTCGGCGACTACCACCGTCTCGCTCGCGAACTGCGAGCAGCGGGGCTTCCCGCCGAGGTCTATCCCGAAGCGGTTTCGCTGGGCGAGCAATTGAAATACGCCGCTCGCAAAGGATTTCCCGCAGCCGTCATCGCGGGCGATCGCGAGTTCGCCGCTGGCCAGTGGCAGGTCAAAAACTTGCTGACTCGCGAGCAAGTCACCGTCGCATCGGCTGAGCTCATCGAGCTTCTCCGGAGCACCGTCGGTTGAAGCTCTCCATTTGTCAGACACTTGCCCAGGAATCTGTTCGGGCGGAAGCGGCGACAAGTGGGATGTGATCCAGACCTCGATTCATTTCGCGTCGCAGCCGCGCAACCAGACGCTCCTGATTCGCATCCCAAGAAATAGTCACGCTCGACAGACTTCTGAAGTCGTCGAGACTTCGGAAGTCTTTGCGAATGCGACTGCGCGGTTATTTCTTGGGATGCGTATGACATCCGCGGCTCACTATGCCGGTGGACTGTTCCAAAGCCCCAGCCAAGTTGCGAAGCGTCGTGGCCGAAATCGCATCCGCGCTGGTTTCAGTTCCCGAGCAGTCCTGGCGACGGCGTTCTGATCGCCAGACTCGATGCGACGCGAGATCTGTTCGACACGACCAGGTCCGTTGGTTTGAAACTCTTCCAGTAGAAGCCGCACCCTCCGACCGCGGATCGGGAGGTAATCCCGACCCGGACCTTTGCCATTCATCGTCGTGCTCCTGATCTCGTCTCGTGAATTCCCGAAAACGGATCAAGCTACCACGACAAAAATAGGTGTTGCGCCGGACGCTTACCACTTCGTTGCCGTGCGAGCGATCGACCTCGCCGAGGTGCTGCGGTGGATCACGATCGCGAACAGATGCTTGAACAACTTCGCGATCTTGCCGTGAGGAATCCCCAGCGACTTGTTGAGCCAGGCCATCGCCGCGTGAGCATTCGCTCCCAACGGCACGCTCGCTGCTCCCAGGGCGTTGGGCGTTTGCAACTCGTGACGACCTTGCACACGCTGACCGCACTCGCTGTAACAACCGACATGCACGTCGAAGCGACGTTGAATCGGCTTCGCCGGCAACTCGATCTGGGACTGCGTCGCGGCGCGTGTCTCGGCCAGGTGCCGCGAGCCGCACTGCGGACACACCGGCAGCAACGGCACGTCATAGGTCTCGTCGATCTCGTCGTCGCTGGGAACCGCTCGGCGGAACTGTTGGCCGTATTGATCCCCCGGCTTGCGTCCCGGCCGCTTCGGCTCAGGCTTGAGAGGCCCCTGTCGAAACGGAGCCGCCTGCCGCTTCCCCACCCGGCGAGCTTCCTCCAACGCGGCGGTCAGTTTCTCAATCGTCTTCGCTTGCTGCTCGACCATCCGCGTTATGCCTGACGCGGGCATGAGTGAGACGTTTTCAAGGCGTTGGAAGTGGCGTAGGTGGTCGCGAGTTGAGTGAGCGTCTCTTCGAGGGCCTCTCGGACGTTGGCGAAGGCGGGATGATCGCGGTCGTCGAGTGAGCGGCGTTTGAGGAACTTCCACAGCCATTCGATCAGATTCAGGTTGGGAGAGTACGACGGCAGGAACAGCCGCGTGATTCCCCGTTGTTCGGTGCAGGCCATGACCACGGCATTGCGTTGGTCGCGGGCGTTGTCCAGAACCAGCGTGATCGGTCCCGTCAGTCCCAGCGCGGCGATCTTGTGCAGCAGTTCGCACCGCGGGAGTCAGTTGCTCGTCCAGAAACAAGCTTGGTCGGCAGCATGCTCCGCCATGTTTTTTTCGGCGGCACCGGAATCGCGCGGACCATTGGCCACTTCCGTCCCCGCCCCTTCAAGAACTGCCGCACTTGAGTCGGCCCCCGCTCAATCCCGGTCAGATCTTTGATCCGCTGACAGGCTTCCGCGATCGTCCGCGCCGGCGGTTGCTCCAACGACTGCCGGATTTGTTCCCGATGTTCCGCCAGTTCGCTGGTCGGCTGGGACTCCCGTCCCGATGTTCGCAGAGCCTCCCCGGAGATCCAACCGGTGATTCCCTCCCAAGCCAACGAAGATCGCGACGCACGTCCGGTCGAGTTCGATCGTGACGCTGATCGCCAACGGAGCATCGTCGAATGCTTGATGGGAGGGCTCAAAGAATAATGTCGTCGCATTTTCTCGCGATTTGAGAAGGCCGCCAAAAACTTGGGTGGCATGCTCAAGCTGGAGTTCATCTAACCGTACCGGCGGACTTCAACAGGATAAAGGTTTTCTGACAAAGCCTAGAGCGCATCACGCGAACCTCTAGCGCCCTCTGGCGAAGATGATTAGATTACAGGCTGACAAAGAACCTCATTCCGGTTGGCAAATCCTCGGCGGTTTCGAAGTTGCCGGGAGGTTGTTTGTCAGCCTCTTAGTTCGACTTTTGCAGTTTTCAGCGTGTTGATAACTGATCTGCGGAAATAGCGTGAGCCTCCACGACAATGCTTGGGACATCACTTTCAGGCATCGAGCAAGGAGGCTCACGATGGAACTTGTACCCGGTTTTGCGGCTTTGGTGCAGGGACTGTCCGCCACGATGACCGCGCCGACTTTCGCCAGTTTGACAACGTTGCTGACGGGTTGGGTCTTCGCCAGACGACGCACGGTCACACGGATGATTCTGGCCGTCGGCGACGCGGCCGGGAAACACTTCTCGTCGTATCACCGATTGTTC
>CAMAWN010000276.1 GCA_945861865.1 Candidatus Kuenenia stuttgartensis | reverse complement strand
CGCTGCTCGACCGTCCGCGTCAGCTTCTCCACCAACGCTTCCAGCTCGCCAACGCGCCGTCGCAACCCTTCGACTTCTTCCATGATGCCCGGAGATTACATTCCCCACGAACAGGGCGCAAGTTCAGTCACGCGGTAATCAATCACATTCCGGCCCGCTCCCACGCCTGCAACTGCGTGCGAGCGGTTGCACCACAACCGCCCAGTTCTTGGGGCACGTCTTTCCATCGGCAGCCCGTGACCAACACAAACCAAATCACCTTCAGCACAATCCGATGTCGAGTCGGTGCCGCCCTCCGACTGAACTCGGCTCCTTTTCCGCAGGTCACATTGGACCAACCAATTCATAGAATCTCTCCGGCATACACGCGTCCGCCATGACAGTTCTCCTTGTGAAACCGACAAGGGGTCTGTCATGGTCGGGCGCAATTCTCGTGCCGCCGTGAAACAAGTCTCCAGATTCAGTTCTTTGTCAGCCTCTTACACGAAGTGCGAGCCGGCGTATCAGGAGATTCGGGCCTCGATCCGCAGCTCACCGCGTGGCATTCGGATGAAACGGGTTGGCGGATCGGCGGAGTGAATGCGTGGAATCATATGTTGGTCGGCGAACAGGCGACGCTCTGCGAGATCGCTCGCTCGCATGGCTTCGACGTCGCGGCCGGAGTGCTCGGCGCAGAGTCCTCCGGCGTGTTGATCCACGCCGGCTGGGCTCCCGATGACCGCTTCACTAACGCGACGCATCAGCAATGCGTGCTGCGTCGCACGCACGACTTGGTGGAAGTCGCGACCCAACGTCGAGGCCACGAACTACCGCGCCGAGCAAGCCATTCGTCCGTCCGTCGTGAACCGCAAAGTCTGGCCTCACTTGCGATCAACTTCTCCGCAATCCACTCGAACTTCCTCGCACAAAAACGACGAACCGCTCAACCATTTCCTTTGTTCGATCCGACGCGGTAGACAATCACCGAAAAGATTCGTTGCCAAAGTTGGGATCATGCGCGAAATTCAATCGAACAGGAACGATTGCGATTGCGAAGGAATCTTGAAAAAATCGTGCATTGGTTGATGGCAAATGATTTTGATTGTGTCGCGAGCCAAGTCTTTTCCTAGCCGGCCTTACTATCTACTTCGGTCAAATGTCTTTCCCCAGTAGTCGGGCGACTTCGTGGACATCTTTGTCGCCTCGGCCGGAGAGGCAGATCACGACGATGTCGTTGGGGCTGCGTTGGCCGGCGGTCTTGATGGCTTGCGCGATGGCGTGCGAGCTTTCGATGGCGGGCAGGATGCCTTCGAGCTTCGCCAGCGTTTGGAACGCGGCGAGGGCTTCGTCGTCGCGGATGTTGACGTAGCTCACGCGGCCGGAGTCTTTCCAATAGCTGTGCTCCGGGCCGACACCGGGATAGTCGAGGCCGGCGGAGATCGAATGCACCGGCATCGTTTGGCCGTCGGCATCTTGCAGGACGTAGCTGTAGCTGCCGTGCAGCACTCCCTTGTTGCCGAAGCTGAGCGTGCTGGCGTGATCGCCGGGCTGCGGGCCTCGGCCCCCCGCTTCGACGCCGGTCAGCGCGACCGAATCATCTTCGACGAACGGATAAAACATCCCGGCTGAGTTCGATCCGCCGCCGACGCAGGCGATCACTTCGGTCGGCAGTCGGCCTTCGATGTCGAGGCACTGCTGCCGAGCTTCCTTGCCGATGATCGATTGAAAATCGCGGACCATCATCGGGAACGGATGCGGGCCGACGACGCTGCCGATGATGTAGTGCGTGTGCTCGACCGAACCCATCCAGTCGCGCATCGCCTCGTTGATCGCGTCCGCCAGCGTGCGCGAACCGCTCGTCACCGGTCGCACTTCGGCCCCCATCATTTTCATGATGAAGACGTTCAGCTTCTGGCGGCGAATGTCTTCCTCGCCCATGTACACGACGCAATCGAAGCCGAACCGCGCACACGCGACGGCGGTCGCGACGCCGTGCTGACCGGCACCGGTCTCGGCAATGACTCGTTTCTTGCCCATGCGCCGAGTCAGCAGCACTTGCCCCATCGTGTTGTTGATCTTGTGCGCGCCGGTGTGGTTCAAGTCCTCACGCTTGAGATAGATCTTCGCACCGCCGAGATGCTTGGTGAGTCGCTCGGCGAAGTACAGCGGATTCGGCCGGCCGACGAAGTTCTTCAGCAGTCCATTCAGCTCGCGATGAAACTCCGGATCGCGTTGAGCCTTCTCGTACTCGGCGGTGAGTTGCTCGAGCGCCTGCATCAGCGTTTCGGGAACGAAGCGTCGGCCGAACTCGCCGAACCGGCCGCTTGAGTCGGGCACATGCGAGGAGGCGGAGTGGATTTGAGTGGCAACGGTAGCAGTCATCAGAAAACTTTCTGGATTGATGTAGATCAGACACCGACGTTCGGTCGCATGATAGTTCGGACGTAGGCGTTCGAACGACGAGGCAATCGCCTTTAGCTCGAACGCCGTTCGCCTTGCCGCCGGTCTGGACCGGAATAGGCTTTCTCGGCGACGTTCGTCTCCAGGAATCGGGCGAGCTTGTAGAAGTCGCTCTCGCGCCGAATGAACCGGACGTACGTCGTGAGCGTGGCCTGATCGACCAGCTCTTCGAACGGAACGTACTTGAGATCGAATTGCTTTTCGACCGAGATCATCACACCGCTTTTGCCATCTTCCACGAGTGCCCGGTAGGCACCGACGCCCAGTTGGCTGCCGAGGATGACGTCATAGGCATGTGGCCGAGCACAGCGGACTTCGTAGCCGAGCTGCACACCGTTGACCTTGTGCTTCGAGCCGGTAACGGCGGCGTATCGCTTGGCGACTCGTTTCGCGATCCGCTTGCCGAGGTCGACACTGGAGGATGAGATGTGACCGAACGGGTCGTACTCAACTTCGATCGGCGTCTCCTCGGACGCGGGCAACGTGAGCGGATAGAACGACGCCAGGCCTTCAGCCAACACGATGACGCCGAATTCCTTCCCCTCTTGTTCTTCGCGAAATCGCATCAGATTGACGATGCGGTCCACGATCATGTCGAGCTTCATGATCTTGTGTGTCTCTTTTTGGCCGGTGACTTTGTTGTCGACCTCTTCCGTGGTGAGCATGGAGTCGTCGAGGTCTTCAATGCTCATGACATGGCTGGCCTCGCCGGCCATCGCGGCCCCGTAAGCCAACCAGCCGGCACCGCGACCCATCGACTCGACAATGAAATAGGACCGACCGGCTTCGGCGTCGGCGAGCAGGTTGCGAATCTCGCCAGCCATCGTTTCGACTGCGGTGAAAAAGCCGAACGTGAAGTCAATGCCGAAGTAATCGTTGTCGATCGTCTTCGGCACATGCACGACGGGAATCTTGCGACTGCCAGCCGGCAGAGTGTCCTGAAACAATTTCATCTTGTTGGCCGTTCGCAGCGTGTCATCGCCGCCAATCGAAATGAGGGCGTCAATGTTCATCGAACAGAGTGCGTCGTATACGGTTCTCAGTCGCGCGCACTTCTTGGCGTCTTGCAGATCGGTGGGCGTGTCGACTCCCTTGCCGGGATTCTCTCGCGCGGTCCCGATCATGATGCCCGGAGTATTCCGCGTGCGGCGCAGGCGATTGGAATCCAGCCTGATGTAATCTCGGCCGTCCTGCATGGCATGGTCGGGGCTGAACTTCACGAGATTCGAGTAGCCGTTCTTCATGCCCAGGACTTCAATGCCGTGGTGATTGAACGACGCGGCGGCCGTCGAAATCACGGCATTGGCGGCGGGAGCGGGGCCGCCGGAAAACAGCATTGCGACACGTTGGATTTGGGATTTGGCGGCATTCGACATGATTGGACTCCTGAAGCCGGGATGCGGCTGGCAGCGGGTAATCGCCCAGAAAATGGTTCATCCAGCCGATCGGGCCGGAATGTGATTGAGAGCGCGAGTTGGCGAGGCGATCGTTCGTCAACGGCGGGCGGATTGTGGTCGTGACCTCGTGCGCGAGCAAGTTTCGCGACGTGAAAAGGGATTGACCTGATTCCGAAAGACGTCGTATCGATTGTGCCCCTTCCACCGGATCGCGTCTGAGGTCCGTCTCATTTTCCGCGAATCTCCCCTCCTCGTCATTTTCAGGATTCCATCAGGTTACGACGTCACTGGCTGATCGCCTGCGCTGAGATTGTTTTCGTGGTGGGTTGTACCTCCACGAACTCGTCCACTACGGCTCGGACGGCGACCGAGCGGATGCTGGTCTCGAATGCTGTCGCTGAGCGAAGTCGATTTCCAAGCGTTTGGTGGCCGAAAAGTGTTTGTCTGTTTGTCGAAGAGAAATATCTCGATTGCACCGACAAGAATTACGTCGTGAGTTCCGTGCGCCATCGAGTGCTTATGCCGAGAGCACAGATCGTCGCGAAGCCTGAAGAAGCGGATTTAGCTCTCAGGAGTTGAGTGGAACCAACGGCGGTTCCGCAGGGGCCAGCCATTCTTGCAGCGACCGGACTAGCACCGTGGGATTCTGAGCGAGCGCCTCGATCGCTTGCACGACGGCCAGGCAGCCGGGGACGGTGGTGACGCAGGAGATTCCGTGCATCACCGCAGCCGCGCGAATTTTACCTTCGTCTGTGCGTGCACCTTTGCCAGACGGAGTGTTGAAGATAAGTTGAACGTCGTCGTTCGCCATGAAGTCGAGCAGATTCGGCCGGCCGTCTTGCAGCTTCTTGACGGTCGTCACTGGTAACCCCGCTTCGGCGAGCACTCGCGCGGTGCCGCTGGTCGCGAGGATCTTGAAGCCGAGTTGTTGCAGACGGCGAATCGGCTCGATCATCAGTGTCTTGTGGCGGCCAGCCATGCTGATGAACACCGTACCGGATTTCGGGAGCTTGGCCCCCGCTCCGATTTGGCTCTTGGCGAACGCCATCGAGAAGTCTTCGTCGATTCCCATCACCTCGCCGGTGCTGCGCATCTCGGGGCCGAGGATGATGTCGACGCCTTGGAAACGGTTGAAGGGGAAGACGCTCTCTTTGACCGCCGTGTAGGTTGGCCAAATTTCTTCGGTGACCCCTTGGTCGCGGAGACTGACGCCGGCCATGACCTTCGCGGCAATCTTGGCCAGCGGCCGGCCGGTCGCCTTGCTGACGAACGGCGACGTGCGGCTGGCTCGCGGATTCACTTCGAGAACGTAGACCGTGTGGTGCCCGTCCTCTTCTTTGACGGCGAATTGGATATTCATCAGCCCGCGAACCTGCAACGCTCGCGCGAGTTTGTGAGTCGCCTCACGGATTTCCTCGATGACGGAGTTCGGCAGCGAATTCGGCGGCATCGCGCAGGCCGAATCGCCAGAATGCACACCGGCCTCTTCGACGTGTTCCATGATCCCGCCGACCACAACATCGTTCCAATCGGCGAGCGCATCGACATCAACCTCAGTCGCGTCCTCCAAAAACTTGTCGATCAGAACCGGGCGGCCTTGCGAGGCTTCGACCGCGGCGCTGGTGTATTTCACAAGTTGGGCTTCGTCGTAGCAAATCTCCATCGCGCGCCCGCCGAGCACGAAGCTCGGCCGGATGAGCACCGGATAACCGATCCGTTCGGCGGCATGGCGAGCACCGGTGATGTCGGTCGCGGTGTCGTTCGGCGGCTGATGCAGGCCGAGTTGATCGAGGATGACTTGGAATCGCTTGCGGTCCTCGGCCGCGTCGATCATGTCCGGCGACGTGCCGATGATCTTCACTCCGGCCGCCTCCAGCCCCTTCGCCAAGTTGAGCGGCGTCTG
>CAMAWN010000275.1 GCA_945861865.1 Candidatus Kuenenia stuttgartensis | reverse complement strand
AACAAAGCCGCAAAACTGGGTACAAGTTCCATCGTGAGCCTCCTTGCTCGATGCCTGAGAGTGATGTCCCAAGCATTGTCGTGGAGGCTCACGCTATTTCCGCAGATCAGTTATCAACACGCTGAAAACTGCAAAAGTCGAACTTAGAGTCTTTGAATCCATAGTCATCACCATGAAGAGTCACTGGCTGCTCTGGAGTGTTTTGTGCGTTGGCACGCTCGCCGTGTTCGTCCTGATCTTTGCATTTTGGGGAGGTGACAATCCTCGTCTGGGGAACGCCAAAGAGTATCTGCCGATCCGGAAGTGGCCGAGGGTCAAAGAGGTTTCGACGGATGAGTACTCAAAAGTTCATGAGATGGTTCTCAGAGATCAACTCATGGGAACGGTGATCTTGCCGCGAGTCCCTGAAGTGCAAGGACTCGCGGCGGCAAAGCATCCACAGGATGTTGGGATTGTGCCACCTCAAGTGTGTGGACAGTGCCACGCGGAGCATTGGAGCGAATGCCAGCAGTCCCCGCATTTTCGAACGTCCAGTGAACCATGCCGCGAAGGGACTCCGGGACGATACGAACCGCCTGACAACCGCGTGGAATCGTTTCATCCGCAAGCTTGGTTTGAAGTGGTCGCCAAGCCGAACGGCTTCTATCAACAACTCCACATCGAGTATCAGGGCCAGGCGTTTCTTCACGAAGCGCGAATGGACCTGGTGATTGGTTCGGGCAAGGTGGGACAGAGCTTCTTGTCTTGGTCCAAAGATGCGCTGCACCAGTTGCCGGTGAGCTACTTCACGGACGGCGCTCGCTGGGGACACAGTCCGGGCTTCCACTATGCGGAAGGAACTTTCAATTTTGCGCGACCGATTACCGAGCGATGCCTGGATTGTCACGCCACTTGGTTCGAGCGTGTTCCGCAGACGCTCAATCGTTTTGCTCGCGCCGAATTCCAGTTGGGAGTGACCTGCTCACGCTGCCACGGCCCCGGTCGAGAGCACGTTGAACATCATCAAGCCCATCCCAACGAGACGGTGTCTCACGCGATCACCAACCCCGCGAACCTCAATCGAGAGCTTGCCGTAGCGGTCTGTGCTCAATGTCACTCCGGAGAAGCGGAGCTGGTCTCGACGGGATTCCGCTATCACCCGGGAGAGCCGCTTGCGGAGTATCTCGTTCAGTCCAGCGCCGACGCCGAGGTCGACAACACCACCCCCGATCCGCACGCGGCCAATCAACTGCGACGACTCGAAAAAAGTGCGTGCTTTCGCCAGTCCGACATGACTTGCTTCACCTGCCACGATCCACATCGAAATGAGCGTGGTCGCGAGAAGTTCTTGGTGGACCGCTGCCTCAAATGCCACCAACCCGACGACTGTCATCAACGCAAACTCACCGGCGATGCCGTCGATCGGTTGTGCATTGAATGCCACATGCCGTTGGTTGAGTACGCGGACATTCGCCGGCCGGGACAGGATTCCATGCCAATTCCGAAAATGCGAGATCATCGGATTCAAGTTTGGCCGGCGGCGACTACAAACGTGCTCCAACGACTTTCCAAGCCGCAGCCCGAGGCGTCGAAGGCGGGCGTACCTCGTTGATTGCCGAACCGGGACTCCGCAATGGAGCTGCGTCCTTTGTTGCTTTCCCATTTACCCGACGCGAAATTCGCATCCGGAGGCCGATTTCACAGGGACGTTCATGTCAAAAGCTAGCCGATACAAACTTCAGAGCATCAAAAAACTCGCACTTGTGGGTCTGACAGTGATCGCCTTGGGTGGGCTGTTGTGGTTTCAAGTGTGGGCGCCATTTTCGCCTCAGCACTTTCCGCTGACGAAGGTACTGCGTCCTGATGTCATCGCCGTCGCCCCTGGAGTCTATCTGCTCGGCAAGTCCTCTCCCGCGGCGGTGTATTTGGTGGAGACATCGGAGGGCCTCGTCATGATCGACAGTGGCCTGGAGTCCAATGCGAGTTCAGTGAAGTCTCAGGTCGCAAAGCTGGGGCTGAAACTCGAGAACCTGAAGGCCATCCTGCTCACTCACGTCCATGCCGATCACAGCCTGGGTGCCGCCCATCTGAGGTCATTGACTCATGCCAAGATTTACTCAGGTCGCGCCGATGCAGAGACGCTTCGCGCCGCAGATTCGCGTGAAGCGTTCCTCAGCACGTTTGAAATGCCAATTTCAATCCATGCGACACCGGTTGACGTCGAACTCGATGGTGGCGAAGTGATCGCCTTCGCGGAAACTCGATTCTCGGTGATTGCCACTCCGGGCCATACACCCGGTGGACTCTGCTATTTGTTGGAACGAGACGGACTTCGAGTCTTGTTCACGGGAGATGTCGTTCAGAACTTGAGCCGTCCGAATCGCGGGATGATGGGAACCTACATCGCCAGCCTGCCACCATTGTTTGGAGGAAACGCAGCCGACTATTTGAAAACATTACGCCAACTCCGCGCCATGCCGCTCCCAGACCTGATTCTTCCGGGGCATCCACAAATGGACGAGGCTCCGCAGAACCCGCAGCTGACAGACTCGGAGTGGAAGGCGCTGCTCGATGCGGGAATTTCGGAGCTGCAACTTGTCGCTGCTCGGCACGAAGTCGATGGTGCGAATTTCTTAGACGGAACTCCGCGAGAATTGCTCAAGGGACTGGATTACCTCGGCAATATCGGCCCTCTGGGGCTTTACTGTTTGACCACTTCGGAAGGCTTGGTGATCGTCGATGCACCCGGTGAGAGCAGCCTGGTCGATGTGGTGTCCGAGCGATTACGACAACAAGGAAGATCGCCTCAGCCAATTGTCACAGTCCTCATGACCTCCGCAGCAAGTGAGGCCAGCTCTGGATTGGCGGAAGTGATTCGCCAAACGAGATGTCGAGTGGTCGTACCGAAGGCCGCGATGGACCACTTTCGACAACGCTTTTCGGATGAGATTAACTGGCTCACCGAAGAGGATCTGACTTCGATCGGCGATTTTCCGATACGAGCCATCCCCGTGACTGGCCCTCATGGAGCCTCATTGGCCTATCTGGTTCGATCGGACGAAAAATCGATTCTCATTTCGGGCCGCATCCCTGTGAGGCCCAGTGTTTCGGTGATCGAGAAATTGCGCCGACTGTTGGAATCACAGAAAGACGGCGCTTCCGAGTATTTGAAATCTCTCGGAGAGTTCAGCAATCTTCGACCCGACCTCTGGTTACCGGCAATTCCCACCCAAGGTCGCAATGCGAACCTTTACGACACCGAGTGGCAGGAAATCCTCGAACAAAATCGGCAAGCATTGCTCCGACAATAGATGATTTCGTGGCCCCATCCTGTCAGACTTAGCGACTCTTTCATCGGGACTGGGATTCGAGCCACAGAACCACTCTTCTTGGGAAGCAATCATTCGCCAATAGGGGTCAAATTCTTCGCCAACGGATCGTCACGCGCCGTCGAGGTGCAAGCGACATTCGTTCGCAATTCAAGGACTGAAGTGCATGTCGTTACGCCCCAAGTTCAGATTTTCTTTCCGATGGTTTCTGGTCATCGGGTTGGTCGTTGCAGTTCCAATGGGATTGTTCGTGGTGAATCGTCCGAGGGAGGAATCACCGCCACCGGTGGCAGAGAAATCCGCGCCACCGTTTTTTAGCGACCGCGCCGAGGAAGTCGGTTTGGATTGGCAAATGCGTTTTTTGCCCGGCGAACAAGGAGCCACTTTCAAGATCAATTTATACGACCACGGTTCCGGAGTCGTGGTCGCCGACTATGACGGCGACGGACATGATGACATCTATTTTCTGAATCAACTGGGCCCCAATGCTCTCTTCAGAAATCGTGGCGACGGAGTTTTTGAAGACGTGACGGAGGCCGCCGGTGTTGCATTGGGTGACCGCGTCTGTGTCGCGGCGTCTTTCGTCGATTACGACAACAATGGCAGTCAGGATCTCTTCGTGACGAGCACGCGAGGCGGAAATGTGCTTTTCAAAAACGTGGGTGAAGGTCGGTTCGCGGACGTGACTGCGGAGGTCGGGTTGACCCATGTGGGGCACTCGCAAACTCCGGTTTTCTTCGATGCGGACAATGATGGCGACCTGGATCTCTTCTTGCCGAATACCGCCAACTGGACCGAAGATGAGTTCAATAGTGCTTCCCATTATTTTCTGGGCAAAGGTGATGGCGGATTCAATCAGGTGATTCTTAGCCCAAAAGAATTCAATACGATGTACCGCAATCACAATGGTGTGTTTGAAGACGTGACGGAGGAATCCGGTTTGCGCGGTCTCGGTTGGGCAGGCGATGCGACCGCCTTCGATTGCGACGAAGATGGAGACATGGATCTGGTGGTGACTTCCATGTTTGGCCGCAGTCAACTCTACCAGAACGATGGCGCTGGAAAATTTCGGGACGTCACGTTGGAAGTGCTGGGGCGAACGTCATGGGGAGGACTAGGATCCCGAGCCTTTGACTACGACAATGACGGACGCCTTGATCTGTTCATTGTCGATATGCACTCGGACATGTGGATGGGCCTGGATTTCGAGCAGAAGACGCTGAATCTCGCTCGCCAGCATGAAACCAAAAAGTTCCGCTTCAGGAACGGCCCAAGCTACGAGGAGCGACGATCGCTGCCCCTCGAGGAGGAGGAGTTAGCCCACCAGGTTGGTTATGACCACAAAGAGATCGTCTTTGGAAATGTCTGTTTTCACAACGAGGGAGGGGGCAAGTTCACGGAGGTTTCAGACTCCCTCGGCCTGGAAACCTTTTGGCCTTGGGGGATCGCCACCGGTGATTTCGACTGTGATGGCGATGAGGATGTGTTCGTGCCTTCGGGAATGGGCTTTCCTTTCTACTATTGGCCAAATTATTTACTGATGAATCGGGGCGGGGCAGGATTTCAGAATCAAGCCACGCAAGCGGGTATTGAACCACCACGCCACGGGTTGAATTTACCCGACAAGATTGTGGGGCATCCGGCCGCGAGAAGTTCTCGAAGTGCCGCCACCGGCGATTTCAACGGAGATGGACGCCTAGAAATCGTTGTGAACAACTTCAACGATAAGCCCTATTTCTTCGCAAACGATTCGCCAGGCCATCACTACTTGGCGTTCCGGCTGCGAGGCAGCCAGAGCAACCGCGATGCCCTTGGAGCCGTGATTCGCGTTTGGCAAGGCGACCGAATCATGACTCGTCAGGTTCAGGCAGCCTCCGGTTATTTGTCGCAGTCTTCACGGATCATTCACTTCGGATTGGGTGATGCCAACGCCGTCGATCGCGTGGAAGTCGTTTGGCCAGGGGGAGCAAAACAGAAGATTGAAAACGTGAAATTGAATGCCATCAACGAGATCGTCGAACCAAAGATCGACGTGGCAAATAGCCGCTTCGATGGTAACGATTGAAAGAAATAACGCTGGTCGATGCCACGTTGCCTTGGACTCGAACGGACGACGCGGACTCGTGGCCGGCCGAGAGAAGGACTCAACCTGCGCATTGAAGCGAGCGCGGCACCTGCTCGTCGACTGCCCGTGGAAGACGAAATTCTCGGTGTTGCCGTGATGCACCGCACCCCTCCCAAACGCCATTGACCCTCAAAAGTCAGCCACCTAGACTCCGCCCGAATTGTTCATCAAACAGCGTTGGCATCACGAGTTAGACAGTGGCAGGAGGCCGTTGTGGCTTGGCCGAATTGCGTTCAAGAGAACGCCACGAGAAACGAAAGACCGATGCCTCGGCGCGTCGCCTCACCCAGGAGACAGGATGTCTGCCGTGCCGAGTGCCAAGTTTCGGCTTCCTCGCGGTGCGGGATG
>CAMAWN010000274.1 GCA_945861865.1 Candidatus Kuenenia stuttgartensis | reverse complement strand
CTACATTCTGCTGCGAGCCCACTCAGCACACAGCGAGCAGTCGTTCGCGACCGTCGCGGAGCTCGGCGTCCTGGGCGAGTGAGTGGCATCTCCTCGCGCCGACAACGCCAATCACGTTACGATTGCCTCAGCCCCGATCAACAACAGAGAGACCACCCCCTATGTTTAAGACTTGGCTCGTCACGTTCGTCGCTTTGATCCTGACTTCCTCTGCGTTCGCTCAGGTGCAGCTCACGCAGATCGTTTCCCGCGAGAATGCCGCGTTCGACGGTCGCGGTGCGGTGATGACGGTCGGGCGAGACGGGCGGGTGTATCTCAGCAACCAGCAGTCGCCGGGGTTCGTGCTTCGTTTTGGACGAGACGGATCGGACAAGGTTGGCGGGACGGTCGTGTATGCGATGGGCAATGCCACGGCCAACGCCGCCGGAGTCATCGCGACTGCCAATGCTCACTTCGCTCATGCAGTGAATCTGTACGACGCGAACTTCAAAGCTCTGGCGGCCAACGCCGAGTTTCTCGTCAGCGACGCCGTTGGCTGGGACGCCCCGCTCGGTGTCGAGGCGGGCGAGACGTCTGGAGACTTCTACGGCATCGATCACCACCGCAATCGCGTCGTGCGCATTGACGCGCAGGGGCGGACCGTCACGACGTATCCGATCTTCGCCGACGAGAAGGAGACGAAGAGATTCGTGGGCTTTCGAGTCTGCGAGAAGACAAAATCGATTTACTGGCACGTTGAGAATCACACGGTTCGTTGTTCGGACCTGACTGGAAAGACGCGCTGGAGCTACCGGCATCCCGATGGCCTCGGTTCGTTTGACGTGGACTCCGATGGCAAGGTCTGTGTCATCGGCCCCATGCACGAAAAGGGTGTCACGCTCAATCCCGCCGGCCAGCCTGATGGCAACTTCACGCTCCAGTTTGGCGATCAGAAGCCGGCTTCCGGGATGCACCTCACGTCGCTGCGGGTCTTCGGCGGCGAGTTGCTCATCAAGCGGTCTCATCCGACCGAGTTGTTTCAGTCGTTTGATCGCGCAACGGGCCAGCGGAAGTCGATCGTGTCGATCGACCACGAGCAACTGACCGTGCGCTATCCGACACATCTTTGGAAGGCGGGCGAGGCGACGCCGTTCACCATTGAGTTCAACGCCGGAGGCCGACCGATCTCGCCGCGCTGGCGAGTTTGGGCCGCGACGTGGGGTGATGTCGATTGGCGCGAAGTGCCGTGGAGAGACGGCCGGATCGTCGTGCCTGCGGACATGGCTGGGCTTTACCAACTCAAGGTCAGCCCCGAGCTGCGCGGAGCCCAATCGGGCTCGACTGCGGAATTCCTTGTCCGCGACATGATCGAAGTCCGCGTACCCGACAGCCTGGGAACCGTCAGCATTCTGACGCCGGGCAACCGAACGCATTTCGCGAAGGGTGAGAAGGTCTCAGCATCGGTCGTAGTGCGTGCGCCGGCCGATCGGCGACCCGCGATCGTGACGGTGTTGTTGACCGACGAAAAATCGACGCTGACGAAACAGGACGCCACAATCAGCGCCGAAGGCCGAGGCGACCTGACGTTCGCCGCTGAATCAATTGCCGCGCTCAAGCCCGGACGATATCGACTCACCGCGCAGGTTGCTGGTTTCACCGTCGCGGCGCAGCCGTTGGTCATTGGGACCGGTCTCGATGCGGCGTCCGAGTTTCGCATGACCGTTCACGGCGACTATGGACTGACCGCCAACTACGGCAATCTTTGGGACAGCCGCGATGTGCTGGCCACGCACCTGGCTCGCATCGACAAGCGGCGCGTCAACCAGTTCGTGGACCGACTCGGCATCGCTCACTTCCGTGGGCAATTCGAGTGGTCGCATCACAACGCGCCGGAACTTCCTGATCTGATGAAGCGTTTGGCCGCCGACCCCATCGGCGTCGATCCGGAGAAGGCTCGCATTCTTCCGCCGGGTCTGGAAACGCAGGCCGCGTACGGCGCGGCGGGCGTGCGGCAGTGGTCGATCCTTACCTACATGGACGCCGGCCTGCCGCTGGGCAGCGGTCACGACCGTCGTTCGCCCGCGCAGTATCAGGCCGATGTGAAGTCGATCACGTCGCTGCTCAAACCGTTTCCAAGTTTCCGTGGCTGGAGCTGGACGAGCAACTGGTGGATCTACGAACCAACCAAGATCGTCGTCGAAGCCAAGTGGAAGGCTTACGAGGCGGCGCTCAAGATCGCGAACGAGTCCGGCAAGTGGGATCCGATCCTGGACGAAGTCGGCGAGGCGCGCTGGAACCTGCCGGTGGACTCGCGCAAGGTCTTCAAGTCGGCGATGGACGAGGTCGCACCGCAACTCAAGCAGGCGGACAGCGGGCCATACCGCAACGTTCAGGTTTATCCGCCGGTGACGTACCGCGACGTGGACGAGGTTGATGTGCAATTCCAGGCCGAACAGATCACGGTCCCGAACTGGCACATGCACGCGGTCGACTTCGAGAAGCGGCCGGGCAAGCCAACGTGGTTTCATCCGGAGATCTGGAACGACCAGGGGACCGGCGAGCAGATCCTGCCCATGCTGTTTCAAATCGCAATGCGTGGCGGCGACGGTGTGGGCTCGTCGGGCTGGGTTCCCAACTGGGGGACGCAACCGTTTGATAACCGTTCGGGCTATCACGGGCTGACGTCCATCATGCGGGCCGCTGGCGAGCTCTTCCACGAGCACGGCCTGTGGATGCTCAAGACGAAAAAGAACGACCGCGTCGCGATCGTCGTCTCGCCGCGGCTCATCAAGATCGACAACTGGCAGGACTTCGGCGGACTGTATTTCGAGCGGCTGTTCGAAGCGTATCAGTCCTGCCTCTACGCCCACCGACCGGCGAGCATGGTGTTCCTCGACGACATCGACGCGAACGGATTGAAGAATTATCGGGCCGTGCTGGTCGTCGGGCAGACGGTGGAGATGGAGCCAAAGCTGGCCGAAGCACTGCGCGTCGCCAAAGATGCGGGCGTGCCGGTGTTCGCCGATGGCTCGTGCCGGGCGGAGTTGGTCGCCGACCTCCAGCCGCTCGGTGTGTCGTTCAACCAGTTCGAGAAGTTGCACTCGATCAACAACGACTTCGCTTATTGGGAACACCCGCGTCTCTTGAAGGAGCACGCGGCTGTGCTGCGCGAGAAGCTGGGGCCGATCGTGTCCCCCGTGGCCGAGTGCGACAACCCGGAAGTGACGCTGACCGAACGCCTCTCGACGAGTCACGACGGCGTGCGCTACGTCTTCGCAGTGAACAGCACCACCACGCCGGTCGAGCCGGGCAGTTTGTGGAGGATGACATTGGGAATCGCGACTCGCCTGCCGGTGAAGACGATGCTGGGACTGCGCGACCTGGAGGGCTGCTCGGTGTATGACCTGTTCGACGGCAGGCAGGTGCAGCCGGACACGGCCGGCCGGGTTGAATGCGATCTGCGCACGCTGCCGATGCGCGTCTATGCCATCGTGCCGGGCCAGGCAAAGCCGGTGATCGACGCGATGATCAGCGCGAGGCCGTCGTTGAAGGTCTCACCCCATTTTGGTCCGCATCTCAAAGACATCGCGATTGCTGGGGACGTCGCGGTGCTCAACGCCTTCAATTGGGACAACAATCTCTACGGAATCGACATCAACAACGGCCAGATCAAGTGGCGCGACCGAATCGGCCACTACTTCGCCTTCGCCCCGCAATCGACGGGCAACGGCTTTGCGGTGCAGGGTTACGATTTCACTTCGGCGCAGGGCTATCACCTGCATCTGCTCAACAAGGAAGGGAAAACGTCGCGCCGCTTGGCCCTGCCGGGCTTGCCGCAGCGTCTGCCTCACGAGTTTGTCAGCGGCGCTTTGTTGTTGGATCGCACGAACCAGTTTGCAGTCTCGTCGCAAGCAGACTGGATCGCCGCTGCGGGCAATCTCGGAATGGCGGCGTGGGATCGTGAAGGCCGGCAACTCTGGGCCGAGGATTGGTCGAAGTCGTCCGCCCCGACGGGAGTGCTGCTCACAACACTCAATGATGAGACTCTCGCGTCCACTCGCGGCATGACGGTCCTCGCTCACGACCCGCGCACCGGCACCGTGAAGTGGCGGCTGAACCTGGCGAGCAGCGGCGAGATCACGCGCCTCGTGGCCTCGACCGACGGCAACACACTCGTCGCCCTCACGACCACCGAGTCCGGCCGGCTGTTCGTCATTCGCAACGGCCGGGTGATCAACACGATACCCGCTTCGGGCGATGAGTTGTCCGTGTCGCCCGACGGTTCGCATCTGGCGCTCACGGACGTGGAGAAACTCAAGCTCTTCGATTCCGTCGGCGGTTTGACTTGGCAATTCAACGGTGATGACCGCGTGCATCACCCGCGGTTCGCCCCAGACGGAAAAAGGATCGCGTTCTCAAGTGAGCTGGGCACGGCCTCTGTCCTGTCCCTCGAAGGCGATGTGCTGCTCGACCGCGACTTGCACGCTCTGACCGTCCCCGCGTGGCTACCGCAAGGCGACTTGCTGTTGGCAACTTGGATGGGGACGGTGGTGCGACTCGACGAGCGATATGTGGAAAAGTGGCGCACGCTGCTGTCGCCCGATCCGGCGATTCACGACATCCGTCCGATCGCGTTGCAAGCCGATCCGACACCGACCTCGCGCTACGAACTCTGGACCAACTCGCAGCCGCCCGACCATGCCGCGCCTGCGAATCTGCTGACGCCGGGCAAGACGGTCGTTTTGCTTCGGCGGAGCAACGACCAGCAGGTCGAATTCACCGACCAACCTGGCAAGCTATTCGACGGGGACCGGACGGCTCCCGCCAAACCATGGATCAACTGGCGGGACGTGTATCCCGTTGGCTCTGGTGGGACCAACTTCACGCTCATCATCGACCGCTTCAACACCAATCTGCGAGTCAACGCTGTGACGATCGTCGAAGATCCAGCGCATCCCGAGTCGTGGTTGCGCGACGTGCTGTTTGAATCCTGGAACCCTCGCCAGGAAACGTGGGAACCGGCGGGACGGCTGCTGAGCGACCAAGCAACTCACACGCACATCTTGCCAAAGCCTGTCGAAGCCGCGCGTTTCCGACTGTCGTTGCCGCGCGGGTTCGTCGGCAACCTGCGTCTCAGCGAGATCATGCTCCACGGCGAGGAACTCGGTCCATCGCATCCCGACGCGGTCGCGAACAAACCGATGGCAGTGCTGTTCGACGAGAACGAAAGCGATCTGACGTCGCTCAAGTATCCGAACAACGGCTTTTCATTTCGCTACGAAGACCCCTTCAGCGGCGGCAAGTGCCTGGCGATGGAATCCGACAAGACCGCCAACGCGTACTACCGGCCTCCCTTCGGTCACCTGATTCCGAACTGGGCGTTCCGCATCGTGGAGCAGCCGACGAAGCCGGGCGAATATCGCTGGCTCACATTCGCGTGGAAGGGTTCCGAGAGTTCGCGCGGCATGACGCTGCGTGTGGGCGAACATCACGCCGGCGGAGTGGCACTGCATGCCGGCGAAGCGACCAAGTTCGAACCGGTGCTCGCGACGCATCAGGTTGCCACAACACCGCCGAAGGAATGGACGATAGTCACGATCGATCTGTGGAAGCTGGCCGGACGTGAAATGACGATCGGCTCCATGTCACTGAGCACAGTTGGCGGTGCCGCGACTTTCGACCGCATCCTCTTGGGACGAACCGAGGCAGACGTAGCGAGGAAGAAGGATTAGGCGGTCCGAATTCTCTTCCGAAAACAGAACGGTCCTGAGGCAGTCGCTCCACGGATGAAACGGATTCAGTCACACCACTTCGGCAACTTTGACCATCGAGGTCGTTTGGCG
>CAMAWN010000273.1 GCA_945861865.1 Candidatus Kuenenia stuttgartensis | reverse complement strand
GCGATCATGCCGAACGCGAACACAAGCACGCAGGCTGCGAACGACACGACCGCGAAGCGGTGATCCATGCAGATTCTCAAGACCGGGTTGTGAATCATGTGAGCCAGCCGCATCAGCCACGGTTCTTTTTCCGACATGCGGCGCGGCAGGATGAAGCTGGCCAGCACGGGCATCAGCGTCATCGACAGCACCATCGAACCGGCCAGTGCGAAGATGACCGTCAGCGCCATCGGCCGGAAGAGTTTGCCTTCGATTCCTTCCAGCGTGAGGATCGGCAAGTACACGATCATGATGATGAGTTCGCCGAACAGCGTCGGCTTGCGGACCTCGACCGCCGCGTCACGGACAACTTCGATCTTGCTGCGGTTCCGCAAATCGCCGTGAGCGATGTGCCGCACACAATTCTCAACCATCACCACCGAGCTATCGACCACCATGCCGAAGTCGATCGCGCCCAGACTGAGCAAGCTCGCGGCGATCCCGAACTGCAACATGCCGCTGAACGCGCACAACATCGACAGCGGAATCGCCACGGCGACGATGGTGGCCGCTCGCAAGTTCCCCAGGAACGCGAACAGGATCGCGATCACCAGCAGCCCGCCCTCGAACAAGTTGCGGCGGACGGTGTCGATGACAAAGTCCACCAATTCGGTGCGGTCGTAAACGACAGTGATTTCCACGTCGGCCGGCAGCGTCGGACGGAGTTCCTCCAGCCGCTTCTTGAGTGCCGACGTGACGATCTTGCTGTTCTGTCCCATCGTCATGAAGCACAAGCCGAGAATCGCTTCGCCGCGTCCCATCGCCGTCACCGAACCGCGACGAATCTCCTGGCCGATGCCGACTGTCGCCACGTCCTTCGCGCGGATCGGCGAGCCGTCCTCCGCCGTCACGACGATGTTCCGAATCTGTTCCTCGTTGACCGTGCGGCCCAAGCCATGCACCAACAAAAACTGGTTGTTCTGCTGAATGCCGCCGCCGCCGGTGTTCTTGTTGTTCTTCTCCAAAGCCTCGATGACTTCGGCGAACGTCAGCTTGTGCTTGATCAACTTTTCGGGGTCGATGCGGACCTGATACTGCTTCTCGAACCCGCCCCACGAATTGACTTCGGCCACGCCGGGGACCGTGCGCAGCTTGGGCTTGATCGACCAGTCGTGAATCGTCCGCAAGTAGGTCAACTTCTCGGTGCGTTCCGCCTCGGACGCTCCCTCAAAGTTCCAACCCTTCAACGTCACGATGTAGTGATAGACCTCGCCCAACCCGGTCGCGACCGGACCAAGACTCGGCCGCTCAATGCCCGGCGGCAACACGACCGAACCGAGCCGCTCGTTGACAAGCTGCCGCGCGAAATAGATGTCCGTCCCGTCCTCGAACGTGACGACCACCTGCGACAAACCGAACTTCGAAATCGACCGCAAAATTTGCAGCCTCGGCAATCCACCCAGCACTTGCTCAATCGGAAACGTGATCTGCTGCTCGACCTCTTCGGGTCCGAGCGCCGGAGCCGTCGTGTTGATCTGCACTTGAATCGGCGTCGTATCCGGAAAGGCGTCGATGTCGAGATGCAACACCGCGACCGCTCCCGCCACTGCCAGCCCCACGGCCGACAGCAGCACGAGAACCCGATTCCGCAGAGCAAAGTCGATGATCCAATTGAGCATGGCTTACACATTCCCCGTCACGACCGCTCGCGGCCAGTAATACATCAGACAGACACCAACCAGCGCGATCGTCGCTCCGATGACATCCGCCGCGTCGGGCCGGTCGCCGTCGAAGCCCCAGCCCCACAGCAGCGCCAATACGATGAAGAAGCCGCCATAAGCCGCATACACGCGCCCGAAGTGACTGGTCTGCAACGTCGGCACGATGCCGTACAGAATCAGCACCAGCGCTCCGGCCAAACCCCACCAGCTTGGCCGACCATCGCGCAGCCACTTCCAAACGAGCCAGCCGCCGCCGATCTCGCAGACTCCTGCGACGACAAACAACATCACGGATCGTGCCACAGCACTCGACACAATGGGCCTCAACTTTCAGGCGGCTCGCTTGAGACGAGCGCCTTTCTTCAACGGAATCCGAAACTCACGAGCGATCTTCAACACCGTCGCAAGGCACACCGGTTTCGGCGCGTGCGCGACCGCTCCGCGTGCGCCGTGCTCGCGGATCAACTCCGCCAACTGCTCACGCTGGCTCCCCACGAACTTGAAATGGCCGCGACGACGATCGGTGGATGACATGCTGGTTTCTCCTGTCTGGTCTGATCGTTCAGGCTGCTCTCGCAGCGGGAATCTCATTGGAAGTGACGAGCGTTCCGTCGTTCAAACACAGTCGCCGAGACGCGCGTGCGGCGGCTCCGGGGTCGTGAGTGACCATGACAATCGTGCGGCCTTCACTTACGAAGTGGTCGAACAGCGACAGCACCGCTTCGCGACTGGTCGGGTCGAGGTTGCCGGTTGGCTCGTCGGCGAGAATCAATCGCGGGTTGTTGGCCAGCGTGCGTGCGAGGGCGACTCGCTGTTGCTGGCCGGTGCTCAGTTCGCTCGGCTTGTGCTCGATGCGGTTGCCGAGTCCGACTTGCTCCAACAGCGCGACCGCGCGGTTACGCTGCTCAGTCTTGCTGACGCCATGCAGGAACAACGGCACTTGGACGTTCTCCAACGCCGTCAGATACGGCACGAGATTGAACGTCTGGAACACAAAGCCAATTTGCTCGCGTCGCCGCCGCGTGCGTTCATTGATAGGCAGGTCGTAGAGCGACTCGCCGCCGAACCACACCTTGCCGCTGTCCGGCGACAACATGCCGCCGAGCATCGACAACAGCGTCGTCTTGCCACTCCCGCTGGGTCCGACGACGGCGACGTATTCGCCGAGTCCGATGTCGAGCGACGCGGCTTTGAACGCGACGACTTCTTCCTGTCGCCGACGATAGACCTTGGTGATGTCTTGAAGATGGTACATGGCGTTAGACCTCCTGGAAGCAGCAGCACGGATCGAGCTTCGCTGCTGAACGAGCCGGCCAGAGTGCAGCCAGCGTGGTAATGACGAGTGCCGCTCCAATGGAGAGCGCGATCAATTCTGGCAGCGGCTTGACGGTGACACCGGCCCACTGCGAGCCGAGTACCATCGCCACGATCAGGCCGAGCACGCTGCCTCCGACCGCTCCGACGATGCCGAGCGCCCACGCTTTCAACAGAAACATGCGCGTGACGAGACTCGGCGTAGCTCCCAGCGCCATCAGCGTGCCGACTTCGCGGCGGCGTTCGCGCACGTTGGATGAAATCGTGCTGGCGACGCTCGCTCCGCCGACGATCACCAGGATGCCCAGCACGAACAGCGACATTTGGCTCATCAATCGGTTGATGCCCACTTGAGTCGAGACGACTTGCGAAATGGTCACGACCTTCGCATCGGGCAGCAGTTCCGCCAGCTTCGGCACGAGTCCGCCGGCCGCGTCCTCGCAACAGCCCATGACTTCAATCGCGTTGACCACCTCGCCCGCGTTGGTCAGCCGTTGAACCGTGTGCAAGTGGGCGAAGACTCGCGAGTCATCGACTGTGCCGGTACGCGGCAACACGGCGAGCACTTGCAGTTTCTCACCGAGCATTTCGACCGACTGGCCGGGCTTCAGGCCGGAGAACTCGGCGACATCGGCTCCGATCACCGCTTCGTTCCCTTTCAACTGGTCGATGGTCCGCTCGCTGGCGAGTGTTTCGGGCGCGGCGTCATAAGTCTTCGGGCCGCACGCGGCTTTCTTGCAACCTTCGTGCTTGTTGCTGAACAGTGAGACCGATTGCCACGCCGCCTTCGCTTGAAACTCGCTCTGCGGCAGGATGCCGGTCAGCGTCACGTCGCGGTTCGCGACCTTCGCCGACACGCACAGCTTCGGCGAGAGTCGTTCAACGCCCGGCAAGTTCTCCAACAGGATGCTGGCAACATGCGACTCCGGCAGCGTCCGCTCGGTCAGGTCGGCCGAGTAGTAGTCCTGCAACGTCGCGTCCTTGGGCAACACGAGCACGTTGGCTCCCAACGATTGCAGTTGCTGACCGACTTCACGTTCCGAGAACACGGTGACATGACGAATCGCGACGAGCGCCGTCACGCCTAACAAAATCGTGAGCGTGCTGGTGAGCATGGCCGACGGCCGCTCCGCCAGTTCACGCCAGACGAGGGTTTTGAGGTTCATGGTTTCTTCCTTTCGTAGGTTGGGACTCTGTCCCGACCAATCGTTCGGGTCGGGACGGAGTCCCAACCTACGTTCGCTTACTTCCGCGTCGCCTGCCCCGGCTGTGTCGCCGTTCGGGTCGCGGGTTGATGATGCTTGCAGTTGGGGTCGTCACAGCACTTGCCGGCCTTCGCGAGTGCGGCGGCGATCTCATCTTTCGACGCGACCGCGTCGAACTTGCCCACCATCACACCCGGCGGAGCGAGTAAGACGGTGTGCGTGGCTTTGGCCTTCGGGTCGATCTGCATTTGACCGACAAACTTTCCTTCTTGCGGATCGGCCGCTGTCATGCCAATCGTGACGATGCGGTCTTTGAAGTGCGGGTCGCTCTGAAAATCCTTGATCGCGACCGGGGCCGGAGCCTTCGCCGAACCTTGCACGGTGACGAGCACCAGCTTGTTCTCTTGCAGGTTCTTCATCGTAAACATCATCGTGGGAGTGACGAAGGCGTCGCCGAGCTTCTCCGCCGTGACTCGTTGCGCAAACATCCCGGTCATCGCTCCGTTCGGAGCGAGTGCGATGGTCATGGGCATCGGAGCACGGCTCACGTCGTACTTCGTGACCAACGCCTGCTCAGCCGGATTGCCGACTTGAACGTAGGCCACCACCGCTTGTTCTGATTTTTCGGCCAAGGCTTCTTTCAACGTCGCGGACATCGCATTTGAGGCCGCGTCGGTCGTCTTGTAGAACATCAAAAACGTGTACTTGCCGTCCTTGCTCGCTTGCTCGATGGCTGCTTGAGCTTTGCTGGCTGCGGCCGTCGCCGGAGCAGCATTGCGCGCTTGAGCAATCGCAAACGCGGGAGCGATCACGGCGAGCGTCGCCGCCATCACGGATCGGATCAAAAGAGAGTTCGTGTGCATGACGATTCCTTTCTGGATTTGGCCGGCACGCTCTGCGTGTCGGATGTGATTGACTTGGAACTTGGGGAGTGAGGTTGATTCGGCATTTGACGTTGCCGGTTACGTTTTGTTGGACAGCCCGACCGGGCTGTTAGTGGTTGTGGTCCGCTCAGCCCGCGCCCAGGTTGTTTTTCAACAACTCTGACCGCAGGATGCCGCTGTTGGTGAACGCGACCAGTTCGCCCGGCAACAAGCCAGCGGCGATTTCGGTTTGGGGCGACGCCACCGCGAGGTCCGTCGCTCCGGGACGGATTTTGCGAACGTGGAAAACTTTGTACTTCGACTTCTCAAAGTTCTTGTCCCGCACGAAGACGACGTAGCAGTCCCCCTCCCAATGCACCGCGTCCTTCGGCACGACGACCGCTTTCTCTTCTTGTCGCAGAACGATTCGCGCCGTGCCGAATGACCGAGCGTGATGCCGGCCCGCCGTGTTCGGCATTTTGACTCGCACCGGAACCGTGCGTGTCGCTTCATCGACCGAGGGACTGACCCACGCGACCGTGCCGCTGTCCCAATCGTTGTGTCCGTCGTGTTGGAACTGCACCGGCAGGCCGGGCTGAATGCGATCGGCGTCCTCGATCCGCACGTTGAGCGTCAGCCACATCACGCGAGTGTCGGCGACAACAAACAGCACCTTGTTCGGAGCGACCACTTCGCCCGGCACGCCGCTCCGTTCGGTGACTTCGCCATCGAACGGCGCTCG
>CAMAWN010000272.1 GCA_945861865.1 Candidatus Kuenenia stuttgartensis | reverse complement strand
TGGAAAGCCCCGGCAACGATCCAAAGCTTGGATTCTTTGAACTCGCCAAGATCGAACTGAGCAGCGACGGGATCGAGTGGCACGAGATTCCGTACGACACGGGCACTCGCAAGGGCTGCGCCGGCCATCATCCGGTGCTGGCCAACGTCGAGGACAACGACATCGACCCGACGAACCCAGAAAAAGCCGGTGGTGATCCGTTCGATTTGAAGGACGTTGGCCTGAAGGTCGCGCGGTTCATCCGCATCACCGACATCAACAACGGTGCGGGCGACAAGGGGACGTCCGGATTCGACCTCGACGCCATCGCGGCCGTGCATTCCCGGCCGCGGAAGGCAAAATGACGAAGTTTACAATCGGCACCTACGCCGTCGCGTTCGCCGATGGACCGAAACTCTTCGGCAGGCAACCGATCACGATCGCGACCAGTTGGCTGATCACGAACAGCGCGAGCGCCAGCAAAATGCCTTCCGTGAATCCGTAGCTGTGCAGGCCGACGCCAAGTTCGTTGACTCCAAACCACGACCACGCCGTCGCGATGTTGCCGCCAATCGACAGCACCGCCATGCCTCGGTCTTTGACCATGCCGCCCCAGCGAGCGTGCAGCACGACCGCGTTCCATAGCACGATGATCAGCGCACCGTTCTCTTTCGGATCCCAGCCCCAGAAGCGGCCCCAACTGTCGTCGGCCCACAAGCCCCCCAGCACCGTGCCGACGAAGCTGAAGAAGATGCCGAAGCAGAGCGTGCCGTACAACATTCGCGAGAGATTCGTTTGCAGTTCCGGAGTCAGCGGCTCGGCGTTGCGGAAGCGCGGTTGAACCGATGCCCAAGCGGACGCGGCAAAGCCCATCAATCCGGCGAGCAGCCCACCCCACTTCACCGCGTCGGCTGAGAGACTGATTTCGGTGAACGACTCGATCGTCTCGGCGATCGGGCTGGGGAGCGACAGGCAAACCACGGCCACCATCCCGGACATCGCGAATGCGAACCGGATCGGAGTCCGCAGCGCGAGGTACATCAAGCCGATCATGCCGGACAGGAAGGTCGTCGCGTAGCCGAGATTGATCGTCGTCACATGCGTCGCCAACCAGAACTGCGTGTCGAGCACCGCGACCAACACCGTGAAGGTATCGCCGTCGCCGCCCAGGAAGTGTGCAATCAGCAGCGTCATGAACCCGCAGGCCGATGCCAGAATGTTGCCGACTCCGAGTCGATAAACCCGTTCAAAAATCAAACTCAGCAGCACGATCCCCCAGCCGATGAACACGGCCGTCGAATACAGATTCGTCACCGGCGGACGTCCCGAAATAATCATCCGCGCGATCAGCGCGAACATGTGCAGGCCGAACGTCAGAGCGATCATCGCAAAGGCCGTGCGGTTGAGCAGGCGTGGGAAGCCCAGCATCGCCACTCCGGCCACCAAGAACGACAGGAAGTACAGCATCGACGCCAGCAGGAACGGTTGGAACGAGTTGAAGAAGCACTCGAAGCCAATGCGGCTCATGCCGACTCCGCCGAACGAGCGCTCCTGCAACGAACCGCGATACCGCACGACCGCCGCGTTGAATTCCGAGGTCTTGCCCTCTTCGTAGCTCGACAAAACTTCGCGCCACGCCGCCACGGCGGGATTGACTGGCCGGCGCTCACCCGTCGTCAGAGCCTTGATGCTGCTGGCTTCGATCTTCTCGACATCGGGATAACGTTTCGCCAACCACTGGCGAGCTTGCGTGTAATACCTGTCTCCGGCCAGTTGCATGCGACCACTGGCGAGGTCTTGATCGATTTGAGTCGTCGCGTTTTTCACAACGAAGCGATGTTCCGGACGACTGTCGATCGGCTCCAAGATCTCGGCCAGCGGGAGGTAGTCCCACTGATCCTGATCATCAGACCCGGGCAGCGGAGGGAGCACAAACGGCAAACGGCTTTTCCTGAGCGCCGAATGGAAGTAGATGGCCCGATCCATCAAGTCCAGCGGTGACTGCGCTCCAAGATTGGGCGTGTCGGCGAAGCGCATCAGTGATCCGTACAGCCCGACTTTTCGATCAAACTCCAGGATCTTTCGATCCTCGACGCTCAAGTTCCGCGTCTCTTTTTCGCTGGCCTCACTCGCCTTCTTGGTCAGTTTTCCAACACGAGTCTCGTCGGGTGAAACAAGCCGCTTGCCTTTGGAATCCACTTCAATCTCCGCGAGCGAGTACCGGAAGCCCTTGCGAGCTTGCAGATTCAGAGCCTTCAGCACTTCCAGGTTGTCGATGCGGATGACTTTGTGATGCTTCGCCGCCGACGGCTGAGCGATCATGTCCATCAGCCAGCGGATCGCCGGTTCGGTGCGGGTCTTCGTTTTGCCGTTCTCTTGGTATTCGAACTTGAACGTCTCGCTGCCGGAGACGATTCGCAGCATGTTGCGAGCGTAGGTGTCGAGCGGTTTGACTCGGCCATCCACGACGACCGGGAAGTGTCCAACCGCCGCGTAGTCGAAGGTGTTCGACTTCAACGCCGGAGCCTTGGTCTTGCTGCCGACCCACAACGCCAGGAACGCGACCACCACGATTGGCACCCAGCGGGCCGCTCCCTCGATGACAACAGCCGCCGTCACGGCCTTCGCTTCGCGATTGCGTCGATCCAGGAATCGCAGCAATGTCACCGAAAATTGAAACAGCATCCCCACCGCCACGATCATGCACGCGACGTAGGGAATCATCCAACCGCTGTTCGTCACCACCGCCAGCGTCGTGTATTCCTTGCCGCCGGCTTGCGTGTAGCTGCTTTGATAAAACGTCTCGCCAGAGTACCGCAGCGGATTGTTCATCCAGACGTGATGCTCGAAATTCTTGCCCCGCGATTCATCGACCACGCGGATGTCTGACGAGTAATTCCTCGCCGTGCTTGTTCCGAGGTAATTCGTGCCGTCCACGTCGATCAGCTCAACCGTGTACGGCTTGTAGTCGCGACGAAACCGCAGCGAGAGGTCATACTTTTTGTCGCCCACTTCGATGGAGTCGGTCAGCGGTTCTCGTCTTTCTTCGGCAAGAAACACCGCCACGAGGAAGGTTCCAATCTCCTCACCGCTGCCACGCTTCGTCAGTCGGACGTACGCACCGGGCCTGTCTCCTCGGCTGTCACTTTCGACGCCGCTGGATGCTTCGAGCGGAACCAACTCGCTCGTTTTGCCGATGCCCGCCGTTGCCACGATTTTCGAAACATCCTTCGTCGGCTCAACGTGCGCGTTCTTGTGGTACCTCAAGACTTCGATGTCGAACGGCAGCAGCTCGTTCGCGATCTTCTCCTTGCCAACTCCGCGAGCCAGTCGCGAATCGGGGATGACGACGTGGGTCTCGGAATCTGTGCCCGCAGACTCGACAATCGCCAGTTCGGCGGAGCGGCTGTCGCGGGCGAAATTGGTCTTCTCCCCCTCCTCAAGCATGATCTGACCTTCGACAGCCAGCAGCCCGACGAGCAATTCGCTGAACATCATCAGCCCGATGCCAGAGTGCAGCAGCACGATGCCCGCTCGCTTTTTGAAGACCATCACGCAGCCGATCAGCAGCACAACACCGGACAGCGTCCCCTTCAGTAACTGCCACAGAATCCGCATCGACGAATCATCGAGCACATTGCCCCACACCCACAGCCAAGCCACCAGCAACCCCAACGCGGCACATCCGACCGCTTTGGTCCAAAACGGAATCGCTGTCGTAGCCGAAGTCGTGAGACTTCGGTCCGAACTCTCACGAGTTCGGCAACTCCCGTCGGACGACTCCGCGCTGCTCGTCACAGTTACTGAGTTGATGCGGACTGTCTCATAGACCGCATAACCCCAGATCCCCGTCAGCACAAACTTGAACAACAGCCACAAGGCATTCCAGGAAATCCAGCTATCGCTTTGCAAGCCGTCTGCATTCGAACCGCTCACGACCACCATCCACGTCGTCAGCAGGCCCAGCCCGATCACACCGACTCCCGCCCACAGCCGATTCCCCTTCGCCTGAGTCTTGAACCGAATGCCGTGAGCGGCCAACAAATTCAAGAACATCACCACGCCGATCAGCCGGCCACCCGGAAACGGAATCACCATCCAGTCGGGCACATCCGGCTTGCCGGGGAAGAACGACGGCGGAAAGAAAATTTGCAGGTCGATCCACGCCAGATTGCAGCGGAAGTATTTCTCGACCACTTCCCAAATGTCGGCGTTGACCTGAGCCATCGTTCCGGCCAGCACCAGAAACGTCGCCAGCGACAAGAGCGTGACCGTCAACTTCAACGACGCCAGCGGCCGCATCAGTTTCGCGACCAGCGGTCCGACCGCGATGTCCGAATCCGCTGCCGAACGATCATTGAGCAAGTTTGCGGTTGCCATGATGGGTCTCCTGACGTTTGTGATCTCAAATCTCAAATCTGAAATTTCAAATCTGAAATCTGAAATCTGAAATCTCAAATCTTCCGCTATTCAAATTTCACCGATTGCACGAATGCCTCAAAGTTCGCTTTCTCGCGCTGAGCCAGTTCAATATCGCCGGTCAGCTTGAAGAACCACGAGGAATCGCCGCGGGGCACGATCACGCCGATCGTGCAGCTCGGCTTTTTGGTTTTGGAGTCGGTGCCGACCAGATCCACCAGCGTGCCGTCGCTGCCATCCACGGACAGAACTTTGGCTGACTTCCTTATTTCGGCGTTCGACCACAACTCTAAGCCAAGCTGCCCTCGCCAACGATTGAGGTTCTGCAACAGATCGCTACCAGGAAGTTGGCTGACTGTTGTCTTGATCGACATCTTTCCGTCCGAGACCGCGAAGGCTGCCGTCGAGAATTCGTTGCCCGCCGTTTCCTTCCAACCTTCCGGCACCGTCCACTTCGGCTGACCGCGCGACGCGATCAGAGCCTGCGCCGCCGGAGTCTCAGCCGCCAGGAAATCGACCAGCGTGACCTGCATGCCAGCAACCTCAAACTGCCGAACTTCGGCGCCTTTCGGTTGCTCTTCGGCCGTGAGGTCGGACTGCTTCTTCTCCGGCAATCCGAGTTGTTCGCACCACAAATTGACAATCATCAGCGGCACGCCATCGGTCGGACGATCCGGCGGGAACGGCAACCGAGTCACCGACACCGCCATCTCATCGCCGTCTCCTTTGACAATCAGAGTGGCGAATCGAGTCCCGGCCTTCTCGGTGTCTTTGCGTTCGGTCCAGCTTTCGGGCAGCGTCCACTCCGGTGGTGAGTTCTCATCCTCAGAGAACTTCAGCGACTGCATCAGACTCAGGAAATTCTCCATCTGCTCAGCCGCAGCTTCCTTCGGCCCCATGAGCTTGAACACCCAAAATGTTCGGCCGTGCGGAGCGATCGCCGCCAGCATCCGCTCGCCCGCCGCTTGGCCGTGCCCGGCCGGCATCGGTCCTCGCTGCGGCATTTCAACCACTTTGCGTTCCGAGTGCGACAACTTCTTGACCGTGTACCGCTTGATCTCGTCGCGGTTCTGGCAGCCGGCCAGCAACAGGCCGAGCACAGCGCCGAGCGCGAACCACGGTCGAACGCAAATCTTGCGAGGAATCGACGAAGGACGAACGCAGAACCACATGCCGAGACCTTGTGACGTTGAGGTGGGTCAATTGAGGCGGGACATCAGCCATTGCCGACGCAGACTCAGGCGGGAAAACGGCAGGGATTCTACGGCTCGAACTTGGCTTTGTACAAGAAGTAGGGACATGGCCCACCATCCAATATGTGGTCATGGTGGCCGTCAGGGCAATTGCACATGAAGTCACGAACTGAAGAGGACTTGCAGGAGATAGTCCTCGTCGCTGGCGGCGATGAGTCGTTTGTTTTTGACACCGATTTTGTGGGTGAGGTTGTTTTTGAGCAGGCTCAGTCCGGCTCGGCGGAGCAGGC
>CAMAWN010000271.1 GCA_945861865.1 Candidatus Kuenenia stuttgartensis | reverse complement strand
CGGCGTTGGCGACGTCGGTCACTTCGGCACGTGTCGGCAGTTCGTTGTGCTGCATGCTGTCGAGCATCTGCGTGGCGGTAATGACCGGGATGCGTTGCAGATTGCAGGCTTTGATGATTTTTTTCTGGAGCACCGGCACGCGCGCGATGTCCACTTCGACACCCAAATCACCGCGTGCCACCATCACGGCATCGGTTTCCGTCAGAATCGCGTCCAGGTCATTGATCGCCTCCAACTTCTCGATCTTCGCGACGATCAGCGGCGTGAACTTTGGTTTGGCCGCAGCGATCACCTCACGCAGCAACCGCACATCCGCGGCGCAGCGAACGAAGCTCAGGCCGACGAAATCCAATTCGTGTTCCAACGCCCACGCGAGGTCTTCGCGATCTTTTTCGGTGAGGCTGGGCGTGCTGAGCGCGACTCCCGGCAAGTTGACTCCTTGCCGGCTGCGAATCTCGCCGTTGCCATCGACGATGCAGCGAACCCAACCGGCGGCGGCGTTCGGTTCGACAACTTTCAACGACACCGTGCCGTCGGCCATCAAGATGCGGTCGCCGGCACGGACGTCGTCGATGAGTTGCTCGTAGGTGCAGGTCAGACGGCCGGGAGTCTCACTCTGCTCGCCGCGCACGAACTCGACCGTTGCACCGAGTTCGCAAACAAAGCGGCCTCCGGGCAGAGCACCGAGGCGAATTTTCGGCCCCGACAGATCGCCCAAGATGCCGATCGGCCGCTGAATTTCGGCGGAAATCGACCGAATTAGCTCAACCAGCCCATGCAACCACTCGTGCTTTCCGTGAGCGAAATTCAGGCGGAAGACATCAACGCCAGCGTCGACCAACGCTTTCAACTTCTCGCGAGTTTCACACGCGGGGCCGATGGTCGCGATGATTTTTGTTTTGGAAATCCGAGAATCCAGAAGTGCAGCGGACATGATCTCATCCAAGTCAAAGCTTTTGGCGAGAGTACTCGCGCCAGAAACGGGGACAACCGATGGCTGGATTTTAGCCGGTACTCCACTGCGGGAGTAGCTTCCCGGAGCGACGTGTCAGGATCAGGTGGCGTCTCGTTTTCCTCCTTCTCCCTTTGAGTGAGGGTTGGGTGAGAGAAGGACGAAATCCGCGCCCGTGAAGGACTGAGTCCGGGCCACGACCTCAGATTCAAATCCTTCAGGTTCATCTCGACAGAATTTCCGGGGCAGGTCTATAACTCGGCCCCTTCGAAATTCCTGTCTGGCGAATTCCCGCCTCATTCCCCTTCCCTCCCTCGCAGATTTCACCGTCTGATCGCCTTTGGTGCGGCGGAGATTCTGCCTCGATTTGATCCACCAGGATGGTTGATCGATGAACAAATCCTCGTTTCGTCTGGCGTTCATGGCGGTGTTGGTCGGTTCGTTGAGCGGCTGCGCCTCGCCGATGCGAATGTTTTCGAAAAAGCCGCATCCGTTTGATGAATACGTTGCTCAGCACAAGGCAGAGCAGACTCGCATCGCGAGCAGCCAGGCGTTACCCGGTGACCCGGCCGAGGTTTCGGAACTGCTCCACCAAGGCCACACGGCCTTCCAGCAAGGCAATCTGCCGGAGGCGCAGTCGAAGTACTCCGCTGTCGTGCAACGGCAGCCGAATCATCCGGTCGCGAATCATCGGCTGGGGGTGATCGCCGACCGTCAGCAGGACTACATGACGGCTCAGCGGTATTACTTCGCCGCTCTGAACGCTTCGCCGAACGATCCGAATTTGCTCAACGACATCGGCTATTCGTTCTTGTTGCAGTCGCGATTCCCCGAAGCGGAAAACTATTTGCAGGGGGCGTTGCAGAAGAATCCGAAGCAATCCAATGCGATCAATAACCTCGGCCTGTTGTATGCCAAGCAAGGTCAGGCAGAGCGTGCCCTGGTCATGTTTCGGATGACGAACAGCGAGGCGGAAGCTCAGGCGAAAGTGGCTCGGCTGATGCCTAGCGGGCTGAACGCCGCCCCTCAATCTGGCTCCCTGATGGCCCAACCGTACAACGCCGCTCCGGCGAATCCCGCTGTCGCCGCCAACGGCGGACTAGCCTTTGGATATCCGCAGGGCAATGCGCCCGGTGGAATCACTCAGCCGCAAGTGCCGTCAAACATCGCGAGCAACAGTTGGACGCCTCCTGATCTGGCACCACCGAACAACTCATCGCCCATCGCACAAACAGGAGCCATCAACGATCCGAACGTGCCCGAAGCGACTCGCCGTCTCAAAGAACAAATGGAGAGTATTCGGTTGAACGCGATCGCCGATCGGCAGAGTCGCGACAGCCTCGAACGGCAACACCAAGAAATGTTGAAGCGGCAACTGCGCGACGAAGAACTCGGCCGAGCCAACATCGTCAATCCGGTCTACTCACAGCCGAACGGTGCGAACCGTTGGAACGGTGCACCGACCTCGGCATCGCCGAATCCGAACGCGCCGATCGTCATCGGACCGCCTCCGAATGTGAACGTGCCCAATCCGGCTCAGTGGCAGGCAATGCCCGATGGCCAAAGACCAATCACCGGCGAGTTTGAACCAATGCCGAACGGCCAATCCAATGCGATGCCGAATCTGGTTCCGAATTCCAGGTCAGACACAATGCCGAATACGCTTTCGAATTCGAGGCCGGAGCCGATGCCGAACACGTTGCGCGGGTCGCTGCCACCGGCTAGCACAGGTTCGCCGTTGGACACCATGCCAACGTGGCCGCCCGCCGGATCGTTACCGGCGATCACTCCGAACAACCCCGCCGTTGGTTCCCAACCCACGCTGTCGGCACCGAACAACGGCGCGTGGCCAAATGGGTTTCCTCCCGGTGTGGCCGATGATCCGGCTCGTGCGGCGTCACGCATGGGCATGAATGCCGGTTCGGGCAACCCTTTCCAGATCACACCGGGGCCGAACTCCGGCGCGACGAACGCACCGAACCGGCCCAACTCACCGAACTCGTTCAACAACTTCGCCCCGACCAACGGAGTCTCGCCGACGACGATGCCCAACTGGCCAGCCAATTCGAATCCGCCGAATTACGGACAACCAACGGGCGAACCTCCAGCCGGCACGTTCGGATCGAGTCAAATCAGGACACCGGTCAACTCGCAGGATCAGTTGCCACCGTCGGAGCAGTATCAAATGCCCGGCCGATTCGGATACTTGCCGGCCGGAGCCACGCAGACTCAACCAACCAGCTTCGGAGCGAATCGCGGTGCCGGCGGAACGCCCACACAACAATTCGGGTCGCAGAGTTTTCCAACACCCGCCCCGAATCAACCGTTGAATTCATTGGAACGAGCCAACACTCGCGCGAGAATTTCCGACCGCTTTGACGGCGACGAGCGTTGGGAGAATGGTGCAGCACCTGGCACTCAAAGCGTGCAGACGTCAACGCCGACGATGCAAGGCCACCTCGCCGCTCCTTACGGGGACACTTCGCTGCTCGAATACGAACGCATGATTCATCCTTACGGGGACATTTCGCTGCTCGAATACGAACGCATGATTCAGCAGCTCAATTCCGAGACGAATCAGATTCGCCAACAGATCGACGATCAGCGGCAATTGCCGGCCTCTGAGAATTTCCTTCGCAGCCGCACGCAACCACAAACCGGCACGCCCAACGGCTCCATGCCTCGGCAGTAGCACGAGGCCGGATCACAGCGAATCTTCCGACACATATGGCTGAGCCAACGGCAGCGCGACCGTGTGTTGAAATCGGTCGGTCGAAGCGCTCACCGGTCGCGCGTACCAACCGCCCGACGCGACAGGCGGCAAAAAGTCGATCGTGATACGAACGGCGTTGGGGATGCTGTTCGAGGTGCCGCTGTCCCAAGTCGTGGTCCAACTCACGCCGTCGAAGTAATCGAACGAAATCGACGCGACTTCGGGCGCGAGCAACTTCACACCGGCCGCCATCGACGACAGATCGCCCGATTCGTCGGCGGCTTGCATGGCCATGCGATCCCCTTGCAGCCGAGCTAATCCGCTCTGTTGCCCCAGCGGACTGGTCAGCGAACCGGAAAGCTGTTGAGCCAGCGCCGAGTTTGATCCGGCCAGGAAGTACGCCACCGATTGCATGTCGCTGTTGACGTAACCAGCGGACTCAGCGCTGGTGGAAGCACTCATGCTGGTTGCTCGACCCGGCAAGCTGCAATGCACAACGATCATCTGCGAGTCGCCGAACAAGCCCGTCTTTTGCGTGGAATAGTTTTCAGTTGTGGTCGACGAAGAGCTGGTCGATCCGCCGCTGGAGCCTGTGGAAGTCGAACCGGTCGAACCGCTGCTTCCGCTCGACGTTGAATTGCCGCCGCTCGTGCTGCTCGCAGGATCTGTGGAACTTCCCGACGACGAAGTTGTCCCGCCGGTCGTGCTGCTGGAACTCGATGTCGAGCCGTCATCGGTGGACGATGTCAGTGCCGAGCCGCGAAACACGACAGAACGAAGATCGGTCTCGATCCTCCGAAACAACGCGCGGGCCACTTGCGAGCGTTCCATTTCCACCTGGCCGAGCGCGGACGACGACCAGTGCATTTGCAACGCCGTGTACAACGCCGCCAATAACAGACTTGCCAAGCCGAGAGCGAGCACGATCTCCAACAACGTGAAGCCGCGCGGCGCACATGCCCGTCGAGAGAGACAGCGATCGTGAAGTCGTTTCATGGCGACGTCGTCTCCTCCGTCGTAGCTTGCTGCGCGGCGGTCCACACCTGCGGATCGCGAATCAGACGTCGGAGCTGATGTTGGCTCGACGACAGACCGCTTTGGCCCGGATGAGTAGCTGTCACCGTCACCAGCAACGCATCTGCGTGCGGCCCCGCCTCGACCTGCAGGCTCCATGTCCAACTGGCGTCATCGTCGAAGGGAGTGTCGCTGGTCGATGTCAGCGGAACGGCACCGGCCACGACTTCGTTCAACTTCGACTCGCACCGCAAGATCGCCTGCGTGGACAGCCGCGACTGCACCGCGGCACGCACGCCGCCGTACCACAACTGGCTCAATGCGGCCAAGGCACCCAGAAACAGACCCAGCGACAGCAGCACTTCCAACAGCGTGAGGCCCCGCCGCCGAGAATCTCGATCGATCGGTCGAAAGCGATTCTTCATCACCGCCTCCGTGTTTCAATGTGAGAGACCGTCACGCCACCCGTGAAGCCACGCACCGTCAGCCGGATTTGTCGATTGGTTGCGTCGATCACTGCCAATTCAGAATCCACGGCCGAGCCGTCGGGCTGAAACGTCACCGGAGCACTCCAACCGACTTGAGCCAACTGATAGGCGTTCGCCATCCCCACGACCAACTCTTGAGGCAACCGCTCCACCGTCAGAGGCACACCGTTAACATCACTGCTGAAATTGATCCCTTTGGGCAGCTCGCCGGCAGTCGGTCCCGTGACCGCATTCGCGGGAGACGTCACCCCGCCTGCACTCGAAGCCGCAGTTGCGGGAAGGGCAGACTCCACCGGCATCCAGAAATAGCGGCGACCGCCCGGCTCGAAGCGAAGCTGCCAAGCAGCACTGGAATCGAGGGCTTTCAAGCGAACGGTCGCCAGTTGCACACGAGCACGCTCGGCCGCTTCTTTCAACGGCTGATCGGCCATCATCCCCAGCACGGGTGGAAAGACCACGCCGGTGATGATCAACAGGATCGCCAACACCAGCAGCATCTCGTCAAACGTGAAGCCGTCACGAGCCAGACTTCGCCGTCGATGGAACCTGTCACGACACATGACTCATCGCCGCTAGTTCTGCGACCAATTGTTGATGTCATCACCCGTGTCGTCTTGCCGATCCGGGCCGGCCGACCAGATCGCGGGCTTGCCAGTGGTCGATTGGTGGTTGCCCGAAGCCGGGTATTCGTACCGCAACGAATTCTTCCAAGCATCGAGCGGAATCTTTTCCAAGTACGGCG
>CAMAWN010000270.1 GCA_945861865.1 Candidatus Kuenenia stuttgartensis | reverse complement strand
TGCTGGCGTTTTCCGCCGGGCGTCGCGGCGTCGACGATGTCGAAAGTCCGTTCCGCACCGGCGGCGGCGAGCAGCACCGCGTCGGTTTGTTCGTCGTTCCATTGATAGGAGTAGGTCTGCCAGTCGATGCCGTCGAAGTGCAGGACTTGTGTTTCGATTCGGCGACGGCTGGCCGGCTGGCCCTGTTGCATGTCGAGCGACAGCGTCTTCGCGAACACGGTGTCTTTCGGAAATGTCGATGACGCGCCGACGGCTTTGACCGGGAAAAAGTTGGGAATCGAAAGTTCGTCGGGAATGGCGACGACTCGTTCGGCCACGGCATGGTCGGCCCACGGTTCCGCGTTGATCGAGTACGGGATGACTCCGGGGGCCGGCGTTTGAGCGGTGATCGATGCAAACAGCCCGGTCTCGCTGAGTTTGCGTGGGAATGTGGCGCTCAGATCGGGCTGCGGGTTCGGAATCAATCGGTGAATCGACCCGGCGGTGTGGTCGAGCAGATAGAACTCACCCGCGTTGTCGTCGCCGAATCCGACGATGCGGTGCGTGGTGTCAGCGAGTTCGCGGTGATCGACCACTTTTCCATCGGCGTAGCGAAAGCCCCAAATCTTGCCGGTGTCGTAATCGCCGTAAATGTGATGTCCGTGAAGTTTATTCAGCCGCGAGCCGTAATATGTCAGCCCGTCGGTGATCGACGAGGACTCGGAGTGCGGCACGTCGATCGTCGGCGGCAAAATGGGAGTCGGTCCGCGAGACCATTCCGGGTTCGTCGACTGCCGGCCTTCCACGATGCTCCAGCCGTAGTTGCCGCCACGCTCGACGCGGTCGAGCATTTCCCACAGCTCCCAACCAACATCGCCGACCCACAAATCGCCGGTCTTGCGGTCGATGCTGATGCGCCACGGATTGCGGAATCCGTAGGCCCAAATCTCACCGCGTGCGCCCTTCAGATCGACGAACGGGTTGTCGGCCGGAATGCGGTAGTTCTTGCCGTCGTCGGCATGATCGACGTCGATCCGCAGAATGCACGACAGCAAGTTGCTGACGTCCTGGCCGGCTCGGCGCGAGTCCGGTGGATTCGGCCCGGAGCCGTCGCCCGTGGAGATGTACAAACAGCCGTCGAGTCCAAACTTCAAGCAGCAGCCGTTATGACCGCCGGAGAACCACGTGATGACCGTCGATTCGGTCGCCACGTCGATCGTCGGCGGGGTGGTGTCGGACACACGAAACCGAGCGATGTGAGAACCATCTTCAAGATTTGGTTTCGTGATGTAGCAGACGTAGCAGTAGCGGTTCTTCGCAAAGTCGGGATGAAACGCGATCGCATAGACCGACTCCAGTCCCTTGATCTCTTTCGCGAGATCAATCATTAAATCAGCCGACTCGACATCGGACTTGTTTGGAAACGAAAAGATCTTGCCCCCCTGTTCGGCGACGAACAGCCGGTCGCTCCCCGGGGCCTTGGTCAGATCGAGACAATTGTTGAACTTGAGCGCCGGAAAGGCTCGTTCAGTTACGTACGGCAGCGGCACCTCGGGCGACCCGGTGATGCGCGACGTCGTCCACGCCAAGCGCTTTTCAATGCCGACTTTCGGCGAGTCCGCATCGGAGCGTTGCGGTGCCCACAGGAGCAGGAAAGACAACGTCAGTGCTGCGATCAGTCTCGCGGTCAGGTTGGTTTTCAAGTGGCTTTCTCCCGTTAAACGCGGTCTCGAGGTTTTCGAGCACGACTAATCCGCTGAACTTGATTGGCAATCCATCAAACCGGGTCCGTTTCAGGATGTCTCAAAACTTCGTTGTCATCGACGGTGACTTCAGCATTTGACCGCTCCAAAGGCGGCATAGCAGGAGTGCTTGTGAAGGATTTCGACTTCGCGGAAACCGACTTCGCGGAGCAAGTCTAATTGAAACACGATCGATCGTGGCGTGTCTTCACGGATGATGCGTGCGAATAATTCGTCACGATAAGACTCGCCTCCGACGGAGGTCAGGTACTCGCCGTACCGACGCCAATGAATGGCTTGGATTTCCGGAATCGGGCTTTCGATCAGGTCGAAAATCCAAAGGGAACCGTTTGGCTTCAAAGCCGCGTGGAATTTTTGAAAAACGGATCGCCATTCTTCGTCGGTTCGCAAATGGTGCAGCACGGCCGAGGCCAAGATGACGTCAAATCGCTCCTGGCCAAGATCCAAGTCGCGCATGTCGCAATGGATCGCCTCAACCGTTCCCGACGTTTGCGGCTGAACTCTGCCGGCCGCACAGTCGAGCATCTGTTGGCTCAGATCGACCAGTGTGACGTTGAGGTTTGGCAGCCTCTGCAACAGCTTGAGTGTGTAATTCCCACCTCCGCAGCCAACATCGAGCAGGTCTTTCGCGTGCGGAGTCGTCACTGACGCGACTTCGGCCACGAGGTTCAAGCACAGCAGCGCATCAACCGTCGCCACTTGTCCGGTCGCCAAATTCGAGTAGACGTCGACTTCGGCATCGAACCGCTGACGGATTTCTTCGATCGACGATTTCTCAGTAGTCATCGTGGCGGCACTCTCTGGTGGCGGTTGTCATTTCAAGTGGTTGTGAGAAACGAGCGGATGGCTTCGTTCACCGACGGTGGGTTTTCCAGCGGTGCGAGGTGTCCCGAATCGGGAATCCCTCGGAACGCCGCGTGTGGAAGAGCGGCAGCGATCTCCGACATCTCCGCCGGCGGCGAGATGATATCCTGCTCGCCGACGAGGACGAGGGCCGGGCAGTCGATCGTCGCCAGCCACGGCCGAGCATCGGCTCGTTCCGCCATTCCGCGCGACGCGGCGGCGATGCCGCGGGGGTCGGTGGCCAAGATCACTCGCCGCAATTCCTCTTTGAGGATCGAACGGCGATTCGATTCGCGTTCGCTGAAGAACTTCGGCAACATCGCATTCGCAACCAACTCCGGTCCGCTGCGAACAATATCGTCAGCCAATTTGAGCCGATTGGCTGCCGCCTCAGCCGAATCCGGGACCGCGCGGGTGTCGCACAGAATGATCGCCTTCAATCGGGGCGCGTGCCGACGCACGAACTGCCACGCGATGTAGCCTCCCATCGACAGGCCGCACAACACGATCGGCTCCGTGATCGCGAGCCCATCGAGCAACGCGACGAGATCGTCGGCAAACTGTTCCATCGAGACTTTGCCCTCGGTCACGGTGCTCTGCCCGAAGCCGCGCAGATCAGGAGCAATGCAGCGATGGTCGCGCGACAAGTCTGCGACCTGTTCTCGCCACATCGTGTGGTCGAGCGGGAAGCCATGCACAAACAAAATCGGCGAACCTTGCCCGACGTCGTTGACGGACAGCGTCGCTCCGGGAATTTCGATGCGTTTGAGCATGTCGTAATCCAGTAGCCTGACTCTCTGAGTCGGGAAACTTTCAGACCCGACTCGAAGAGTCAGGCTAGGGCAGCAAGAACCCGCCGACGAGAGCGTCCAATATGCCCATCAAGCTCGCTCCCGCGATAATGCCGGCGCAGATTGGCTCGTGGTTCTCGACCCACAGGTTGCCACGAGCGTTCTCTTCCTTCACACGGCCGACTCCCAGCAACCAAAACACAAACGCGCCGGCAAACATGCAGAACGACGATTTGAAGTCGAGTACGAACGACAGGCCGAGCGCCACCGGAGACAGTGGCAGTTTGTTTTTCGTGACGATGCGCAGTACCTCCAGCGCGAATGCCACAATGCTGGCGACAATCACGGCCAAGACCACCGACTGCGGCAACTTGCTCAGACCTTCCGTCAACACTTTGGCGACGCCCGTCCAAACCGTGACGGACGGCATCGGAAATTGGTCGGATTGCAGCGAGGCATAGGTCGCGGGATCGTCCGGCTTGATGTTCTTCGTGAACAACACGAAGAACAAAAACGTGCCGGCCAGTGCTCCGCTGATGATGCCGATGATGTGGCCGACTGCTTGCTGACGCGGCTTCGCTCCCAACATGTAGCCCGGTTTGATGTCCATCAGCAGATTGGACGAGTTGCCGACGACTTCCGCCGTGATGCCCGCCGTGGCGAGATTGGATTTGATGTCACCGGGACGGACCAGCCCATAAAACAACTGTGTGATCTTGCTGGTCGCTCCAATCGGAGTCGTGCTGGTCAATCCGGTCGAGGTGGCCCCAACCAGCGAGAGCACGAACGTCAATGGCAACCCCACCAACGAGACCCAGACTGGAATTCCAAAGAAGGACCAAGCCATGATCGCCGTGACGAGGCTCATCAGCGGAATGCCGATCAGTGAAATCCACAGCGGGAACTCGATGCCCTTCAAAACGTCCTCGCCGGTTTTTTTGCCGGTCAAGCCTTGAAACGCTTTCACAAACACATCGGGCTTGGACAGCAACGCCACGAATGACGCGACCACCATCGCCGCCACGCCCGGCCACAGCGACCACAGCGTGATGATCTTCATGCCGTAAGTGATTTTCTCAGCTCCATCGACCATCGTGATTTTCGGCAGGATCTCTTTACGTTCGATCATCCAGGGAACCAGCACGCAATAGTTGAGCACGGCTCCCAGCATGAGCGAAGTGCCGGCGCGAATTCCCATCAGGCCCCCCGCGCCAAACAGAGCCACGTCAAACAGCGGCATGATCGTCAACTGCCGCAGCTCCACGCCGCGCAGCTTTGGGATCGGAATCTTCGCCCAGTCGAGCAGCAGAAACAGGTCTTCGGGCAGATGCCAGATTTTTTCCTTGGCCGCTTCCAAAAAAGTTTTCCTCTCTCCCAGGTGAAGTTTGGCGAGTTTTGGTTCTTCGCCTGTCGGAAGACTGGGGAGCCAGGCGGCCACTTGCAGCCACAGTTGCAGACTTTCGGACTGCAAGAATTTGATGAACGCCGCAACTCCCGCCGAGACCGCCAGCAGTTTGGCTTTGAACAAGCCGACCGACACGTCCGACGAGTGCAGCGTGTCCATGACCACTCCGGCCGCTTGTCCTTCCGGGAAGGCATACTGCTCGTCGTTGATGAATCGCCGCTTCATCGGAAAGGCGAACAGCACACCGAGAATCGAAACCCCGACGTTCCAGCAGATGATCTGCCACCACGGAATCAGCACTTGGTTCGCGATCATGTACGCCGGCAGCGAGGCGATCAGCGGCGAGGTCATGTAGCCCGCCGAGGTCGCGATCGACTGCATCGCGTTGTTTTCTAGGATCGTGAACTCACTGACCCCGAATTTTTGCAGCAGCTTAAAAACGGCAAACGCCAAGATGACGGACGTGATCCCGACACCCAGCGACCAGCCGGTTTTCGCTCCGATGTAAAGATTCGTCGCCGATAGCAAGCCGCCGAGCAGAAAACCGGTCAACGCGGCTCGCAACGTGAGTTGCGGCATGTTGCCGCGATAGACGTTCTCCAGCCACCAGCGATCTTTTTGCTCGACGGACCATTCCCGGATTTGCTCTTCGGTCAGTTGCTTGATCGCCATGTCGGCCTCCTGCGGACATCGTGGTGGATGCGTCTCTCATCCGACCGACGCGAGACGCGTCGGCCACGGCAGCGTATCAAAAGTTGCCGCTGGGCGGCACTCAGAGTCGAGCCTATACTGCCCGGTGAATTCGTAACTCGTGACCGGTTTCCGAACACATCATGCCTGAATCCTATCGTGGCCAGTTTTTAATCTCGGCCAAACATTTGCGTGACGCCAACTTCTTCAAGACGGTTGTGCTGCTACTGGAGCACAACCAGCACGGAGCGATGGGGTTGGTCGTCAATCGCCCGTCGTCAGTGACGGTCACGCAAGTTTTGACAGAGCACTTCGAGTTGCCGGAGACCGGCGAAGTCGTCTTCATGGGGGGACCGGTCGAGCCGGGAAATCTCTTCATCCTGCACAACGCAGACGAGCTGGATTTTTCCGAGTCGCCGCCGCTCGAAGGGGTCTTCGTGGG
>CAMAWN010000269.1 GCA_945861865.1 Candidatus Kuenenia stuttgartensis | reverse complement strand
GGCACGGCCAAGCTCAATCTTTTCACGGATGTGAACCTCAAGACGACCGGCTTCTTCGAGAAAGCCGACGCTCCGGTACTCAACCAAAAGCTGCTGGACGAGGTGATGTCCAACGGCCAAGCCTGCACGCACAGCCCCAACGACGGCAGCGGTGTGCAAGTCCCGACCAATGATTTGATCGTGCTCGCCTCGTTGCAGCAGCAGAAGCAGTGTGTGGGCGTCGTCGAGATTTTTCAGCGAGTCGATACCCCACAACAGGCGCGTCCCGGCTTCCTGCAATTCGTCGAACAGATGTGCGGCTACGCCTGCCGTTATCTCGACCGGCAAGCTAGTCCGAAGCCTCAGGAATCCAAGCAAAAGCTCACCGAACAATTCGAACAATTCCTGTTGCAACTGCATCGCAGTTTGGATGTCGGTGAGGTCGCGGCGACCGGTGCCAACGATGGCCGCTTGTTGCTCGGCTGCGACCGATTGAGCGTCGCCGTGCAGTACGGCAAGAAGACCGTCATCAAGGCGATCAGTGGCCAGGACTCGGTCCATCAGCGAGCCAACCTTGTCAAACGCATGTGTGGCTTGGCCAACAAAGTCATCCTGATGCGCGAGTCGTTGACTTACACCGGCAAGCTCGACCACTTGCCCCCACAAATCACGACACCACTGGGCGACTACATCCAAGAGAGCGGCTCGCGGATGGTCATTGTCTGGCCGTTGTTCGAGAGCGACGCCGTCGTCAAAGCGGACGAAAAGGGCGTGAAGCGGATCGACAGGCAGAAGAAACCGATCGGCGGTTTGATCATCGAACAAATCTCCGAGAGCCAGCCTCGTCCCGGCTTGCAGGAGAAAGTCGAATCGTTGTCCGACCATATTTCGGAGGCGCTGCACAATAGCCTGTTGCACAACCGGCTGTTCCTATTGCCGCTGTGGAAAATGCTCGGAGAAATGTTCCGATTCTTGGAAGGCCGAGGCAAATTGAAGGTGCTGGCCACCACCGTCGCAGTGGCCGCAGCGATCGCTGCGTTGTGCTTCGTTCCCTGGGAATACCGCGTCGAAGGGGATGGACGTTTGATGCCGGTCGAACAGAAAGACGTCTTCGCTCCCTGGAATGGCGAGATCTTCGAGATCGCCGTCAAAGGAGGAGACAAGGTCGAAGCCGGAGCAGTTTTGTTACGGCTGCGCAACGACGAATTGCTGCAGCAGCGTCTCGCGGCACAAAACACCTTGAACGAGAAGCTCACGACGCAACACAGCCTCCAGGGTGAACGCGACTTGGCAGAGCAGCAGGGGAGCAAGATTGATGTGCAGCGGTTGGATGGGAAGATCGACGAAACCAAAATCCAAATCCTTGGTGCTCGGCGTCAGTTGATTATTCTGGAACGCCGCGTTCAAAACCTCACAGTCGTTGCTCCGCGAGCCGGCACGATTGCGACCTTTGAGGTCGAACGCCAACTGCTGCATCGTCCCGTCAAACAGGGCGAACTGTTGCTGGAAATCAAAGACGAAACCGGTCCGTGGTGGCTGCAATTGGAAGTTCAAGAGCATCGCATGGGCCACCTGCTCCGCGCCGTTGAGGCTCAGAAGGGGACGCCGCTCGAGGTGGAATTCATGCTGGCCACGAATCCTGAGGATCGCTTCGACGGCAAGCTGCGTTTGATTGAAACGCGTTCCAATCCGTCGACGGGAAAAGACAAGGCGATCGTCAACGTCCGCGTCGATATCGACAAAGAGCGTCTGCCAATGCGCCGGATCGGAGCCGAGGTGCGTGCCAAGATCGACTGCGGCAAGCGCAGCCTTGGGTACGTTCTCTTCGGCGACGTTGTCGAGTTCGTCCAGAAATACTTCTGGCTGTGATGACGTAGGCTGGGCACTCCTGCCCGTCCGATCGTCGAGCAAGAGTGCCCAACCTACTTGATCGCCTCTCGAATCGCCTGCACATCCTCGGCCGTCCCCAGCAATACCGGGTGATGCAACACCAGAATGGAATCGTCCGCGCGAGTCGCGTGCGGCAGATCATTCACCGCCCGATATCGTCCGCGAGCGTGCGTGCGATGCAACGCTCGGAAACCGGGGTCGAGGGCGATTCCTGCGGCACGCATCATGCACGCGAAGTCGTCTCGCGAACAACCGAACGTCGCCGAATCAAACCAGAAGCCAAGTTTGTAGAAGCCCGGCTTCGTGTCGTCTGACGATCCGGATTCGACGAAACATCGCAGCCCAGCGACATCGCTCAGCAGGCCCAGCAAGCGTGACACGTTTTCGGTTCGCAATTGATTTCGTTCGGTTAACCGACCCAACTGCGGCACCAACACCGCCGCTTGTAACTCAGAGAGTGGATAGGCGTCGTTGCCGCGTTGCGTATGCACGCGAATTCGCTGGACGATTTCCGCATCACGAGTGACCAACGCTCCGCCGCGTCCAGCGGTCAGCAGTTTACTGCCGCCAAAGCTGAGCACTCCGACATCGCCCCACGTCCCAGCGACTCGGCCCTGCACGATCGCGCCGGGCATTTGACAAGCATCTTCGATGACTGCGAGGCCGTGTTGATCGGCAAACGCACGCAGTGCCGGCATTGCGACCACTCCGCCGTGCAGATGCGACGCGATGATCGCTTTGGTCTGCGGTGACCGAGCCGTTTCAAGCTGATCGGTGTCAAGCTGTCCGCTCACGGAATCGACATCGACCAGCACCGGCTGCGCACCGACGGTCAACACGTTTTTGAAGTTCCCCTCGAAGTCGTAGGCCGAGAGGATAACCTCGTCTCCGGGGCCGATTCGGAGTCCGCGTAACGCCAACTCGACGGCCGCTGTTCCGCTGCACGTCAGCACGACGTGTTCGCAGTCGTGCATCACTTTCAGTCGTTCGGACAGTTCGCGACTGTTCGGGCCGTGATATTTCCCCCACGAGCCGTCCGCGAAGGCTCGCCGCAACGCGGCCTCGACCGCTTCGTCAGGAAGTGGCCATGCTGGTGGCGGCGGATTGTCGCGAAGGTCGTTCATCGCTGGTCGCGAATTTGTGGACTGGGAGATGCGATACGATGTCCGCCACGAAGTTGACCCGCAAGCGACGCACCGCTTCACGAATCGACGGACACAATTGGCAGTACATACCCTTGGTCGTTGAACTGCGCGATGACCGATTCCTTGTCGGTATTGAGGCCGAGCACGGAGCGAAATTCCTCGTTCGTGTGCAGGCTGCGATACAGCACGAGGTGCAACTTGCCGACTCGCAGACGATGGCCGGCGGCTTCCCAAGGAGCGAGCTTGCGGCCTTCTTCCGTGACCGTCAGCGTCCGCCATTCGACATCGAGCGACGCTCGCTCCGGCGACCAGTCGAGCACGATGGGCGCGTACAACGATTCACTCGACGACGCCTGCGACAACCGCAGTTCGCCCAATGCGGAATCAAACTCGCCGACCGTACTGTGCAGCCGGTCGTCCGGAAGCGCGAGCGGATAACATCGCACTTTGACGTCTGAGGCTGCCAGCCGAATCTCGCGAGTCGCATTGTCACATTTCGTTCGCACACCGCGTCGCAGAGGCAGCGTCGATTCGAGGTCGATTCGTCGTCGCCCGGCCTTCGCGACCGAATCCGCCAAGACCAGAAAATGATCCTTGCGAGACAGCATCACTTGTCGACACAGCATCGGTCCGTCCGGGATATTCCGTTGCAGTTCGAGATAATCCATGTCGGTGTCACTGCTCCAACAACTGCACGTCCAGCCGTCGGTCCAGGTCAGCCGCTGGCCGTCGAGAAGTACGCTCAGTCCCCATTCGCCGTCGATGATCGGCACACCCAGCAAGCTGAGCTGCAAGTTCACGTTCGGACCATCGTGCCGCACAAGGGCGGTGTTGGCGGTCGCGTGCCACCAGTTCCGCAGGCACGCCCAACTCGCCCAATCCGATTGCGTGGCCGGCAGGTCCGTGTCGGTGACGATCAACCGTTCTTCCGGTGATTCCGAAAATGTCTCGCTGCGAAATTTGTCTTTGGAGCCACCGCTCGCGACGTGCAATCGAAACCGTAACGATTCCGCCGCCAACGACAGTTTATCCAATCCGGCCAGCTCTGCTCCGCGACGCAGCATCGGGATGAGCGGACCAGTCTCGGTCACCTGTGTTGAGTGAGTCGCAGCGCCGAGCATGTTCCCATCGCGATCCAACAGCGTGATCGACTTCGTGAGGAGATCTTCGAAACGGAAGCGAGCCTCACCTTCCAGTACTGGCTCGCTCACGATCGCGCCCACGTCGACCGAGCGAGCGAGCGACGCGAGCCAGCGCGGCAAGATCGGAAGCAAACTCGCGGCCGGAGTTCCATCGCCGTCCGTCTGTTCGATCAGTTCATTGCGCAGCGATTGTTGCCCGAGTTGTTTGAACTCGGGCACACCTTCGATGTTGCCGAACATCTGCCCCAACAACCAAGGCAACTCGCCCGTGACAAGTAGTCTGCGATTGGGAGTCAGTTCGCACGTCAACGGCTTCGCCAAGTACGCTGCCAGTTCCAGCGATCGCGTCAACACCAGTCGCCACACAGGCCACGCGACGTCGGCGGTGACTCGTGGCCCACTCCACAACCAGTCTGCCAGCGCGAGCAGCTCCAACTCGGTGCGTTCGTCTTTCCAAGCAGCCTTCACCGTGAGTTGTTGAGATGCCCACCGGCTCAAACGAGACCAATCTTGCTTTTCGATCAGCGACCAAACCGACTTCGCGGGATGCTGACGAGTGCTGTCCCACGGCCAAAGGCCACTGCGATTCTCGGCTCGCTTTCGCAAGAGCCGGCAATCAGCACCTGCCGACATTTGCTTGGACCATGCCCGCCAAAACTTGTCGGCGCGACCGGTCTGAGCACAACGCCGCAGTTCGTCGGATGCGGACGGCAACCAAGCCAAACCCGCCAAAATCTCTCCATCCGACTTTTCCGAAAGATCGACCTCACGGCCAAAGGCCACAGCAAAATCACTCATCACGAACGTCTCTCACCGACCGAAGGACAAAGAAGTGCGTCACGGCGGTCGGAGAGTCTAGCGGGACGTGGCCGCCGACCGAATGGACCGCCTTGAATTCCGCCTGCGATGCCAGCACGACGCGAGCGAGTGGTTTTTATCGAGCAACCACTCGCTCGCGTGTCGTGCTGGTGAATCAGGGCGTTCGCGTCGTGCGTTCGCGATAGCGGCGGCTGGCTTCCGAAAGAACATGGCGTTCGCGATCGGAGAGGCTGGTCTCGCCGTGCTCGTGAATCTTGCGGAGAATTTCATCGACCTTCGCATCGAGATCGTGCCCCTCCGGCGAGGCTTTGGTTTCGGATTCGGGTGAGTACAACCGCACCGCTTTTCGCCGCTCGCGATCGCGCCACCAGGCCGGAACACGGCGGACGCTCAGCCAGTTGGAAAGCCGCCAGTCAAAAATGTGGTAAGCGAATCCGAACAGCAACCCACCCAAATGGGCCGCATGAGCGACACCGTCGTTGGATCGATTTCCCTGCAATGCTCCCCAGATCGGCAATGTGTCGATCACGACATAGGCCGCCACCAGCCACCGAATCTCAACCGGCAACAACCCAAACAACAACACTTGCTGACGCGGATACCACATCGCGAACAAGGCCATCACCGCCATCGTCGCGCCCGAAGCACCTGTGACCAACGAATGATCTCGTAACAGCCCGGCGTGCAAGCCGAGGTAACTCAGTCCCGCGACAACTGCGGCCAGCAAGTAGAAGGCAACGAACTCGCGATTCCCCAGACGCTCCTGCAACGTGCGTCCAAAGAACCACAGGCAGATCATGTTGAACAGCAGATGCAACACGTTCCGCGTGTCGTGGCAAAAGGCGTACGTCAGCAAACGCCAAACTTGCCACTTCGGAATCGTGTCGCCGGTTGTCAGTGCCAACCAATCTGTCACACGAGCGTCGATCAACTGGCCAACGAACACTCCGATGCAGAGCACGATCAACCAG
>CAMAWN010000268.1 GCA_945861865.1 Candidatus Kuenenia stuttgartensis | reverse complement strand
ACGTTCGTGCAAGACGTGCAAGAGCGCGGCTTGGGCGACAACATTCTGCTGGTCATCTCCGGCGAGTTCGGTCGGACTCCGAAGATCAACCGCAACGCCGGCCGCGATCACTGGGCGCCACTCAGCACGCTGGCCCTCAGCGGCGGCGGCTTGAGGATGGGACAAGTCGTTGGCGAATCCGACTCGAAGGTCACTCGCCCGCAGACCCGCCCGGTCACGCCGCAAGATTTGATGGCGACGGTGTTCGACGTTCTGGGCATCGAGCAACAGACGCAGTTCGTCAACCAAGGTGGCCGGCCGGTCTTCATGGTCGAAAGCGGCAAGCCGATCCCGGAGTTGGCTGGCGTAGCATAAGCCGCGTCAGACTCGATCTCAACAAAATCAGCCCGGAGGCAGGTAAGCCTTCGGGCTGATTTCGTTTTCCCACAAGCCGTTACCGGTGAGTCAATTTTTGAAAACAATTTTTGAACGCTAATCTTCGCTAATACAGACAGGAGTTTGGTCATCTATTAGCGTCGATTAGCGTTCCAACTTTGCCGCCGGATTGTTCTTCAGCGTTTCCTTGAGCGTCGTGATGATCACGAACGGCTTGCCGGATTCGTCGGCCACGATGCGGCGGCCGAGCTTGTGCGGAAACGTGACTTGTTTGAGCAGCAATCCCCAGGTCGACTTCCGCAGCGGGACGGTGACTTTCAGTTCGCTCAGTTCGATCCCTTCGGCTTCGATGGCGTGATAATCGGTGAGGATCGGCACTTCGGACGCCTCCGCGGCAGCGGTCAGGACATCGGTCAACGGGACGTCATCCAGGTTGACGGGAACCACCTTGAAGAGTGCCGGGACGATCTGGCCTTGCGGCTTGTCGGGATCGAGCGGCCAGCCCACCGGCCAAGAGTCTTGCCCGTCCTCGCGCGGTGAGACCGCGAGTTCGATCTTTCCGTCCGGCGTGCGCAGCGGTTTGAACACGAGTCCGAATTCGCCGAGCGTTGCCGCCAGTGCGGTGCCGGCGCTCAGACCGCGAGTGCTCTGCCGCAGCGTCTTATTGGAGTCGATCATACGGGCGCTACGTTGTGCTTCCGGCGTCATGCGCAACGGATGTCTCTCCGGTAATGACAGCTTGCCGAGCGCCGCTTCGAGCGACAGACCTTGCGTGTCGGCAGTGACGGCGGGGCTGAGTTCGCGCATCACGGCAGCGAACTGCCGCTCGTCGAGTCCGAACAATGGCTTGCCCTGCGGTGCGCCTTGCGCTCCGTAGGTTTTGAGTTCGCGAATCCACTCACCCAGCTTCTCCGCTTCGGCGAGCGTGAAGTTGCGGTCATGGCAGAGAATCTTGCCATTGCGGTCGAGCACCGCGACGACAGTCACGCGCCGCATACGGCCCTGCTTTTGTTCCTTCACCTCTGGCTTGTCACCGGAGACTGCTTGCCGCATTTGAAATCGAATATCGAGTTTCTGAAGCCGCTGTCCCCACGCCTGCGCATGTTCTGTCGCCGCCGTCGCACCGGCGATGAGTTCGAGCGTGACTTCAGTTTCCGGAGCCTTGTTCAATCCGTCATCCGGCAGCCGAGTGGTCTGCACCGGCTTACGCGGCGATGGAGCGGGGACGAGTCCACCGCAGACGCTCCAGCCAGAAACGATTGACGAAGCCAACCAAGTTCGACGAGTGAGCAACATGCCATGACCTTTCGAGCCGAACGTAAGAATTTCAAATTTCAACCACCTGACCCAGGACTTCGCTCGCTGGTACAATACGCCGCAACGACGTGTGAGGAATCCCATGATTCATGCTGATGGTGCTCTGACTTTTCGGGAGTTTGCGATGCGTGAACCGCTGCCGTTGGCGACGATCCATGAGGCGGTACTGGAGTTCTTGCGCGGCCGTGACGACGCTGTGCTTTTTGGTGCCCAGGCGGTGAATGCTTATGTGGACGAACCACGCATGACTCAAGACGTCGATATCCTGGCGATTCGGGCTGCCGAACTGGCCGAAGAATTGCGAAATCTTTTGCATGAACGATTTCAGATCGCGGTACGAATTCGAGACATCCAGGCGGGAACTGGCTTTCGTATTTATCAGGTTCGTACGCCCAAGAACCGGCATCTTGTCGATATTCGTTCGGTTCACGAGTTGCCTCCGCACGATCGCATGGACGACGTGTTAATCCTCACTCCAGTGGAACTCATTCGGATGAAGGTGGTCAGCATGGTGGCACGTCCCCAGACGGCGAAAGGGCTGACGGACGCCGCCGACCTGCGAAGACTGTTGCTGGCTTTTCCGGACTTGAAAAGCGAACACGGTGCCGTGAGCGAGCGACTCCTTGCCAACGGTGCCACGGAAAAGACCCTGGCAGCTTGGCATGATCTGGTTCATCAGGAAATCCTGCCGGACGACGATGAGTCCGAGTTTTAGACCTTTGGGTTGATCGCGTCGTTCTCTACCCGGTGATCACTCAGGGGCAGGCGGTTCAAATCTGAAATCTACAAAAATAGCCGACGGCACGCCGTCTCGCCCCCACGCGACGACGTGCCGTTCGGCATTTGGCCCCCCGGCCTCATGTGCGATTACGGGAAGACGATGCGGGGGAAGGTGAAGTCTCTGTAGGACTGCGGAGCCGCTCCCAGCGGGGAGAGTCCGGGGAAGAAGTTCAGGACGCGAGTACGGTTCGCCGTCGGCAAGACACCCCACTCGAAGGGGCGTTCATCAAGTTGCGGATTACCGGACTCCAGCGAAACGGCGTCGTCAAAGCCAAGGTTCTTGCTGGTGAATCGATTTGTATCGACATTGATTCCCAACTGGGCCTGGGCGGCGACCGTCGCGCCGGACACTCGGAACGCCGACGGGCCTTGACCAAATGAAACGCTGGTGATGACGAAGAGGTTGCCATCGCGGGGAGCTCGACTGAGTCCCGGTTGAAGTTGAATGGTTTGATTGCTCGTCTTTTGATCCGGTTGCAAGCCGATGAGTCCCGGCAAATCCGAGTTCGAGGAAATCGGGCCTCGTCCCGTCTTCGCCACATTGCTGACGCGGTCCACAAAATTGCCTTGTGCAACGTGGAAAATATTGGGATTGTTGGTTGCTTGCGCTCGGCCAAAGTCATCGGCGAAATTGTTGATGACCACGGCTTGTTCCGTTCGCACGGGCTGTTGTGGATCAGTGGGCAGTCCTGAGAACGGATCGGGAGTTTCGTCGATGAACACTAAAGACGCACGACCGTTGAGGAATGCTCCGGTGGGAATATTGCTGGTACCTCTCAGAATCGCTGCGGATGGATTCGAACGCGGATCGGCGTCAAAGAGAACCGCGTCGAAAAGGGTGTTAATCGAGAGTTCGACTCGGAACGGTTGGTTGTTAACTGGGGTGGGAACCGGTGTATTCAAGGCAAAGAATGATCCACCGGCTAACCCCGAATAGCTGCTGACGATCGAGGCGTTCGCATCTGTGTCGGCAGCCGTTGTAAACACGACTTCTCGGAGGTCGTACACGGCCGCTCGGTCATCCAATGGCGTGCCCGGCGGATCCGCAGAATCGCTCGCGAAGAACGACGTTCGCGTCGCGTCGTCAATCCCCGTAGCCGGGTCGTCCGTGACTCGACTGTTATGGATGCCGACCACACGTCCGAAGATCGGCAGGGTCACTCCTGGAATGTTCAATTGCGTCGAAAGGTTTTGTCCGTTGCGCTGCGGGTTCTGGTCGAAGAACGCGCCAAAGTTGGTGACGTCCAACGAATCGCCCGAGTTGTGTTCAAAGATCATGTCGAGTCGGGCAACAAGTTGATTGTTGACGCCCGCGCCGGAACCGCGGAACGATCCCACATAGACATCCGCGCCAAAGTTGCCTTCGAAACCTGACGTGAGATCACGTTGGCCTTGGTCATCGAGACCATTGTTGGTGACTTTGGCAATGATCCCGCCCGGTTGCAGACGGTTGAAGAAGCCCAAGCTGCCAAAATTCGCTCCCGTCGAGGCGATAATTTCGTCTGCATTGCGGAATCCCGTTTCACCAAAGAGCGCTACCGCAGTCCCACCCGGAGCGCTGGCAAAGTCCGCGAATCCGGTGTTCGGATTGCCGTTCGCGTCGACGCCTTGGCCAAACAAGAGTGGTGCGATCGCGTTGTCGGTCGTTCCACTGCGAATGACCAATCCCGAACCGGTGATCGTGTCGATGGGTGCCCCATTCACGCCGATGTTGAGCTGCTGACCGTTCTTGATGATCAAGTTGTGATGCACTTCCAACGCCAGTCGCGGCACGCTATCGACATCGCCATCCGTTCGCATTCCGCGTGTGGGATCTTCAGGATTGGACGGAACCGGCGTATCTCCCGATTGTCCTTGCGTGAGCGAACCCGTATTGACGACGTAGATTCCTTCCTTGTTATTTGACGAGACTTTGTTGTCCACGAGACGCACTGTCGTGTCCGTCGGTGAAAACTGATTCGACGTTCCGGGGATGGTCGAGACGGGTGGATCAACACTGTCTGTCGCTCCCGTCTCCGGCGGGCCGACGTCGAGATTCTCCGGCAAACGAACCCCACCTTGATTGAGGATGTCAATTCCGCGAAGGCCGTTGATGTCGATCGTGTTGGCTTGGATCACAGCCGTCAGCGGGAAGAAGCCGGGATGCAGTTCCGCATCGTGCAAGAGAGAGGGGTTATTGGCGTGACGAACTTCGATGCCGTCATTCGAGTTTCCACGAATCTCGTTGCGGAGCACTTCGACAAACTTCGGACCGGCGGCACGCAGCAAAAGCTGGCTGCTCGGCTGAAGCATCAGTTCCGGAGCGAGCGTCTGGTTGGCCACGTTTCCAAACTGGTCGAGCAGCACGGATCGGATCGCGATGCCGTTGCCGTTATCGCTGCCGGTGGCTGTCGCGACCGCGGTGGCAGCCGCCAGACCAGCAGAGACTCCGTTATTGGTGATCGTGTTGCTATCGATGGTCAGACGGCCCGGACCGTTGATCAGGATGCCGTCAAAGCCGTTGCTGTCGATCAGATTGCCGCCGACCAACAGGTTGTTGGCTGGCAGGGCATTCGGAGTGTTGGTGGCCGCGATTTCGTTGAAGATGTTGGTGGATGTCGCATCGATCCGAATGCCACGAGCAAAGCTGTTCGTAATCGTGTTAGCCACCCAGTCGCCACCGATCTCACGCATGTCGGTCGAGTGACCGAAGTCCTCGGTCGTCAGGATGCCGTTGCCGCTGGCGAAGTTGGCCAGTGAGGCTGCGACCGTCGTGCCGTTGGCATCAATCAGATTCCGGCCGATATCCACATTCAATCGCGCATCCGCCGCGACATTCATGTGAATGCCGCTCAGACGATTGAGCGTGATTTCGTTGCCACGCAAATCAAAACCGAGAATGCTGCGACCACCCTCAGAGGCGTCGATACGAATGCCGTCGCCATCCAACTGGCCGTTGAAATTGCGATCCTGACCGGCCAGCAGGCCGGTGCCGAGGAGATCTTCACCGTTGAGAGTGATGAGGTTTTGGGAGATCAGGATGTTTTCCACCACGACGTTGTCGAGGCGGCGGAAGTTGATGCCGTCGCCGCCGTTGTTTGCGATCCGGTTGTCGCTGATGGTGAGGTTGCGGACCGTCGTCTCTTCCCGGAAGTCAAAAGCCAGGCCGTGGCTGTTATTCCCCGCCGTGGCGGTCGTGCCACCGATCACGTTGTTGAGGATCACCGAGTTGCTCACGAGAGCCGTCGCGAGCGAGAACGAGCCTTGGCCGCGAGCTCCAATAAAGATCCCCTCACCGGAGAACGGTGTATTGAATGCATCCAGCACACCGTTGCCGTTGAGGTCTTCGGCGGGGTCGAGGATTCCATTTCCGTTGCGATCTTCGGTTCCATTCAAGACGCCGTTGCCGTTCGTGTCTTCCGTGGGATCGAGGACGCCGTTTCCATTGCGATCTTCGCCGAGGTCGTTGGTTGTGCCGGTAATCAGGTTGTTCTCAATACGGAACGTGCCGACCGCCGTGTTCTGAGCCAGGATCGCGAT
>CAMAWN010000267.1 GCA_945861865.1 Candidatus Kuenenia stuttgartensis | reverse complement strand
TGCAGCACGAAGGCGAACACCTCGCGGTAAATCGCCAGAGGCAACCGCGACGTGATCCGCGTCAGACTCGAATGCTCGGGCGTCGCCTCGTGAGACTGACAGCCCAGAAAACTCTTCAGCGACAAACTGTCAGAACACCGCCAGGCGATTCCGCGTTGCGAGTCGATGTCCTCGAAGTAGCCGACCATCAGCATCCGAAAATACCGCCCCGGAGCAATCGATCCACGGCCCTTCTGGGAGTAGTGCGGCCGGCAGAGTTGCTCCAACCACGCGTCGAACCCGGGCTCTGCGAGCAGTTCATTCACCCGCTCATAAAACACATGCCGAGGCGTCTGCGACAATTCCTCGGTCGCAATCCAAAACTCTTGCTGCTGCTCCGTCTGCCAATGTCCCATCGCCATTCCAAACTCCTCCTGCTCGCGAGTCCCTCAACGCCGCAGATCATAGCGCCCTGTCACAAACGTCAAGCCAACGACGGCTTTTTCAACAGGCTGATAAGGCGAGCGGCAGATGAGAATTTACCAGCCGTACGACGGACATCCTTGTCCGTCGTGTCCATCGACGGACTTGGAAGTCCGTCGTACGGTAAGAGATCATCTGCCGCTCGCCTAATACAGCACTCGAACAAAATACGGAGCCCCATCGCTTCAAGACTTCTTTTGGAATTGGAATCCGAACAGATCGGCGTCCTGCACCTCGATTCGCAACCGAATCGATTGCTGTGACCATTCTGACAAACTGTCGTCGTCCCACGACACGGTCCACGAATCATTGTCACCGGTCAGCGCCCGACACTCCGCGACACCACGGCCTGGAATCGGCCGGCCGCCGTCGTCCAGCAGCCCCACCCGAACAGATCCGCCGGGACGTGCTGCAGCATTCACGATCAGCTTGTCTCCGGCGAAGCGGATGAGAGGCGTATCGAATTGGCCTCCCGCGGCACCAGCAGTGGCGGAAACCAGCCGGTCAATACGTGCGACCGCTCGACTTATGACTCGGCGATTCCTGAAGTCCGCGAGGTTCACCAGCTCGGTCTCGTTGTGTCTGAGCGTCGAGCCGCTGAAATAGAAAGACAACTCGCCTCCGGTACGTTGGCAACCGCTATTTCCCATGTAGAGCGACCCGCCATCGAAATCGCCGGGCTTGCCGAGTGGGATGAATGCAACCTCACGATCCGGACGAGTCCATTTTTCACCGTCGCGGCTGACGGCGATGCGAATATCAAGCGTCTCTTCCCGATGGCGAAACAGACTTGGAAACATGAGGTACAGTCCGGGCACATCCGGATACGGCTGGCACGCGGGATTGTAGAGGTCCGATTCGGGCGGGTCGTGATCATCCGTTTCCAGCACTCGCGTGAATGGTGCGAAGGCATCAAAGCGGTCGCTGGTGGATCGGCCGATCGCGCGCCCGCCTCGTCCGGAGACCCGCCCAAAAATCACATGGCGCCGTTGCTGAGCATCCCAGAATCCCGAGTACTGGCTGTCGGCGAAGACCGGACAGATGGGCTGAGGACTCCGCGTCCACCGAAATCCGTCGGGCGATGTCATTCCCGCCACGAAATAGGGCCGTTCGGCAATGCCCTGAAAGAGCCCCTGTGAAACGCACTTGTACCGAGATTCCGGCGGAGCCGACGGGTCGAGAAACACGCCGCTGCCATGCACGCGCGAGCGATGCTTTTCTTCGCCGACTTGCCGAAACAGGATGTTGTTGTCTTTGTTGCCTCGATAGGAAACCATTCCGAGCTTCGGCTTGGTCCAGTGGAATCCGTCGTTCGATTCGGCGTAGCAGAAGGAGGTGTCGTCGGCGGTCGGCCAGCCCTCCACGTCGTAACACTCGTACCACATCCGGTACTTGTCTCCGTCGCGCAGCACGCTGAACCAGTTGAGCGTTGCACTCTCCCACGGGTGTTCCGACTCGAGGAGTCGCTCGCCAGTCTTCCGTGGCGGATGCAGCTTCAGCCGCACACCCGCGGACTTCGTAATGAAGTCGTGATCGACGAACAGGACCTTGTTCGCGCCGATCGCACGGACGCGATCGGCTGACAGCAAGTCGTCGTTCGCGACCGAAGAGGTAGCACTCGCGACCGCGGCCAGGCCCCCGACTGCCTTAACGAACTCACGTCGTGTGATAGTCAACGTCTTTGCAACAGTCACTTCGTACCCCTCTTGTTTAAGGTTGGCTCGCGTCAAACCTGCCCCGAACTCCGTTACGACTACCTTCGCCCTTCATTGCGCCACCAGCGCAGTTCATTCGCCCCCGGTACGCGTCTCGATCCATCATCCGCAGTGGCGATGATATCGGGGCGGCCATCGCCATCGAGGTCCGCGGCGATTACCTGATTGGCGGCAAGGTACTTTTCTCTGATCACGTGCATCGTCCACTTTCCGCGTGGATCGCCCGAATTCTCAAACCAGACGACCCGGTCTCCCTTAGACCACGCGGTCGCGGCAAGATCCAGATCACCGTCGACGTCGACGTCCACCGCAACCGTCTCGAATGCGCAGGGCAGAGGGCCGACAACATGCCGCTTCCAGGCCGTCGAGTCCCCAGGCTGGCCGACATTTTCGTACCACGCGATTTCGTGTCTGTCTTCGGGGACATGCTCCGGACGCATGCCGAAGGCCATCACTACGTCGAGATCGCCATCGCGATCAAAATCGACCGCGTGTCCATGGATGGGACCTCGCGAACGATCGTCGATGACGTGCTTCTTCCACGGAGTTCTCGACGGTCGGCCCGGGTTCTCGAACCACACAACGCTGGCTCCGTGCTGCGTTGGTCCGGTCGCCTCACCGGCGGTAGCGAACGACGCGCCCACCGAGGCCGCGACAAGATCCATTCTGCCGTCGCGATTAAAGTCTCCCAGGCGGATCGTGCGGTTTTCTGTCAGCGTCTTGTCGATCACATGCCTTGGCCATTCGCGGTCCCAACCGTCGGGGCCGGGATTTTCGTACCAGGCGAGCGTATGACTGACGTATCCGGCCGAGGCCGCGTCGAGGTCACCGTCACTGTCGATGTCGGCAAGTACGACGTCATAGGCATTTGGACAATTCGTTGTGATGACGTACCGCTTCCACGCTCCGGCGACGTTCTTACCAGGGTGGGCAAACCACAGCAGCAAACCGTCACGATTGCTGACGACGGCGATATCGGGGCGCCCGTCACCATTCAGATCGCCGACGGAGTGTCGCTCCAGCCAGCCGTTTTCCTTCTCGTGAACGACATGCCTTTGAAAGGCTCCCTTGCCGTCGTTCTCGAACCAGAGGAGTGACGCCGCGCTCGGGTTCTTGCCGACGATGTCCACATTGGTGAGGTCGAGATCCCCGTCGCCGTCAAGGTCATGGGCCGCGACGCCGAACGTGTATCCATACTTGTCCGCGATGAGGCGTTCGGAGAAACGAATTGCGGGTTCCTCGCTGACGGCGATTGAAACGAAGCAGCACGCGAGGATAGGCAGGTAACATTTCAAGTGCTGAGCCATTTCCAGTTGGGGCATCGCTGATCTCTTTCTGCTGTATGAGCGGCTGACGGAGCAGCTTACCGCGGTCGCTTCGGTTTTCGCACGTAGACGTAGCATTCTAGTTCCTCGATGCTCAACGTTCCGTTTGCGGAAGGCTGGACCGGAATGAGACGCACGGCGAGTTGATTGTCGCCAAAAACCAGCGGTTGACTTTGTCCGATTGTATCCCAATTCAGGTCGATGACGTACTGGTGAAACGCAGGCAGTGGATCCCCTTCGAAAACGCTTTGGCCGTTTGCATCGAGCACACGCGTAATGTACTCCAGCGGCACCGCCCGGCCGTTGATCTGAATTTCCAGTTTATCCTGTTCGGTCAGGCCAATCGCTTTGAACTGAATCGTCGTGCGGAGGGCAGGGTCGTCGAATTTTTCCGCCATGCGAAAACGCCGAGAGCCAGCCGGGGTGGGCTGAGCGCGATCCAAGTAGATGTTGTCATCGTTGGGAGTGCCGGTGATGTTGTGTCGCGACTTCTTCCAAACCGCATAGAACAAATAGTGGCGGTCGTTCACGGCAATCTGATCGGGGTATCGCAGTTCGCGCAGCCAGCCGAGCGCAGCCGGCCACATGATGGCGGCATAGGCCGACGAACGATGGGCAACCGCCCGCCGCTCGAACGCGTATTGAAAGTTGTACGGTGAGACGCCATCGGCGCCGAAGCGGTAATAGTTCTGGGCCGCGGCCCGCAGGTTTTCCAGGGTCATCAACCGATAATGTTCGTTCGGTTCATCCATTCCGATCCGGTTGTGAATCGCCGGGTAGATCTTGCAAGCGGTTCCTTTGGCCAGCTTCACGAAGTCTTCGGTCTTCATGTTCGTGTCCGCGTGCATGAAGTCGGAGGGAACCACGTAGTCCACCAGCCCTTCTCGAATCCACGTCGCGAGGTCGAAGCCCAGATAGTCGCATTCCCCGATCGTCTGCGGCACTCGCACACCGAGCAGCAACCGCTTGCGCCCGCGGCGAGCGGCCGCGTCGTCCAGCAACTTGCGGGTTTGGCGAGTGAAGTCATTCAGCAAATGTGCGTTCTGCCGCCCCTCGCCCGGCTTGAACATGTGGCACCAGCGCAGGTAGTCGTACTCGATGCCATCGACGTCGTACCCGTCGAGTACTTCCTTGTCGAACGCCAGCATCGCATTGCGGACATCGTCCATAGCATAGTTGTAGGCTGTCCCCAGAATCGTCCACTCCGGATGTTGCTTCGCGATGCCGTGAGCGGCCCCGCCGTGCCGATCATTCATGCGAATGTCGGCGATGAACTGCATGCCGTGATGGTGACAACGGTCGATCAGCACCTTGAGCGGATCGATTCCGGCAGCATCCAGGCCGGGCGGCCGCCACCGAAACAGATCGGTGACTTTCGACGACGGCACATCGCTCTCGAACGCGGTGAACAGACAATAGCTGATCGCATCCACGTGGGCCGCCGCTTCCTCGTCGATCAACTCCTCCAGAATCCTCCGACTAAACGGAGCGGCCGGTTCGGGTACCACGCGATTCGCCTTCCCGTAGTAATCGACATTGAGAATCGTCGACCACATCGTGACACCGTCCCATGCGTGCAGCACGTATCCCTCCCGAGTTCCTTCGCGGATGTGTTCATCGGCCGGCGCGACTGCCGGGAGCAGCAGGGCAATCGCCAACCCAATGCCGGTCGCAACACGCGGTCTCGCCATAGTATTCTCCAGCATCGTACACCAGGGCAGCCTGAGAACCGATGAAAGTGGCACGTTGATTTCCTTTGCAAAAACCTGGCAAAAACCGAGCGAATGTCAATTCACGTGAAGCCTTGAAAACGGGCGGCCGATTACACGCTGGAAGCCTATCCCACGAAGTTTCTCAACAGACGGCTATGGCTTCCGTCGCGAGCCGACAGGGTTGATTCCTTTGGGTTGAGGGAGTCTTCCGTGATGATCTTCCAGGACTCGCCCATCGCCCGAAAGTCGCGAGGCTGATACGTGACCTGAAGGTGCGGAGTCGCGAGCAATTTGTGTTGCTCGAAGCCTTGCATTACTTGATCTCGCTGACAATCACTTCCAGTTCCTGCACAACCGCGTTCTCCTGTCCCTCATTCTTCCGCAGGCTCACCGTCAGTTGATTATCGCCGAACTTTACGGAACAAAATTTCAACAGGAATTGGATCAGGTAGAAAGCAGGAAGTACACGCCCTTCCTGCGCGGGCGGAACCAGCATCCATCTGCTCCGCAACGTAGGGGCGAAGAGCGAACCGAAATTCGCCCCACCCCGACCGATGCTGTCGTACGGGGAACCCATTACCATGACCCACCACGGCCCGCATCCTTGGGCGGGCGACCTCGATGGCGACGGCAAGCCCGACCTGGTGACGTGTGTCGAATGGAGCGACTAACCCAGAGAGCAACTGACATGAATCTGTTGAGACCAACAACGACGTTCATCTGGTTTGGTGTGTGGACGATCGTGATTCTCCTGGGCAGCTCGACCTATGCTCAGCGCTCGAGCGACGTCAAGCCCCCCTTAAACGTATTCCTCCTGGCCGGACAATCCAATATGGCCGGCGCCGATTCAGAAGTCGCGGTGCCGCCGGGGTTTGAGCAGACTGACGCCGATCGG
>CAMAWN010000266.1 GCA_945861865.1 Candidatus Kuenenia stuttgartensis | reverse complement strand
GAAAGCTGATTCATGGCTAAGAAGCGTCGCGGCCTGCCGCTCGAAGATGAGACGGCGTGGTACGTGCTCTTGAACCTGGGCGACATCGTGGCGACGTGGGCGTTGTTGCGGCGCAACAGCGGCTTCGTCGAATCGAATCCCATCGCCCGGTGGTTCTACCACGGTTGGGGTTTCACCGGCATGGTCTGGTTCAAGCTGGGCATGGTGGCACTCGTCGTCACTATCGCCCAGGTGGTGGCTCGCAAAAATGAGCCGCTCGCGAGAACATTGCTGGTCTTCGGCTGCATCGCCGTGGGTTGCGTGTTCTTTTACAGCTATTGGCTGGGGACACATTCGTAGACGCGTCCCTCCGCTCGCCTCTGAGGAGTCATTGTTCGCCGTGCGTATCGCTGAGGTGTATTCGTCGATTCAAGGGGAGGGGCAATTCGCCGGCACTCCGTCCGTCTTCGTGCGCACGACCGGCTGCAATCTGCGCTGCTGGTTTTGCGACACGCCATTCACGTCGTGGAAACCGGAAGGTCCACACGTCAGCGTGGCCGAGTTGGTGCGGCAGGTTCGCGGATTCGAGACCGCCCACGTCGTGCTGACAGGCGGCGAGCCACTCTTGCAACCCGATTGCGTTCCGCTGTGCGAGCAATTCCTTGCGGCGGGTCATTTCGTCACGATCGAGACTGCCGGCACGGTCTTCCGCCCCGCCCCCGCAAGTTTGATGTCGATCAGTCCCAAGCTGGCAAATTCATCTCCAGCACGAGTCGACTTGGCTGACGTCGAGCGTTGGCAGGAACGCCACGAGAAAACACGCTCGAATTCTGGTGTGATCGCGAGCTTAATCGACTCCGCCGATTATCAATTCAAGTTCGTCGTCGATCAGCCGTCCGATCTCACCGAGGTCACCGACTACTTGGCCGCTTGGCCGCAAGTTCCCGGCCAGCGTGTCTGGCTGATGCCACAAGCTCGGACCCGCGAGGAATTGGCGACGCGTTCGGAATGGCTGGAGTCAGAAGCGGCGCGACGAGGCTATCGCTTCTCATCACGTTGGCAAATTGCCGAATTCGGAAACCAGCGAGGCAAGTAGCGAACGCCGTTTGTCCGAGCTTCACTTCACGGAATCGGACGTCTTCGAATATCGCCGACGAAACTTCAGCGGAGTCAGGCCCGTGTGCTTCCGAAAAAGTTGCGTGAAGGCGCTCTAGCCACAGAAGCCAAAGTCGGTGGCGATCTGAGCGATGGCCGCATCGAAGTTCAGCATCACGTCGCTCGCAGCTTGGATTCAGGTCTGGATGAGAAAATCTTGCACGCTGAGTCCGAAGATCTCGCGAAACGTTCGGCGTAATTGCCGCGCGGACAACCCCGCATGATCGGAGAGGTCTTCAACCGTCAGCCGTTTGTTGAAATGAGCGCGGATGTAATCGACGGTCGAGTTGATCGGCAGCACCTCGCGGCGCTGGCCTTCGTAGCTGCGGACGCCCTCGACGAAGCGTGCCGTCCCGATCATCGGCGTCACCGCCGGCAGCACCTCTCGAACATCGCGCAACGCCAACGCCTGACGCCGACCTCGAAGAGTAGGATTTCCATGTTGTCGAATTACGCAAACAACTCGGTAATCGGCTTGGTTCCGAAATCGACCAACGGGAAGGGACGACCGGCCGGGCCGGGGAGATGCGATTCCAGGTTGAAGCCGAGACTGTGATAAATCGTCGCAACGACTTCAGCGGGATTGACCGGCCGTTCGGCCGGATATCCGCCAATCGGATCGCTCTTGCCGATGACTCGACCACCTTGCACGCCGCCGCCCGCGAAATACATCGACCAGCACTGTGGCCAGTGATCGCGGCCACCTGCCGGATTCACACGCGGCGTGCGGCCGAACTCGGCGAGGTTGCAGACCATCGTGTTGTCGAGCATCCCGCGCTCTTCGAGGTCTTCAATCAATGCGGCGTAACCTTGGTCGTACATCGGAGCGACGATGTCGCGCATACCCTCGATCGACGTGAACGGCTTCGTGCCGTGAATGTCCCAGGTGATCTCGTCGAAGACGGTCAAGAACGTGTTGACGGTAACAAACCGGACTCCGGCTTCGATCAACCGCCGAGACAGCAGACAACTTTGACCGAAACGGCTCATGCCGTATTTCTCGCGAACTGCTTTCGGCTCGCGAGTCAAATCGAAGGCCGCGCGAGCTTGCTCACTGGTGACCATGCGAAACGCGGCCTCGAAGCTGCTGTCCACGAGCTTCGCATTCTCGCTCTTCTCGAAGTTATTGACCGTGCTGTCCACGACATCACGCAGCTTACGGCGGCGGTCGAGCCGCACTTCGCCAATCTGTTTCGGCGGCAACAAATCGGGAACTCGAAAATCCTCTTTCGACGGATCGGCGTTCAAAAAGAACGGCGCGTGCGCTTTGCCGAGGAATCCACTGTCCTGGCCGTGTGGCAATCCTCCGCCGGTGTTGCCCATCGTTTGCGGCATGATGACGTGAGCCGGCAAGTCGGTGCGGCGGCCCATCAAATAGCTTGCCACACAACCGGCGTGCGGCGTGATGATCCCGCCGGAGAACAACCGCCCCGTCTGCATCATCTGATGCCCGGTGTCATGCACGGCGGCTCCGGCGTGAAAGCAGCTTCGCACGATGGAGAATTTGTCCGCGATCGCTGCGTGCTTCGGGAAGATCTCGCTGATCTGGATTTCGGGTGACTTCGTGGCGATCGGCTTGAACGGCCCGCGAATCTCTACCGGAGCATCCGGCTTCGGATCCCAAGTCTCAAACTGACTCGGCGCGCCGAGGTTGAAGATCATGATGCAAGAGCGTTCTTCTTTGCCCTTCTCGACCCCACCGGCCTCTTTGGCTCGGACAGCGTCGGTCAGGGTCAGCCCGGTGGCTCCGAGTGCTCCCGCCTGCAAGAAGTCGCGCCGTGTCACTCCGTCGCAAGTGTGAGCCGTTCCTTTGCCGGTGAATTGCAGCATGGTGAACTCCGGTTGGGCGTGAGTCTTCAGTTCGGCCGCTCCCTCACGGTCGCGGTACGGATAGTTCTCGCATCAGTCGCGGCGGATTCTATCATCGGTCGGATTCGGTCACAGCCCGCGCACAAAAAAAGCGAGCACCGGTCACCCGACGCTCGCTTGTTTCAATCAAGCCCGGATGGCCGGGCAACTCGACTCGGCCTACTCGGCCGTGCATAGCTCCGCGTGCGACACACCTTCGATCACTACTCCATTCGGATCGCACAACTCCTCGCGGACGATGTTCATGTCCTTGGGAGCCTCAATTCCCAAACGCACTGCGTTGGGACCAATCCGAACAATTGTGACGACCACCTTGTCGCCAACCAGAACCCGCTCACCGACCTTCCTGGAAAGTACCAGCATGTTTTTTCTCCTTCCTTAGATTCTTCCTTGTTCGATCGAGTCGGCTTTGAAGATCGCCTGCCTAGTTCCACCTCGGACGGCACTTCTCGTCTCCCCTCGATCACGTCGCCAACCCGACGACGTCAGCGGGATGATAACACCCCTGAAACCGACACGCCTAGATCAACCGGCAAAAGTCGCCAGGCAACACCTCGCGACTAGCTTGAGTGCCAAAAACAACGGCGAAGCCACAAAAGTGGGCACATTTTTGAGTTGTACGCTCAGCGAATCGGCATCAACAGCATGTTAGCCCACGATCAAGCCCCGTGATTGCGCGCCAAACAGGACTGGGAGCCGGCCATGACTGCTTGAAGTATGGGCACTCCAGCTGCAGCCAACCCACCAACAGCCGGCCGCTTGAATCTTTGCACGTCGAATCGGATGCTACGCACGCTTTCGGAATGGCCCGAAAAGCTCAGAACGTCACGACATCGGAGCACCAGCATGGTCCGCATCGGCCTGATCGGCATCGGTTTCATGGGCATGACCCACTTTGAAGCGTCCACGAAATTGGATGCCGACGGGACATTCGGACGGCGAAAAGCGACCGGTTCCAAGTTGAACGGCGGGGAAATCGTCGCCATCGCCACCCGTGACCCCAAGAAACTGGCCGGAGACTGGACTTCGATCCAAGGCAATTTTGGGCCGCGTGGCAGCCTGATGGACTTGTCGCACGTCACCGGCTACGCGGACTATCGGCAATTGCTGGCCGATCCGAACGTGGACCTGGTCGATATCTGCCTGCCGACCGATCAGCACGAAACCGTCGTGCAGGAAGCACTCGCGGCCGGCAAGCATGTGCTCGTTGAGAAACCGATCGCCACGCAGCTTCCCGCAGCGAACCGCATGGCGGACGCGGCGAAGAAGGCAGGCAAACAGTTGTTGGTCGGTCAAGTTCTGCCGTTCTTCCCTGAGTTCGCTTTCGCCGCACAGACGGTTCGAGGCGGCAAGTACGGAATGCTGTTGGCGGCTCACTTTCGCCGAGTTATCGCTCAGCCGAATTGGTCGAGCGATATGAACGACTTCCGTAAACTCGGCGGCTGGGGAGTCGACCTGCACATTCACGACAACCACTACATCGGCCTGTTGTGTGGAGTCCCGAAGCAGGTCTTCTCGCGCGGGCTGCTGCAAGAGGGACTCGTCAATCACGTTCACACAAATTACTTGTTCGACAATCCGAATCTCGCGGTGACGGCCGTCAGCGGCGGCATCGCGGCAAAGGGACTGGCGTTCGGGCACGGCTTCGAGATGTACCTCGAACAAGCCACGATCGTTTATGACGCCGGAACCTATGCCGGCGAGTGGGTCGTGAACCGTCCGCTGACGCTGATCACCAACGATGGTTCTGCCGCGAAACCGGAGCTTCCTAGCGGCACAGAGTGGTGCGCCGCGTTCACCGCCGAACTGCAAGCCGCCGTCGACAGCATCGCGACCGGTCGCGATGCTCCCGAACTCTCGGGAACACTCGCGCTGAATGCCTTGCGACTCTGCGAAGCCGAGCGGCAGAGCATCGTCAGCGGCAAGATTGTGGATGTCGCATGACGTGTGGCAGGCTTCAAACTGCCCGGCATTTGCTCCGTTTCTTGCGTCATTCAACGAACTGGACGGGCAGGATGAAATCCTGCTGCACAACACATGGTTGAAAATCTTCCCGTCCGCACGCACAAGCACAAAGCGTTGACCATTGAAGGTTATTCGCGAGCGGCGGTGCAGAGTTATTGGCGAGTCCCCGAACTGCGGATCGGCTTCGATCTGGGCGGGGCACCGTGGTCGTTCACGGGGACGCCGACGATCTTCATCACGCACGCGCACCTGGATCACATGGCCGCGTTGCCGGCCTTCGTCGCGCGGCGACGGATGATGAAGATGGAGCCGCCGACGATTTATCTTCCTGAGTCCGTGCTCGAACCGACCGAACTGCTGCTCAAAGTTTGGCAGCGGCTCGACCGAGGCCGCATGAACTGCAAGCTTGTCGGGGTCAAATCGGGGGACACGATCGAACTTTCACGCGAGCATCTCGTCACGGCGTTCGCAACAACGCACACCGTCCCGTCGCTCGGCTACCTCGTGTGGGAGCGTCGCAAGAAACTGCGACCCGAGTACTTCGGCATGACGCAGGATCAAATCCGCGACGTCCGACTCTCCGGCAAAGAGGTCTCTTGGGAAGTTCGCACACCCCTGCTCTGCTATACCGGTGACACGTCACCGGCTGGATTGGATGCCGAACCGAATTTGTTCAACGCTCAAATCCTGATTACCGAGGTGACGTTTTTCCGGCCGGAGCATCGCAAAGAAAAGATTCACAAGTTCGGCCACATGCACCTCGATGACATTCTGGAGCGAGCCGACAAATTCAAAAACGAACTGCTGATCTTCGGCCACTTCAGTACGCGATACAACGAGCGGCAGTTCGAGAAGGCGTTGCAGCAACGATTGCCGGCGTCGCTGAAAGAGCGTGTCGTCGCGTGGCTTTGAAGCTTCGTAGGATGGCCGCTCTCGACTGTTGTTTCGACACAACTCAAGAAGATTTCCCGACCCATCGGGATGACTTTTGCGCCGGCGAGTGAAGCAGTTTTGGACTGCCAACTGAGCCAGGATCGGGCTTCGCCGAATGCTCGACTTCGCCAACGCTTGGCTTAACTTCGGACGTGATTGATTACCGCGTGACTGAACTTGCGCCCTGTTCGTGGGGAATGTAATCTCCGGGCATCATGGAAGAAGTCGAAGGGTTGCGACGGCGCGTTGGCGAGCTGGAAGCGTTGGTGGAGAAGCTGACGCGGACGGTCGAGCAGCG
>CAMAWN010000265.1 GCA_945861865.1 Candidatus Kuenenia stuttgartensis | reverse complement strand
GCTGCTCGACCGTCCGCGTCAGCTTCTCCACCAACGCTTCCAGCTCGCCAACGCGCCGTCGCAACCCTTCGACTTCTTCCATGATGCCCGGAGATTACATTCCCCACGAACAGGGCGCAAGTTCAGTCACGCGGTAATCAATCACAGTTCTCCTTGTGAAACGGACAAGGGGTCTGTCATGGTCGGGCGCAATTCTCATGCCGCTGTGATGGCGTCTCCAAAGTTCAGTTGTTTGTCAGCCTGTTATTTCCTGCGAGGAGATGAGGGTTGATGCGAGTCCGTGAATGCTACGGAATCAAAGCCACCGCTCGGATTCGAACCGGGGTAGTCATTCAACCCTGCGTCACCGGTGGCAACCTCATTACTCAGCCATCCAGCGGCTATTTTGATCGCACCTCGCCTTGCCGATCAAACCCACTGGTTGCCAAGATGCACTGTCCATTCTCGCGGAGAACTGCCAATGTCCCAAGATTCGAACACCCCCCGTTCTGGTGGACTGGTGCCGTCACAGGGTATCGAAGGGAGTTTCATTTGGCTGGCCGTCGGAGTCCTGGGAATGGTGTTTCTGTTCTTCGCGTTGCTCGGTCGAAAAACCAACGAGAAAACTCCGACCTACGACAACGACAACCAAATCATCCCACGGACGTCTCGCGACACTCACGATCAGCCCGACGTTGGGGCTCCTCTGGACACCGAATCGACTTGAAGCTCGGATCAACTCATGCGGTGTGATGGCTCGCAAGTTTTTCATGTGTCCGATTCGGAGGCTGGGCGATCGCTGCTGGCATCGCTCCGCCGCTGGCGGCCACAAGCACTCGCCACAGAAGCCGCTCAATTGCTGCGAAATCGCCAGGTGCAAATCGACGGCAATCTCTGCGAGGATCCACAGCGTCGGCTGAAAACTGGCGAGGTCGTGAAAGTCTTGCCACACGCCATCGCCGCGCCGCCGACCGAGGCCGACATTCGCGTCCACTTCGTCGATGAGCACCTCGTCGTCGTCGAGAAGCCTTCCGGCATGACCACGATGCGGCACCAGGAGGAAGCTCACTGGTCGGCTCGACGCCGTCGACGCGAACCGACGCTCGAAGATCTGCTGCCGGAGGTGCTCGCAAAGTCATTGACTTCCTCGCGCCGCAACTCAACGAGTCGTGTTCGTTCTCCGCGAGTGATCCCCGTGCATCGGCTAGATCGTGACACCAGCGGCCTAATGGTCTTCGCTCGCACGGTCGTCGCCGAACGGTCACTGGTCGAACAGTTTCGCGAGCATTCCATCGACCGTGCCTACTCGGCCATCGTGTCTGGCGAGATCGCCGAGCAAACCGTCGAATCGAATCTCGCTCGCGATCGTGGCGATGGAAAACGAGGGAGCGTGTCCGATCCCGAACAGGGCCAGCACGCGATCACGCACGTCCGCCCCATCGAACTCGTCAACGGTCACACGCTGGTGGAATGCCGACTCGAAACCGGTCGCACGCATCAAATCCGCATTCATCTGTCCGAGGCGGGGCATCCCGTCTGCGGCGACAAAGAGTATTGCGGGCCGCTTGGTCGAAAGCCGATCGTTGATCGCAGCGGCGCACCACGACTCGCGCTGCACGCCGCCGAACTTGGCTTCGAGCATCCGCTCACCCGCGAGCCGCTGCATTTCGAAACGCGGCTGCCGCGCGATCTGTCCTATTTCTTGCGGCGGCTGCGGAAAGAGTTCGGAATTTGAGATTTCAAATTGGGGCCTCGCCACATCACGGCGTTTCGATTTCGCTTTTCGCGTCGGTGCCGGTCTCCAGGGCCTTCATCTCGACCAGTGACTGTGCGACTTGCTTGAACGCCGATCGCGGCTCGTTGTTCCCCTTACGTTCCATGGATTGCTTGACGCTCCACTGAGCCAGCCCGAACGGGACGTCGTCGCTGCGCCACAGTTCGGCCTCTTGAACTGTGTGGCCTTGCGAGTTCTCCGCCTCGTACTTGCCCTTCCATTTCTGAGCCGTGATGTCGCCGATACCCACATTCAACGGCTCTGGTTCGCCTTCTTTTTCCAGAGTCTTGTAGTGCCTGAACCGCGCGACCTTCGGATAAATCTGGAAGACCGAACCGGTCATCTCTTCGACCGGCTTGTCCCCTTCTTTGCGGAAGCCCTTCACCATCGGCAGGAACGAAACCGGGATCGTCTCGTCGTCGGCCAGCTTGCCGATCACTCGGTTTTCGGGGACCAGCACTTTGTAGATCGACGCTCCGACTGGGCCGGGATTGATGCCCGCTTCGCTCTTCTTGCCGGTCTGGACTTTGAATTCGAGCCACCGGCACGGGACGGTCTTGCCTTCAAACTCCGCTTCTTGCGAACCGATCGACTTGATCGTCAGGTGCTGAATCCACTGGATCGTCAGATCGAGTCCACCCGTGTTCGAGCGGGTCTCGATCTGCTGGTAGGTGCCTTCGTACCGAATCCAAGTGCCGTCAGCCGGCAGCTTCCAGATCAAGCCTTGAGCGTTCGCTTGCGGCGCATTGCCGAAGCCCAGTCCCACCACCAACGCGATCACGAGTCTTAGCCAGCGAACCATTAGCCACCTCGATGCCCAGAGGCGAATTGTCTCGATGAATGCCGCAAGAATCCGGTCTCGACGGCGAATTTCGGCCGGAGTCTGGCACAGCCCGCCAAAGGTGACAAGACCGGGTTTTCTCAAGGACGCAAGTTCGGTTCGGCCGAATGCCATTCGGCTTTCGGCCATCGACTTTCGGCCGGAGCATTGCGATCCGACACCCGTTGCCTCCGCTTGCTGGTGTCGAACGACTGACCCTAGACTCCGGCCGTCATTCGATCGGAATCTCATCGAAACGCTTTTTGCGAGACCAAGCCATGCTCAGCCCTGTTCAATTTCGATCTGTTGCTCGCCGTTGGTTGTCTGCGTCATCCCTCGCGCTGGCGTTGTCGGTTGTTGCGTTGCCGATGCCACAGGCCAGCGCGCAGGAGAAACCCGCCGCCACGGTCACCACGTGGGCGCATATCGAACTCAAGGGGAGCTACGCCGAAGGCCCACAGATGATGAGCTTGTTCGGCGACGTTAGCGAGAATCTCGCTGAGGTCATCGGTCGACTCGACAAGGCGGCGAAGGATGATGCCGTCACGGGCGTCCTGCTCAAGATCGACGGGCCGAGCATCGGGCGCGGGAAGCTCAACGAGTTTCGCCAGGCGATCAGCCGCGTGAAGGCAAAAGGCAAGAAGGTCGTCGCGTATCTCGATTCAGCGGGATCGGGCGATTATCTCGTCGCGGCTGGCTGCGATGAAGTCGTCATGCCGGAGTCCGGCGTGCTGATGCTGCTCGGTGTGCGATCGGAAGTCAGCTTCTACAAAAACCTGTTCGACTTCCTCGGCGTGAAGGCCGAGATGCTGCGGGTCGGCGAATACAAGTCGGCCGCCGAACCGTACTCGCGCACCGAGATGAGCAAAGAGTTCCGCGAAGAGTTGGAGCAAGTGCTCGGCGATTTCTACGACCAGATGGTCGAGCAGGTCGCGACCGGCCGCGGGCTCACCGCCGAGAAAGTCAAAGCCGCGATCGACAACGGCCCGCACACGGCGACGGCTGCCAAGGAACTCGGACTCATCACGCGCGTCGCCTACGAGGACGAATTGCCTGGCATCCTGAAAGGGGACAAGGCCGAGACGACGATCAAGCTGGCGAAACGCTACGGCAAGAAAAAACTCGACACAGACTTCAGCGGTCTGACCGGCATGGTCAAAATGATGAACATGATGATGGGCCTCGAACCCCAGGCTCGCGGCAGCAAGAATCCCAAGATCGCCGTCATTCACGCTTCCGGCATGATCATGCCCGGAGCCAGCAGCAGCGATTTCCTCGGTGACAGCACGCTGGGCAGCGACACGCTGGTCAAGGCGATTGAAAAGGCGTCCAGCGACGCGACCGTCAAAGCGATTGTCCTGCGTATCGATAGCCCTGGCGGCAGCGCGCTCGCCAGCGATTTGATTTGGCGAGCACTCGAAAAGGTCGAGAAGCCGATCGTCGCCAGCATGGGTGATGTGGCCGGCAGCGGCGGCTACTACATCGCGATGGGTGCCGACACGATCTTCGCCGAACCGGGCACGATCACCGGTTCCATCGGTGTGGTCGGCGGCAAGATCGCGCTCGAGGGCCTCTACAACAAGATCGGTATCACGACCAGCGTCGTCGCTCGCGGTAAGAACAGCGGCATCCTCAGCACGTCAAGCGGCTTCACCGACAGCGAACGCGCGGCGATGACCAAGCTGCTGCTCGACATCTACAAGCAGTTCACCGAGAAGGCCGCCAAGGGTCGCAAGATGGAGTACGCGAAGCTGGAGAAGCTCGCGCGCGGCCGCATCTATTCGGGAGCGACCGCACTCAAGCTCGGCCTCGTGGACAATCTCGGCACTTTGGACGACGCCGTCGAGCACGCCAAAGAACTGGCGAAGCTCGGCCCGGATGACAAAGTCGAACGTCTGATTCTGCCGAAGCCGACCAGCCCGCTCGAATCGTTGTTCGGCCCGCTGAACCCGGACGAGCAAGCCCGTGTGTCGGCAGACTCCGCGTTGTTCAACGCTTTGAGTGCGATCTCGCCCGACTTGGCCGATGATCTGCGGAACGCTTGGCAGATCAACAAGCTCGCTCGCGAGAGCCGGCTGATGCTGATGCCGTTCACGATTCGGATTCGCTAGTCGAAGAGCTGGATTTCACGCAGAGGCGCAAAGCTCGCAGAGGATTCTTGAGGTTCCTCCCTCTGCGAGCATTGCGCCTCTGCGTGAGACTGCTGTCAACTCGCCCAAGAGTTCCGACACGCCATGCTTGAGACCGCGGGCTGCTTGCGGTCGAATACGCCTTCCCCGTGTTTTGGAGGTTGGGCACCCTGGCCTGACCCGATCGACCAGCAGGTGGGGCAGTGTGCTCATCCCTCAAAAGGAAATCTTGCAATGAAATGGCTTCTCTGGGTCGTGTTGGCCGCAATCGCATTGATTGGCCCTGTCGCGAACGCGCAGGAATTCACGCTCAACAAGGGGGACCACATTTGCATCGTCGGCAACACGCTGGCGGAGCGGATGCAGCATTTCGGGTGGCTGGAAACGCTGATTCACGCGCGGTTCCCGGAGCACAATCTGGTCTTCCGCAATCTGGGTTACTCCGGCGATGAGATTGATGGGTGGCAGAATCCGAATCATCGGATGCGGTCGATGGACTTTGGGTCGCACGATCAATGGTTGAGCGGGGTGGCTCCGTGTCCGCAGCCGGGGAAGTTGTCGAAGCGGGATCTCGACAAGGTTCGCGAGAACCGGTTTGAGCTGACCCAGACCAAGGCGGACGTGATCTTCGCCTTCTACGGCTACAACGAATCGTTCGCCGGCGAGGCGGGGTTGGCCAAGTTCCAGGAGAACGTCGCAGGCTTCATCCAGCACACGCTCGCGCAGAAGTACAACGGCAAGTCGGCTCCCAGGCTCGTGCTGTTCTCACCCATCGCCCACGAGTTCATCGACTCGCCCAACCTGCCCAGCAAAGAGGTCGTCGCCGCCTCGAACGCCCGGCTCAAGATGTATTCAGCGGCGATGGGCGAGGTCGCCAAGGCGAACGGTGTGACGTTCGTGGACTTGTTCACGCACACGGAAGCAGCGATTAAGAGTAATGGAACTATCACATTCAGAAACGTAATCGGGACCAGTGGTTTCGGGACCAAGGGCGATCAGTTGACGATTAACGGAGTGCATCTCAATCGCGACGGTGACTCCATGATTAGCTCGCTTGCGGTCATGAAACTTTTGGGGCCGCAACGCGAATTTCGCCGGATGGACTTGCATCCGTTACAGAATGCGATCAACGACAAGAACTTCTACTGGTTCAACCGCTACCGCGTGACCGACGGCTTCTCGACCTACGGCGAGCGAGCGTTCCTGAAATTCTCCGAGGGGCCGGGCGGGTATGGCGATGGGTTGTCGAATTACTCGGTCGGGCAGCGCGAGCTGGATGTGTTGGATCAGCTCACCAGCAATCGCGACGTCGTCGTCTGGGCGGCGGCGCAGGGGAAGAAGGTCGAGCCGATTGACTCCGCGCTCTCGCCGTTCATCCCCGTCATCACGAACAAGCCGGGGCCGCTCGAAGGGGGAAAGCATCTGTTTCTCTCCGGGCAGGAGGCCATCGAGAAGATGACCGTCCACAAGAACATGAAGGTCGAGCTGTTCGCCGACGAGACGATGTTTCCGGAGCTGGT
>CAMAWN010000264.1 GCA_945861865.1 Candidatus Kuenenia stuttgartensis | reverse complement strand
CCGACGCCGGCGCTCAGCACCAGTCGGTCCTCACGTCAGTCCTCCTCACCTGCGAGCAACTCCTCCGAGATCCCCTCGACTTCCTCGCACAAACACGACGAACCGCTCAACCAATCCCTTTGTTCGCTCCGACGCGGTAAACAATCACGAAAAAGGCAGCGAACTTCACCGACTTCGTCTGGCTCGCCGCACTCCTGCCCCAGAGCGCTGATATCGGCGCTACCGTGCGCGAAGTTTCAAGAATCCTCGGGATTGCGCGAAGTCGTTCGACTCCCATCGTTCGATCTGGTGTCAGCGAAACACATTGTTGCGGACGGCTCTGAGGTCAGAGGGAACGACTGTTCGGAGCCGTGCGAGAATCACATTGACCAGTCCCGGTCGGACGCTCACTTTCTTAAAGTCCCCCCCAAGTTTTGACGCGCAAAATGTCGGGGCCGGAACCTAGTTATGAGTAGCAGTCGGCGGTGGGGGCCTGGCACCCCTAAAACGTCCATCCAGTTTGTCATGGTGACGCGGTTCGCCGCTTGGCCGTATCGACGACTCGAAACGACACGCGCTTTCCGAGCGCGTCGGCGTAGCGGTTGAGTGTGCCGATCGTGGGATTCTGATGTTGGCCGTTCTCCAGCCGGCAAATCGCAGCGCGATCGATGCCGGTGCGCTCGGCCACGTCCGCCAGACTCAAGCCGGCTTCCTCACGCAGTTGCTTGAGCCGCAGAACCGCCTTCCGCAAATCCCAATACTCTGCCTGCAACAACGGCTCGGAGTAGTCGCCACTGGCCAGCAACTCGGCCAAGCCCGGCTTCTCACGCTGCAAGCGTTTCCGTTTCGCTTGCTCGGCGGCGGCTTGCTCGGCGGTTTGTTGTCGCGGGCGATGAATTCGTGTGCGAGTGGTCATCGTTTCTTCCGTTTCTTCGGAGTTCGCCCGGATGGCTCCGGCGCGTCGTAGGCCGTGATGGGACGCATCGTCAGTGGATCGTCTTGAACGTGCTCCCACACAACCGCCAAGTACCGTCCGGACGCCGTGTAGCCAAACGTGATTGGCTCTCCCGACGACCGGCTGACCGATGTGACGCTATTCGAGTCGTAGAGCACATCCTCGACTTCATCCATCGTGACGTCATGTTCCTGAATGTGCTGGACGTTCCCGTCAGGATCGTCTTCCAAGTCCCAGACGATGTGGATGTCATCCATCGTGCGTTCCCTCTGATGTCATCGTCGTCCGGCTGTTGTATTATTAAACAACAATCAAGGCGGGTCAACCGGACGTTCGAAAATGGTCCCGCTCCCCAAGCCTCAAGTGATGCGTGCAGGCGGTGCTCCGGCCGATTCCCTCACCGCTCCCGCCGATGCCACGAGCATCTGAATCGTCGCCCGGACAGGCTCCGGCAACGTCGGCCAAGCTTCAAACAACCGCCTCAACGCGGGGTCGGATAGCTCGTCATTTCTGCCATCAGACGACTGCCAATCGGTGTTTTGTCGAGCTGTTTCCTGTAAGCCGGCCTGTAAGACGCTTGATCCACTCTCCGTAACTCCCGACGCCTCAGACTGGTTGTGAAAATTGCCGACTGGTCTCGAAAACCAGTGTACCCGCAAGGGTACCGAGGGTTCGAATCCCTCCCTCTCCGCTTAGTTTTTCGATGTTTCCATAAGTTGAAGTCTTGAAGCAGTTTCACACTAGGCATAGACTCGCTCAATCGCCGTTGTGAAACTTTTTGTGAAAGATCGGACTCGATTCACCCCGAGTCCGGTCGGGAGCTTCAAGAACATGCCGCGGAAGCAGAGCGGCCCCGTGGGCCACACGGGGCAAACCAAAGCGGGCAACATCCGCGACGTCAACGTGGATCGAATCGGTCCCGTGACCGTCTACAAACGCGGTGAGACGTACTACCTGTACTACCGCGAGAATCGCAAGTCTGAGCGTCGGCGCGTCGACGGCAATTTGGCCGTGGCACGCGCGACCGCCGCGAAGGTTGCGGCAGCCCTTGGCGAAAACCGCCCGTCACCGTTGGGGTTCGATCGGACATCGCCCCAGCAGTTGACCGCCGGCTATTTGGACTTTGTGACCAACGTCCAGAAGTTGGCGTGGCGCACCCAAGACCGGTATCGCGCCGCCCTCGATCGGCTGCGCGAGTTTTGTGAGGCCAGCGAGGTCTTGGCGATCGACTCGATTGACGAACGCACGGTCGAAGACTTCGTCCGCTGGTTGCGGGGGCAGACCCGCACGCGGAACGGGGCTAAGAAGGGTAAGCGAGCGGTCTACGCCGTGGGCGGGGTGAAGTTCATCCTCAGCACTTGCCGGACAGCGTTCAATTGGGCTGCCCGACGTCGGATGTTGCCGCCGTATGCCGAAAACGCATTCAGCCGCTTCCCGATCGACAACCTCCGTGACATGGAGGCCCCCGATGAGGGGCTTCCGATCTTCACGGCTGAGCAGCAAAAAGCGTTCTTCGCCGCCTGCAACGACTGGCAACGCGGGATCTTTCAGGCTCTGGTCAGTTACGGCATGCGTGTCGGTGAGCAGACGAACCTGCTGATCGAAAACGTCGATCTCGTGGCCGGCACCATTCAGATCTGCTCGAAGCCAGAACTGCACTGGCGTGTGAAGACGGCGCGACGACGGCAGTTGCCGCTCACGCGCGACATGAAGACAGTGTTCGAGCAGCGGATCGGGGATCGCCAAGCCGGATTCGTGTTCATGAACGAGGACTTCGTAAGCGGCCAGAAACAGCCAGTCACTGCATTTGGTTCGGATCGCGCGTTTCGCGAGAAGCTCGATAAACTGGCCAGTGAATTGACCGAGAAGAATCCAGCCACAACGGACAAGGATCGGCGGCGGGCTGTCACGGCCTACTGCCGCCGCATGGGGCAGATCCCGGTGAAGCGGGTGCAGTTGGAATTCTGCAAACTCACCACAGAGATTGGCTGCCCGCAATTCACCCGTGCCCACAACCTGCGGCATTTGTTTTCCAGCCGTGCCCAGGAGGAGGGGATCAACCCGCTCATGGTTCAGGAACTTCTGGGACACACGACGCTGACCATGACAAAACGGTACACACACCTGAGCATGGACACGAAGCGCGAGGCATTGGAGCGGCTGGCAGGTGATGTTCCGAAAGACGGACGATAGGCTGGTCTCGTGAATGTAATCGTCAGTCATTTCACCACGCCGTGTCCTCTATCGGGACAACGGTCGTGCCCGACTACGGATCAGGCACCTGTTTTGTCTGACACATTTTTCAGCGCTGCTAAATTCAGAGGCGTTTTCCCCTTTTAAGTATGAGTTGATTCGCGATGGACCCAGGCCAAGATCCACCTCGTGTTGATTGGCTGAATCCAGCCACCGACTCGCGCGACAACTCTGAACCCTTTACTTCCAATTTATGCCGGTCATTTCCTCTTCCTCCAGGAGCAACGGAGTTACCGAGCAGTTTGTCCAGACCGGATTTGATAGCTGCCGTACCGGAATCCCAAACTAACGAAATGAGCGCCGTCGATCGATACGCGGCAGAGATCGCCGATTGGCATCGCGCTCCAGTTGATGAGGTTTATACCGAGTTGTCCCGGCTTGAAGCGGGGTTCGCAGATTTCCTATGGAGCATTGACGGTGATGTCACCCAAGACCGGCACACCGGGATCGTGGCCGGCTTCCTAAGGAATGCTCTGGAAGTTCAACCTTGGCAAACGGTGCAACAGTGGCTGCAAAGTGCCGAGCCGAGAGTCCTGGCTCAGCGTGTCATGGTTGCCGACTACCTTGCCAATGACGCAGTAGAGCACGGCGTATTGCTTTTCAGCCGGTCGGAGCTGGCAGAGCGACTTGAGGCCCTCAGACTTTTTCTTGGCATCGAACAGTCGTCACTCTTGTCGACGGGCCATCCGCAACAGGTTTTTCAGAGAAGTCACTGTCTCTGGTGGTGGCTAGCGCGACTCTACCCCACGAGGCTGACCAAATCATCGGGGTCCGTGGCAGAAACACAATCCGCGTATGATTGGATTCGCAAGGTTCCGTCCAGCATTGGAAGGGACCATGAAGTTTGTTCCATGGCAGAGGCAGATTTAATTCCCGATCTATCGGTGGCCGACGCGGAACGAATCGAGTACCTCCGTCCCCGAATCCTGAACTTGAAACGAGCCGTTCTCAACACTGCCGCCAGCGAGTTGCTGTCTGAGTGCTTCACGGACTACTGGCCGCAATACGTCGAATCGATCAGAACAGCACTGACCGAAGATGAATTCTGTTTTTGCCTGAGTATGGATCGGATCTACGCTGAACATCTCGGTCACAGCGTTGATCCGTTGATGAGGGCAATGCTCGGACTTGCCGATTCGTTCGAGCCAGGTGGGCTAACAAACATTCTGAGCTTGATCTGCCACGTTGGAATCGAACGCACGATCGGCACGATGCACGAAGCGCGGGCCATGCTCGACGGTCTGATCGTGCTCTGCCACGGTGACAACCGCTTGAAGTCTCTCAGCAACACTCCCGGATATTTTGGTTATCTCGGCGAACCATCTAAAGCGACTCTCGACCAGGCCATCATGAGCCTCTTGCAACGTGAGGAAGAGAAGGCGGAGTTTACGCGATTGTTCACGCAGAAAGTGGCCACCGCGGTTAATCGGGATCTTGATCGCCAGATAGAAATCCAAATCCGGTGCCGCTCTGCATGGGCGATCGAACTCAAAGAGTTTCTTGAACAATGTGCGCGCCGCGGTCAAATCAATTTGGAATCAAATGGCCGTTTACAGGCGCTTCCATCAGTTCCATCCTGCGACCAACCGACGGGAGACGAAGAAAACATTTTTCGAAGGGATGGCGAGATTTGGGAAGTCAGATTTAGGAACGGGATTGTCTCCCGGCATCCACACAGGGACGGGTTCTTGTACTTGAGGACGCTCTTACAGAATCCCGGCCGACCCTTCGATCCGAGCAACCTGTATCGCGAGAAACTATCGGCAACTCGTCAGCCACAGACATCATCTGTGTTGCCAGATGTTGACGCACGTCACGAACACCCAGATGGTGGAAGTCGCCGTGGCAATGGAGGTGAAACTCAAGAGAGCTTGCGACGCCTCAACGAACGCCGCCGAGAAATCGATTTCGAAATCGACGAAGCCAGAGCTGACCATGACGATGCAAAACTGCAGAATTTGGAAACGGAAAAGGAAGAAGTTCGGAAAGAAATCTCCGACATAAGCCGCCGAGAGCGAGGTTTCAATGAATTATCTACCCGTGCCCATTCCGATCGCACAACGGTGAAAAACGCGATCCTCCGGGTGAGGGATCTGATTGAAACCAAAGACCATAATTTGAATTTGCACCTTCGTGACTCGATCAAATTTTTGGACAATTACGTTTACGAAACGCCCAATCCCCCGGCCTGGTGCTGCTAAAAACGCGTCCGCAATACGCACTATTGCCGTGCAACACGGGAAATTGCCGTAAGAGGGTAACAGCGATGAATCGCTGGGCCCGGCGGCCAACCTGATCCGATTCCCGCGCTGAATGCGCGGTTCCCAACCCCTGTGGTGCCCCGCCGGGCCGCCCACAGGGGTTCTTGTTTTTGGCGGCGCGATCCAGCGGAACAACCCTTCGCAGGTCGAACCGCCGCTAGTAGGAGGTCAAAGCTCATGTCGGTTGACCGCACGATTTCATCGACATTACCGGAGCCAAGCTCTCGTAATGGAGTGCGGTCGCCGTGGTTCAAGCCAATTGAAGCTGCTGAATACCTCGGAATTGCGCTGGGCACCCTCAGAAACTGGACTAGCGCCCACTATATCCCACATGCCAAACGCGGCCGGCTCGTGAGATATCACCGCGACTCTCTCGACCAGTGGCTGAAGCGTGGAGCGTGCGTCGGGAGGGCAAAGTTCACCGATCTTTGTGAGCCGCATAGCCGCCTGCGAAAAATCGAGTAGTCGCAGCAGCCAAGAGTGTTTCCTCGTCGGCGATGTTCGCCGACGTTTCCAAGTTCCCGTTTCAAAAGGGCTATTTTCATGAGTATGCATTGTGATTCTGATCATGTTTACGACCATCTTCTTGGTGGAGAGGCCGACGGCCGACTGCAAACAAAGTGGAAACCCAATCTCGCCACAATGTTTGCTCGCGATCGGTTGGTCGAAGCGCTTGGGCAGATCGACGCTGTCTTGCAGATGGCCGCTGCGCACTATGTTCCGAGTAAAGCGATTTGGTCTGACCACGAGATTTTCAATGCCGCGGCCGAGGTCGCGCATGACATCAGCGATGGCAGCTATCGGCCTGATGCAACTCTTCTCGATGAACCCGATGCATTCACGTCTCGGCTCAAGTGGCGGATCGATCGTGTGGTCGCGGCGCTGT
>CAMAWN010000263.1 GCA_945861865.1 Candidatus Kuenenia stuttgartensis | reverse complement strand
CTGCTCCGCCGAGCCGGACTGAGCCTGCTCAAAAACAACCTCACCCACAAAATCGGTGTCAAAAACAAACGACTCATCGCCGCCAGCGACGAGGACTATCTCCTGCAAGTCCTCTTCAGTTCGTGACTTCATGTGCAATTGCCCTGCCTGCTGGCGAAACAAGTGACCTTCGGCGCACATGATACATTTGCCGGTCCGAATCCCAATAGTAGCCGAGTTCTCCGATCCACCGAAACGGTGTCGCAGTACTGCCCGTGCGTGCGACTTCCTCGCCCCAGGCGTTGTACGTGAAGGTGTCGGACACGACGCCCGCAACGTTCGTGAGCTGGCGGGTCGAGCCGAGGGCGTCGAAATGGAAGTAGCTCGTGGTCGTGCCGCTGCGCTGGCTCACCAAGTTGCCGTATTGTTGCGGCTCGTTGGTGTAGACGGTGGTGACCGTATCGCTGCCATCGGTTTCGGCCAGGATGTTGTCGCCGTCCCAGAGGTACTTGGTGATGGGCATGATCTTGGCTCCGTTCAGTCACGGTGATTATCGGAATGTTGTCACATCGGTTCGGCGGGAACCGCACTCTTGCGCTCGGAGCGGATGACGGACGAGAGTGCTCGTCCTACTTTCGAAGGGCCGAAAAGCGGTTCGTAGTGCCGCGGAATAATTACGTCCCAAGTGTAATGCTCTTCAAAGCGCTTCCGCCCCTCGCGTCCCAACCGCTCTCGCAATTCGGTGTCTCCGAGCAATCTCGCCAACGTTTCGGCCAAGGCCACGTCGTCTCCCGGCGGACAGAGGAAACCCGTCAGTCCGTCGATGACCGTAAACTGCAACCCGCCGATCCGACTGGCTACGACCGGACGCCCGACACCCATCGCCTCCACAGCCGTGCGTCCCAGCGCCTCTTCGGCCAACGTCGGGCACACGATGATGTCGCTTCGTCGCATGGCACTCGGCAAATCTTCCTGGGACAACCAACCGATGAACCGAGTCCGTGCATCGTGCTGGTTCGTCGGCTCGCCGGTGGCGACAAGCTCGAAATCCCAGCCCATCGACCACAGCCGTTCGCACGCCGCCTGTAGCACCGTGAACCCCTTCATCAGTTCGTCCACGAGTCCGGCGAAGAAGATACTTGGGCGGCGCTGTTGATTTTCTTCGGGCCACGGCCACGGAAACCGCACCACGTCGAACCCGCTCGTCACCACTTCCACCCGCTTGGCATACGGCTTGACCATTTCGGCGATCAGCGGATTCACGACCAACACCGCTTCCGCTTCTGCAACCGCGCGACGCAATGACTTATCGTAGTCAGCCCCGCCAAACCCCACGAGTGCCCGCTCCGCCCGATGCAACCCACCGGAACAGCGTTCCTGCGTTTGCACACAGGCGCGACACACATCCGGCGTCGCCAATTGATGACGCGGACAGGCACAGAAACGCCCCGAACCATCCATCAACAATCGCACGTTGTTCAACGGACAAAGCAGTTCCTGAGCCGCCAGACGGAGCACATATCGATAACCGCGTGCGGCTTCCGCCAACAGCGGCTTACTATTCCAACTGTCGGTGATCACGACCCAATCCGGCCGGTACTCGTCCAACGCCTCCCGAAACCGCTGACGAATTCCATCCGCATTCCATGAAGCATCGTCAAAGACCAGCGGTCGATGATCACCGGGCAATTCCTCCGTCACTCGCCCCATGTCCCAACCCGGAAAGACCGCGTACAAATGCCGAACGTCGTATCCCGCCTTGCGCAGGAACCGCACCAGCTCGACCGTGTGAATGATCCCTCCGCCCGTGGAAGGCCAGTTGAACAACAGACTCAACACAGCGATGCGAGTGCGGACCTCACCATTTTCACCATCCGACTTCGATGTCGGTGCCACTGTCTCCGGTTCCCCAATCGCCTGAAGGTTGATCCGGGCCGAGCGGCAGTCCGCATCGGTCTCCAACGCCGATTGGAAGTATCCCGTCGCCATCGGCAACTCACCCCGCAAAGCAGCCAGTGTTCCAAGGTCACTCAGAACCAGCGCTCTCAGACGCCCTCCGGAAACTTGCTCCAAGAGTTGCTCATAGACGGTCTGAGCTTCTGCGCCTTGCCCTGCTTGAGCGGCTCGTTGCGCTTGTCGATACAGCAGTTCGGTGTCGCTCATTCGCCCCTCCGTTCCATGAGCACGTCGTTGATCAAACGTGCCCAGCGGTGGGCGATCCGATTTCGCGAATAGAGTTCCGTGAGCGCTCGTCCGAAGCGAACAGTTTCCTGACGGTATTCGTTAGAGAACCATCGTTCGGGGTCATCCGGCGAAGCGACATCAAATCCCATCTCGGACAGATACTCGGCACTGGAACTATCGGAGTTCACTGCGAGCGGCAGCCCCGACGCGATGAAGTCCACGGCCTTCGTCGGCGGCTTATGCCTCTGACGGAAGTTGGTCCCTTTGATATCCAAAGCCACACTCGCTCGTTTCAACCATGCTTGGTGTGCTTCGGGACTCCAGGTCTCGATACGGACTCGATCGTGAGCATGGAATCCGTAATCCTTGGCGGTTGGAGATCGAGCCGGGTCTTCCGGATTCGTCAACACGACCAACTCAAGTGGGAGTGAATGTTCGTTGACGTAGTCAACCAGCGCGGGCAAGTTCGACCGGACACCGACGTAGAGTATCGGTCCGTCACTCGGACGCTCTTCGTCTGGCGAATTGATGAACCGGACGTGGTGATCAAGACCCTGGACGGGAACATAAGAGCGGAAGTACTTCGCGAGTCGCGGTGAATGCACGACGATTCGAGCACACTGCCGGAGCATCAGCGCGTCTTGGTCAATCTCAGCACAACTCCCGTAGTAATCGACAGGGGCGAAGATGACCGCCGCCTTGGACGCAACCGCTCGGATGGCTTCCAACGAGGGCGGAAACTTGACGACGACGAGCACATCACAAGAAGGAATCTCACGCTCGAACGTCACGGTCTCGAAAACGCCAGAGAGCGACTCGGCAAGATCAGCACCGTTCCATTCCCACGAGCCGTTGCCGGGAAGCGCAGGACCAAACGCGACGCGCGGATTCAAAGTGGTCAGAAACATGGTGCATTCTGCCCCGAATTCCAGAAGCCCGAACGGATATGAGGCATGAACAGAATTGAAGTTTGATGATGGTAAACAGAGAGATCCCAGACGGACCAAGTAAAATAATCCGATTGTTCCGAAAATTCCGAATTTTCTGACGAAACCACTGATACAGCTTATCAGCAATCCGAAATCTGCCACTTGCTCATGAGCTTGAGGCGTCAGATTGACCGCCTTCACATGACAGAAATCCCCAAGCCTGATCGGCTTGGGGATCGGCTCGAAGAGCCAGCGGTCAGAAGTTGTCGCCGCCTTCACCCTCGGATGCTGCAATCTCGGCGTCGTCTTGGCCAGGAACCGGCGTCTCGTAGCAATACTCCTGGGCCTTCGCGAGACAGAAGAGCAATGCAGGTAAGTCCGACGGTTGGTACGATGCGGCGTCCTTCCATTGGCTACTCTTCTTATCGAAGTAGCGTCGAGGATTGAGTGTCACGGAACGGTACAGTCGAGTCGTTCCATCATCGGCTTCTGCTTCATTGAGCCAGATGGCAACTCCGATTCCGCTGGCAAATGGTCCAATCTTCTTCTCTGGCGGCTTCTGTGGGCGGGTCTTCGTGTCTTGCGACATGACCTGTCTCCTGTGCGAAAGAACGCTGGACTCTCCAAGTGAGAGGCATCAAGCGAAATGCCTGATGCCAAGCGACGATGCCAGAGAATTGCCGATCGCGCAAGGACAAATCGCAGATCAATCCTCGCCACATTCCTCGGCCGAGCATTTCAAGCGATTCAAGAACGAATCCGCGAGGTCATGCCAATCCACGTTGCTGAGTGCGGCATCCAGAAGGTCGGAGAACGGCGACACGTCCTCCTCCGCGAGCGGGTTGTATTCACAGACGAGCCGCTGTAATTGATCGGCAAGTAGCAGCGTTCGTGCTTGGGTTTCGGTCTGGACGCCGGATGCCACGGACTCGGACTGTGCCGCACGCTCGCAACACAGCTTGGCCAAGTGGAGGCATTCGTCCACAAAATCTTGGTCCTGACAAAGAAAGACCGCCACGCACGAGGTTTCGTAGTTCGCCCAATCGCGTGAGCGGTGCTCCAACTGTTCGCGAGTCAGCGTGGAAACTGATTCGATTGGCGCTACTGCCGATGCCGTTGGAGACGCGGACGAAGTTGCGATTGACGGCGGCAAAATTGGCTCACAAGGCGTCGTCGCCGAGTTGGTTCCCGTTGTTGGTGGATTGTCCTTTGATTCGATGTGAACTGGCGACTGTGAACCTGCGGAGATGCTGTCAGCAGTGACCGTCGAGCTTTCCGTGCGCGGTCGTCCAATCAGTTGGATCGCGAGTTTCTGAGCTTGCTCAGTGAGCCGCACGATTGCGTCATCTCCATCACCCACGGTCTCGACAATCTCGTCCGCTGCTTCCTGCAATCGCTCGCGGCCGAACTTCTCGACCAGCGGTTTGGCTTTATCCCGCATTTCCTTGAGCGGCATTCCTGCGTGACCGAGCAGTCGCACCAGAGCGACCATCTGGTCGTCGTAGATGATCCGACACCAGAGCGGCTTTTTCTTGGTGCGTTTCCGCTTGCCCACACTCGCCGTTGCGAGATTGGCCGAGGGCAGGTCATGTTGCTCATTCATTGGTGGTCAGCATGTCAACAGAAATGATTCCGCGCAAGAGGCTCAGAAAAGATGAAGCTGGTTTGTGCGGCGCGGCATGTCGGCTTCGCAGCCATCAACTTCAGCGTGACTCGATTCGTCTCGCGGCATCGGCGCTCCCATTGTTTCAAGCGGCGGTTCGGACGATTGCACTGCAATCTTCTGGACCGGCTCAGGGCAATCGCCGAGCGGCACTTCCGTTATGAAGCCAGTGAGATTGAATCCTGTTCGATAAACGAGCCGCTGCTCATCGGCGAGTGAGTTTCCCCAAATGACGTAGCCGTACAAATTCCGAAGCGCGAGATTGATGGCCGTCATGCGGACGCATCGCAAATCAATGTCCTTACCAACGAAGGTCCAATGCGGTTGAATCTCCGCGACGGCGAGCAACATCCGGCCGCTGCCGCAGGCAGGATCCCCGACTCGTTTTGTTTCGTGCTGCTCTTCTTCCGGCACGTCACTGACCATCATTCGGGCCATCATGCGGCCAACAGGCTCAGGCGTGAAATACTGCCCGGCTTGCCCGTAAGTGATCGAACCTTGAAACAGGTCGCCCAAGATGTCTTTCATCTCGTCGCGGGTCTCTTCCATCGCGGCGACGGTTCGACCAAACAACTCGGCGAGTGAATCGCAGCCACGCTTCCCCGGCTTGCCGCTTGAGTGCCGCTTCACAACTTCAAGGTACTGCTGTTCCATCCGTCCGCCGGAGAGACTGCACACGAGCATGTGCAAGAAATCATCAAACGCTTGCCCGCGGCTCAGGCCGCTGCGGTGAGCGGCCTCATCGAGCGTTCTGAGAAGCTCAGCCGATTCGGGATGAAAGAATTGCTCCTTCGCCATGTGGCGGATCGGGAAAGAAATCAGAACAGACGCCGCGTTTCGGACGGCTTGGCCGCAGTCTGTGACGTTGATGGCTGTGAAGGCAGCGGAGCGGTCGATTCCTGACCGGCGTTCGGCGTCACGGACGAAGATGCCTTGATCGCGGCGAAAACCTTGGGCCATGCGTCGTCCAGCGCGGACAGAAGGAGATTGACCTGCTCTTGCCCGACGACTGTGACGACTTCCGCAATCTGAGATACGAGCTCGTCGAACACTTCGGGCGCGAGTTCCGACGAGTTGGATGACGCGACGGTGGACGTGAGAACTTCAAACAACTCATTCGCATCCGGTTCAAGCGGGTCGCGAGCCATGCGGACGATCTGCGGATGCTCACCGTGATGGTCGGGGATGCCGTTCTGTGTCACCCATTGCAAGTCCTCGCGAGTCTCATCGAGAACATCTCGCACGACACGAACTTCATCGGCGAGCCTGGTCACGGCATCGGTCAGCCGATCCTGCCATTGCGATCGCTGTGACTCAGGGGCCGATGCACTGGCGGACTTCTTCATACGGTCAGTGAGGGGACGTAGCGTGCCGCAAAAAAAACATTCCGTCAAATTGCGTGGCGAAGTCCAAGGGCAAACTCTTTATGCCACAAAGAAGCCCCAAGCATTATGCTTGGGGTGAGCATCATGCTCTTCAACGCTTCGCACGTTTCCGGGCTTGGCGGACATCGGCCAGCACGAGGTGGCAAACGAAGTAAGCGACCGAGTGATGCCATCGCGTGCCGAGTTCGCGATCACCGATCGTGAGCGGCGGGAAGCCTCTTCGTTGCAGCCAATCC
>CAMAWN010000262.1 GCA_945861865.1 Candidatus Kuenenia stuttgartensis | reverse complement strand
ACGAGCACCGCACCGCTATCACCACCACGCATCAGGTCTTCAAACGTGACGACTCGAAAGCCGCCGCGAGGATCGTTGCCGCTGTGACAGCGCTGGCAGATCGTGACGAAGTCGGGCGCGAGATCTTTGATGAACTTCACTTTCTCATTGCCGGTGGCCTTCGCGATTTTGATCGGCGTGTTGGGACGGGCTTTGGTGGCAGGCTTGCCGAAGTCGGCCAGCTTGACCGTTTCGTCCTCGCCGTCGAACTTCGCTCCTTGCTTGATCCAGTTGGCGAGCATGCCGATTTCGTCGTTGGACAGCGCCGCCGCATCTTTCGGCATTCGTTGGGCTGGATTCGCGGCCGTCACGCGAGCCATGATGAGGCTGCGCTGAGGATTGCCAATCTGCAACAACTGGCCGCTCTTGCCACCTTTTTTCATCTCGGCGAACGAGTCCAGCCGGAGTCGTCCTGCGGCATTGTCGTCATGGCAGCTTGCGCACTTGGAGTTGAGCAGCGGCGCGACCTGCTTGATGAAACTAACATCGGCTGCGTCCTCTTTGCCCTTAGTGGTGCCCGCCAGTTTTTGCAGCGTCTGTTTTTTCTTGTCGATGAGCAATTGCACGGGAGCGATCATCTTATCGCCCGGCTTGAGCTCCGCTTCCTTGACGATCTTCTCGATCTTGGCGGTCGCCTCGTCGAGCGTTTTGCCAGCCTCGTCGTATTTCTTGTCTTTGATCAGCTTGTCGACATCGCCAAGGTCGTCGCGGACCTGGTTGAGTTCTTTGCGTTGCTCCGCCGTGATCACCGCCGGGATTGCGGTGCCGACGAGGATCAGGCTTGAAATCAACACACTTCCGAAGATGGCCAAGAGACGCTGCATAGTCCTGTTCCTTGCCGAATGCCAAAATCATGGCCGGTAGGCCGTGCGGGCGAGTATAAATGGACCGCCCAGAGCATGAAACGGTGAGTCAGCCGTTCTTTGCCGAGACCCAGCTTGCGGGAATCCGACAACAATGTCCGAACTTTTTGCCAAACGTGATGTTTTGCTGGCTCGGCTGGCCAGTTACGGTCGAGTCGCCGTCGCGTTTTCTGGCGGCGTGGACAGTGCGGTGGTGGCTCGCGCGGCGCAAGAAGCTTGCGGAGACAAAGCGGTCGCGGTCACGGCGGTCAGTCTCAGCCTGGCGTCTGGCGAATTGGAGCAGGCTCAGGAGGTTGCGGCGTTGATCGGGATTCGGCATGTCGTGCTCAAGACGGAGGAGTTCGCGAACGAGAGCTACCTCGCGAATCCGGCGAACCGCTGCTACTTCTGCAAGACCGAACTGTACTCGCGGCTCGAATCCCGGCTGAGCGAACTCGATGCGGACGTGATCTGCAACGGTGCGAACCTGGATGACGTCGGCGATTACCGTCCCGGCATGACTGCCGCGAAAGAGCACGCCGTCCGCAGCCCGCTGATCGAAGTCGGCCTCACGAAGTCCGACGTCCGAGAACTTGCCAAGCTGTGGTCGTTGCCCTGTTGGGACAAGCCCGCGATGCCGTGCCTTTCGAGCCGCATCGCCTACGGAGTCGCCGTCACTCCCGAACGAGTCCGCCGCATCGACGCGGCCGAGTCGTTCCTGCGTCGCGAATTCGGCCTCCGTGAATTCCGAGTCCGCTGTGAGGCCAACGACCTCGCACGCATCGAGGTCGCGCTCGGAGAAGTCACACCGCTGTTGAACGCGACGACCTTTGAACGCATCTCCCGCGAGTTCCGTTCGCTCGGCTTCCGCTGTGTGACGCTCGACCTCGAAGGCTTCCGATCGGGCAACCTCAACGCGCTGGTGCCGCTGGAGATTCTTGGGCGAGAAACGAAGGTCCGGGCTTAATAGGCCGGAATCTTCTCGCGTTTGACCTGCTTGTCTTTCCACCGAAAGTCCATCTCCAGAGCCTTGGTGGAGAGCATCACCAGCAGCTCTTCGTTCATGGTGGGGCAGGGGAGGTGCGGGCAGGCGACCTGCAGGTTGGTCGTGTCGAACTCCGGGTCGTCGCGCCAGTACGAGTTGTAGACACGGATATGTTCGTAGAAGAGGCGTTCGATTTCGTCCGGGTGGTCGATCGGTTGGCCGTAGCCGCTTAACTCGGCCCCGTTGAAGCCGTGGGATTTTTCGAGCACGTCGCGAATCATCATGGTGGTGATCCGTTCGCGCGGCGTCAGGTGGTACGTCTGGCCGTGATGCTGCGGTTGCGTGACGATGGAGGTGATGACTTCGGAGACCCAATCGACCGGGATGAAATTCTTGGTCTCGGTGCCATCGAGCGAGATGCGAATTTTCTTTTCGCCTTCCGCATCGGTGCCGATCATGCCCATCGAGCCAACGAGCGTGTGCGCCAATTCCAGACAGGCGTAGAAGCCGTGGAACGTGGAGGTGAAGCCGGTCTTCGAATCCCCGACGATGATCGCTGGACGAAAGATCGTGGGCGGACTGAGGAACTCGGCGGCACGCACGAGTTTCTCGGCGGTCATTTTGCTTTCTTCGTAGGGGTTGCCCATCTGTTGGCCAAGATCGAGTTCGCTCTCCAGGATTCGCCCGGTGCGCAGGCCGGCGACATAGGCGGTCGAGACGTGATGGAAATCGCGGATGCCGGTCTCTTGGCAAAGATCGAGGGCGTTCTGCACCCCCTTGATGTTGGAGCGATACGGCTCACTGTCTTCACTGGTGGCGACGAAGCTCAGGCTCGCGGCGTTGTGCAGGATGCTGTCGCAGTTCTCTTCGACCCAATGTCGAGCGGTGGTATCCAAGCCGAAGAACGGCTCGGTGATATCCCCTTCGAGCACATGCGGACGCGGCATCTTGCGTTGCAGCATGTCTTCCCACGTTCCCATCAGGGACTCAATGCGGTCTTCGGCCGACTGCCGACGACTGCCGCGAACCACGGCGGCGACAGGCACGCCGGCCAACATCAGATCCCGAAGCAGATAACGACCCAGCAGGCCGGTCGCTCCGGTCAGAAGAATGTGATAATTCATCGTTAGGAATTCAGATCCGTGAGAAAGTTCAGGTAGTGAGGCGGTGGAATTGTTGTCATCCGCGACGCGGGCTTGATATGAGGTCACCGCCAATAGCGAGCTAGAGATTTTAGACGGTCCAGGTGAATTCACAACCGAACTCTCACCAGCAAACGCCAGGATTTTCGCTTCATCCCCGCATCATCCGGCCGACAGACAGAACCGTCAGAGTCTCAGCAGTCGGGAGCCACAGCAGTTCGCACACGCGGTGGGCCAGGCGAAATCCCGATCTCTGTCGCTCAGGCCCTTGTGGCCTGAATGATTCGTGCACGAGTCAGGAACCGATCGAGCCACAAAGGCTCGGGCTACACCAGCGGGTTCTCGTCGGTCGCGCGGAAGATTTGCAGGTTGAGCCGATCTCGCAGACGCTGCAAAAAATGTGGACCTTGCAGCGGAGTGCTCGGATGAAGATGAGCCTCCGCGAGTTCGGCGAGACGTTTCGTGTGAAAGAAGCCCAACATGCACGGTAACAGCACCGAGTCGCCGATCAACGACATTGTCAGCGTCGCACCCATCAGCCACCCAAACAGAGCCGTCGGACCGAAGCTGCTGAATGTCAAAGCCAACATGCCAATCGACATGATGACTGTGGATTGCAAGATGGGCGGGCCGGTCTGTTGCAAGGCGACACGAGTGGCTTGAGCCTTGTCGCCGGTCGCCAGCAACTCTTCTTGATACCGCACCAGCATGTGGAACGAACCGTCCACTGCGATGCCCAAGGCGATGCTGCCCGCCATCATCATGCTGATGTCCACGGGGTGACCGACCCACCCCAAGAAACCAAAGACGAAGACGATCGGCGCGAGGTTGGGAAGCATCCCGATGAATCCGGCATTGAACCACTTCAGCGAGACGATCATCACCACCATGATTGACCAGAAGGCATACACGAAGGACGACCAGAAGCCGGTGTAGATGTCCTTTTGGGCCTGTTCGATCAGCGGTGAAATGCCGGTCAGTAAAACCGGCGCGTTGCCCAGCGACGCTCGCAGTTCCTCCAGTGTCTTTTGTCCGACTCCTCGGCCCTCCGCCTTGAGGTTGGCGGAGATTCGCCAGTATTGCTCACCGCCGGCGAGGAAGTCGTTTTCCTTTTGTCGTTTTGTGGCTCGTTCCAACAATTGGGCCAATGCCAAGCCGCTGGGCATGTCCGTGGGAAACATCGAAGCCAGCGACGTTGTGTGCGCGATGACGGGATGCGCCGAGATTTGGGCTTCCAACTCGCGGACGTATGTCAGTTTCGCGACGAATGGCAGCGATGCCAGTTGAGGATTGCGTCCAAAATCCACCGTGATTTCGATGGTGTCGGTGTTCGCCAGATCGGCTTGAATGCGACGGACATCTCGCAGCACGACGCTATTTTTGGGAAAGAAATCGAGCGGATCAATGTGCGAACGGAGGTGCATCATCCCGACACCGCACAACAGCGAGGCCACGACGCCGACGGCCACCACCGACTTGCTGCGGACGAGAAACCAATCCGAAATTCGCACAAACCAACTATTTTCCGCAGCCTCGGCGTCGCGACGTTGAGGGCGGCAAACACCGATCACCGCCGGTGTCAGCACCAATCCGACCGAAAAGGCCACCAGACTTCCCAGCGTGCCAGCCCAACCGAATTGACGCACGGGGATGAACTCGCTGACGCACAGCGAAACCGAACCGATCGCGGCGGTAAACGTGGCCAGACAGCATGGTTTCACCGCATGATGAAACATGACCTGAAACCGGTCGACGTGACCTTCGGCATTGGTGTAATAGCTCAACAGATGCACGCAAACTTCAAGCGTGAAGACCATGACCATCACCGGCAGCGCGTCGATGACGAAGTTCATTTCACCGCCGCACCACTTCAGAATGGCGACTGTCAATTGCGTGGCGAAGACGGTGAGTGCCAGGATCATCCCGGTCATGCGCCAGTCGCGAAGCTGCACGTACAGCAAGCAAAGGCAAATCACCAATGAGACGAAGAAGAATTTCTTGTTGGACTCGCGTCCGCCCAGGCGATTGAGTTCGTCGATGACGACCGGTGCTCCGGCAATGTTGACGTCATGTCCTTCGAGTTGGCAGTACTTCAAGACCTCGCGAATGGATGTCACGGCACCTGAGCGATCTTTGATGCCGTGATCCGAAAGCGTCACCACCACGCCGACCCGCTCGCCAGAGGGCGAGATGAACAATCCGCGCAGTCGCTGTTCAATGTCCGCGTCGGTGACAGTCAACTCGTGCATGACGTTACGCATGCGTTGCGGAGTCCAGCAGTGTCGGACACCCGGCGAACGTTCAATTCGTCCGGCGATGCTCTCGATCAGATCATCTCCGAGGCTGCGATCCAGCCCGACAAGAATCACTTCCTCGGCACCGAACCGCAGCTTGAATTCGTCGTATTCGCGGCGGACCTCCGACTTCTCCGGCAGCCACGCCTCGATGTTGTTATTCGAGGGAATTGTCTCCGCGTGGTAATGCAGGAGCGGAAAGACCGCCAACGCCAGCAGCAACAAGCGAGAACTGTATTTCTTGTAAAACGAAGAAAGCATGTTGCGATCGAATCGATGCGAGAGGGCGTCAAGGAGGGCGCTCGCCTGTCCGCGAGTACGACCGGCAAGTCTGACTGCTTGGAGCAGTCAGACTCGACCAGCAAGGTTCGCCTGAGACGCAAGACGGGCTTGTTGCTGATTGTCTATCGAGCCGTTTCTGCCGTGTCCCCAAGTCGATTCCCCGCCGTTTGCCCCAGCCTTGCGAGAAACAGACTCGCACCAAGCAACTTCGGAAAAGTCTCGCTGGTTTTCGGAATCGGCCGCCCGGAAACCCCGCCAGGAATCACCTGAGAATGCAAACCTTCTCGCGGCAGGTTCCCATCGACGTTGCGAGGAGACGGGTCACTCGTCGTCTTCGAACTTGCCAAGAAACCGGCCGCCGCTCAGGAACATGCCATTGTCGGCGGGACGACACCATTCGATGGCGACTCGATAGCGAGACTCACGAGTGTCACTGGCCATCTTGACGGTGGCATCTCCCGGTGAAACACAGCCGCAGTGCAACAGTCCGATGCCGAAGCGGCTAATCTCGCGAGTCATTGCCGGCACGATTGAGCCGCGTGCAGTGACGATTTCCGCCGGAACGGACAATTCCAGACGCTCGGCCGAGCGTTGAATGGAGGGATCGAGTTTCTCGATGCTCTCCAAAACGGCGTGCAAGTCTTGCAATGTGGGGCGGCTCCAGGGATCGGCAGACATCTCGTCACTCCGGCAATCGAAGGGGTTTCGCAAGGCCATGCCGAGCGAACTGACCGCTTCAGCTTCGCAACTTATCCGGTTCGCAGAAATTAGGTGCGCGTTGGGATGTAGCTTTTGGCGCAGACGGATTTGATCAGGTTGGTGTTGAGGCAGTGTTGGCACCAAGAGCTGGAGGCGACCTCGAAGAGGTCGTCGTAGTTTTCGTAGGAGCGGTTGGAC
>CAMAWN010000261.1 GCA_945861865.1 Candidatus Kuenenia stuttgartensis | reverse complement strand
TCGCAGGATCGCCGCACGACCTCGCGGATGTCGGACAGAGAGCCGATCTCACCCGACGTGCGCGCCTGCACGAGCACGTTGCCCAGCGCGGTCGCTTCGACGGGACCGGTCACGACCGGGCGGCCACAGGCGTTCGCCGTGAATTGATTAAGCAACTCGTTCTTCGTCCCGCCGCCGACGATGTGAATGACTTCGACCGGCACAACGGTCAGCTCTTCCATCCAGCCGAGCACCACTCGGTACTTGAGCGCGAGGCTTTCCAAGCTGCAGCGGATGAGTTGTCCTTCGGACTCCGGCACCGGCTGATTGGTCTGACGGCAGAAGTTTTGAATCGCGGTCGGCATGTCATCCGGGCTGAGGAACTGCGGATCGTCCGGGTCGATGAGCGATGCGAACGGCGTCGCGGCGGTCGCCAGTTGCACCATCGGCCCGTAATCGAGCGGCCGGCCATGCCTCTCGAACGAGCGGCGGCATTCTTGCACCAGCCACAAGCCCATGATGTTCTTCAGCAGCCGATACGTGCCGTCGATGCCCCCTTCGTTGGTGACGTTGAGTTCCAACGCTCGAGGCGTGAGCACCGCGTGCTGCACTTCGACCCCCATCAGCGACCAGGTTCCCGAACTGATGTAGGCCCAATTCGGCGAGCCGGTCTTGTCCGTCGGCACCGCCGCAACCGCGCTGCCGGTGTCGTGAGTCGCCGGCGCGACGACGTTGATCCGGCCAAGATTCGTGCGCCGCGAGACGTCGTCACGCAGTAAGCCCAGCTTCGTGCCCGGCGCGATCACTTCAGGGAAGTAGTGCGACGGAATCTCCAGCCGCTTAAGCATGTCGAACGCCCACGTCCGTTTCGTGGCATCGAAGCACTGCGTCGTGGTCGCATTCGTGAACTCGACCACGCGACTACCACAGAGCAGCCAGTTGATGAAGTCGGGCATCATCAGGAAGACATCGGCCAGCCGCATCAGGTCGGCGTTCGTCTGGCTCATCGCCAGCAGTTGATAGAGCGTGTTGATCTCCATGAACTGCAAACCGGTTGCCGCGAAGATGTCGCTGCGCGAGACCTTCGTCAGCGCGTGATTGAGCATCCCCCGCGAGCGGGCGTCGCGGTAATGGTACGGCGCGCCGAGCATTTCGTTGGACTTGGTCAGCAAGACGTAATCGACACCCCAGGTATCCACGCCGACGCTGGTGATCGCCGATCCAAATTTGGTGGCCGCCGCGCTCAGCCCGTTCTGGATGTCGGCCCACAGACGGAGCACATCCCAGCGGAGCGTTCCGCCGATGTTGACGGCTCCGTTGGGAAAGCGGTGCAGTTCATCCAACTGCACGCGTTGCCCGTCAAACAATCCCGCGACCACTCGGCCGCTCTCGGCTCCCAAATCGACCGCCAGATAACACCGGTTCGCCATGATGCCGCCTAAAGTTGGTAGCCGCGTTCGCCAGAACGCGGGCTTATCCGTATGTTTCCCGCACTCTGGCGAGTGCGGCTACTGCCCAATCATCACTGCGGGTCCGCTTCGCACAAAACGCGGCGTCAGCATGACGAACTTCCCGTCGGTCGGCCAGCGAATCTCAGGCGACTTCACGGGCAATCCCCAGCAGGCACGTATCGTCGGACGGGAGGCGAGTCGCGCGGAAGTTCGCGAGGTCGGCGATGATCGCACTGACGCGAGCAAACAAGCTGGGCTGCGCGGCAACAATTTGGTTGGTCAGTCGCGAGATGCCATACAAGCTGTTGTCGGGAGCCATCGTTTCGATCAGGCCGTCGGTCATCAGATAGATTTCGTCGCCGGGCCGGACCAGTGTGTGCATCGGATAGAACTTCTCCTGCGCCGAAATTCCCAGCGGGAAGCTCGATTTGCTGTTGGCCAAGGATTCCACCTTGCCCGTGTCGTGATGGCGGCACAGTGGCACGGGATGGCCGGCATTGATCACCGTCAGCAAATGCGTATTCGCATCGAGCAGACAAAGACAGAACGTGATAAAGCCCTCGTCCATTCCGCACACGAAGTGATTCAGCGAGTGCATCGCCAGCTTGAGAGTTTCCGCAGTCGCCAGGCAATGCCGCACTTCGGAGGCGAATTGCGCCATCAACAACGCGGCCGGCAGAGATTTTCCGCAGGCGTCCGCAATTCCCATCATCACCCGGCCATCCGGCAGGGTGTCCCAAAAGTAGAAATCTCCACCCACGCTTTCGGCCGCTTCGTAATGACTCTCGAAGAAATATCCCGGCAGATTCGGACGCTGGCGCGGCAGCATGCGCATCTGAATTTGCCGCGCGGTTTCGAGCTGCCGGTGTGTTTGATCCAGTCGCAAGACGGCCGTGTGAGCCTTCGCATATTCGATCGCCTGCCCCGTCAGGATGCCGATCGTCCCGATCAATTCGACGTCGTCGTCCGTGAAGACGCGATGATCGTCATCGGTCTCCAACAGGATCGTCCCCAGCTTGGCACGTGACGGCCCGACGATCGGCACGCATAACGTGTTCGAGCCTTCGTTTTCCAGAACCGATTCCTCGTCACCCGACTCGACAGACTTCACCAACGGTTGCCCGGCCGTCAAAACCTGCTTGGCCAATTCATTCCCGATGGGCACGCGCGTGACGATCGAGCTGTCGTCATCGCGACCGTGCTTCATCGCCACCGGAGTTAAGGTTCCACCCGCATCGACCAACTGAATCTCGCCGACCACCGCCTGTGGAAAGATGTCAAACAGCAAGTCCAACACGCGCGGGAAAAGTTCCTCGACGTTCAAGCTGCTGCCGAGCCGTCGCGTAATCTCCAACAGACTGTGCAAGCGATTGCTGTAGCCCAGCGCGGCGGTCTGCGTGCGCGTGGGCGGCACCGACGACATCGACACGCTCTGGGTCAGGCCGAGCGTGAATTCCGACGTGTCGACGAGTGGCGCGTCGGTGGAACAGAACGCAATGGGAACGTCAAAGATGTTGATGCGGTCGCCATCATTCAGAGGCGTGGCCTTCGACACGCGGCGGCCGTTCAAGAACGTGCCGTGAGCGCTCCCCAAGTCTTCCACTTGATACTGTCGCCCGTCGAAAAAGACGCGGGCATGCTTGCGAGAGACCGTGCGCTTCATCAGCACGATGTCGCAAAATCCTTCGCGACCGATCACAGCATCACGTTGCTGATTCAACGAATAACGAGCCCCTTGCGCGGGCGGGGCCAGCACAACCAGTCCAGGCATGATGTCACTGCATCCTACAGGGTGTCATTCATGGGGAGTTGCCTCCGAATCCGACTGAGCACGGACACGTCGTACCAAGCGTTGCTGAATTCTGCCACCATTCAGTTCGCGACTGCGCAAAACCGAAGAGATCGGGCGTTGTCGCACACTCCGAAAATTCGGATGCCTGTTGTCGATCATTACTTGTCTCGGTACGTTGTCGCCCGATTCGGCAAATCTTCCTGGAAATTCAATCAGCCGCAGGGCGCTAGCCCCGGTTCGGACATTCGACCCGATCGAGAACCGGACGCTAGCGCGTTCCGGCTGATGATCAAAGCAAAGTCGGTCAACGAGCGCAATCATGCGGGAAACGATCTTTCGCCAACTTCAGCCAGTGCGGCGACGCCAGTGGACGGCCTGCGTCCTCCGCGCGGCGGCGTGGGGACTCAGCGGCGGGTCGTGCGTCGCCGTCATCCTGGCCGTGTTGCGTCTGGCCGGCTGGCTGACAACCGCGTGGACCGGTTGGGGCGTGCTCCTGGGATTGCCGACCGTCGCAGCCGGCGTGGCTGCCTGGTGGAGTTGGCGGCACGCCGATTGGCTCCCGGCCGCTCGCGCCGTGGATGGCCACTACGAATTGAAAGACCGCACCGAAACCGCGCTGGCATTGCTGCGCCGGCAACCGACACGAACGCCCACCGAGATCGAATCGTTGCAACTGGCCGATGCCCTGCACCACTTGGAACGTGTCGAAGCCCAGCAGGTCGTACCCTTCGCGCTGCCGAACTCGTTTCGCTGGTCGTTGGCCACGGCGGCGTTGGCAATCGCGCTGCTTTGCTGGCCGACGGGGCACGCGCAGGTCAACGCCGGACCCGCTCAACCGCTCGATGCGATCGTCACCGAGGCCGAGATTGTCATGGAAGACCTCGAAGAATTGCTCGATCAATTGCCCGAGGACCACGACCCGGAGATCGACGCGATCATCAAAGAACTGCTCGCGAAGGCCGAGGAGATGAAAGAACCGGGCGTCGATGTTCGCGAAGCTCTGGCCAAGTTGTCCGAGATGCAGTCGGCTCTGCAAGAAGTCGCCGCGCAGTTCAATGTCGGCGCGACGGACGAACAAATGAAAGCCATCGGCGAGGCACTGCAATCCGCCGAGTCGCTTCAAGAAGCGGGACAGGCTCTGCAAGACGCTCAGTACGACAAGGCGGCGAGCGAATTGTCGAAGCTCGACAACCCCAAGCTCGACCGGAAGGAATCGCGAGCGGTCGCTGACAAGCTGAATAAGGCGGCGGAAGAGGCCGACAAGAAGGGACTGAAAAAACTCAGCGACGCCGCGAAGAAGACCGCCGAAGGACTCGATAAAGACAACGCCTCTCAAACCAAAAACGGACTCAGCAAACTGGCCGAATCGGCCAAGCAACAAGGCAACTCCAAGAAGATCAGCGAACTGCTCAAGAAGCAGGGAGACAAGCTCGCCGAATGCAAAGGGAACTGCCAGGCGAACGCTCAAGGGGACAAGCTCGCCGCCAAGCCCAGCTTGAAAGCCGGACGCGGAACCAACGAAACCATTCAAGGCGGCCGCACGGAACTCGCCGCGAAACGCGACGAGCAAAAGATTCAGGGTCTAAAGGGCGAGCAAGGTGACAGCGACACGGAAACGCTCACGACCAAAGAAGCGGAAGAAACCGCGAAGCGCGAGTTGAAAGAGGTCTATCACAAGTACCGCAAGCTCAGCGACGCGGTCCTGGAATCCGAAGACATCCCGCTCGGCCACCGACAGACCATCCGCCGCTACTTTGAAGCCATCCGCCCCACCCGCGATGATGTCGAGTAACTTGAGGGGTCGGGTGTTCGGTTTTTCGGAATTGGCGGGACGATGCGTGGATTGCAAATGAGACTTCATCCCGCCAATTCCGAAAAACCGAACACCCGACCCCGGACGCCGGAAAACCTTTGATCGAGAAAACTAGGTGATTCATTTTGAGTTCGGACCTTCGCCGTTTGGTGACTGAGCAATTTGAACCGGGCGAAGCCGCGCGATTTTGGGTCGAGTTGGACCTCGATGAGAGCCTGCGTTTCGCAGCGGGCTTGCTGGTGGCGACGGATCGTCGGTTGCTCGGCATTGCGAATCAGTCCGCGACTCCGGTTTCGATGCCGTGGTCGGACATCAGTTCCGTCGCCGCCAAAGAGCACGGCGCGCTCGGTTTGCTGGAGGTTCGTGCAACCAATGGTCAGACGCACGTCTGGCGTTACACCGTCGGCAAAGCGGCTGCGATTCACAAGCTGATTCAGCAGATCGAAAAGCTCAGACAGGGAATCGACGACGCCGAGGACGGAGATGACAGCGAGCTCGAACCCGATGCGCCGCTGTCGGCGGTGACGAAATCGTTCGCGCGGCTGCTGCGGTTCACGAAACCGCACACGCGGATGCTGACGCTGGGGTTTGTGCTCACATTGCTCGGCTCGTTCTTCGCGACGGTACCGATGCCGCTGCTCGGCCGCGTGATGGATGACGTCCTGGTCCCCTTCGCCACGCAGACCATCGAGCGTGGTGATGCGATCTCCAAATCCGCTTTGTTTCTGGAACTGTTTGCCGGAGCGGTCGTGATTTCGTGGCTGATCGGCTGGTGGCGAATCTATGTGCTGGCGTGGGTCAGCGAACGGGTCGCCGCCGATCTCCGCAATCAAACGTACGCGCATCTGCAACGGCTCTCGCTGGAATTCTTCGGCGGCAAGCGGACGGGTGATTTGATCTCGCGGATCGATACCGACACCGATCGCATCTGCTACTTCATCGCCGTGCATCTGACCGACTTCGCCTCCGATGTGGTGATGCTGTTGCTGATCGGCTCGTATGTCATTTGGCAGGATACGTGGCTGGGGATCGTGACACTGTTGCCGTTGCCGTTGATCGGCTGGCTGGTGCATGGCGTGCGGAGCAAGCTGCGGTCGGGCTTCATCGCCGGCAGCCGCGCCTGGTCTGAGATGACCAACGTCCTGGCCGACACGATCCCCGGCATTCGCGTTGTGAAAGCGTTCGCTCAAGAGCAGCGCGAGATCGAACGCTTTCAAGCCCGTAACGATCAGGTCTTCAAGACGAACAACCACGTCAACAAGTTGTGGTCGGCGTTCAGTCCGCTGTTGGCACTGTTGTCGGATTTTGGCCTGCTGCTGATTTGGGTGGTCGGTGTCTGGCGAGTGCTCGGCCATAACCTGACGGTCGGCGTGCTCTCTGCGAGCGTGCTGCTCATCACAAGGTTTTACGGACGTCTGGAAGCCATCAGCCGCATCGTCGAACCGACGCAGCGAGCGGCCAACAGCACGCATCGCATCTTCGAGATCCTCGACCGAGTT
>CAMAWN010000260.1 GCA_945861865.1 Candidatus Kuenenia stuttgartensis | reverse complement strand
GCGCCGGTCTATGCCGTCGGTGAAGGTTTGGTGCTTGGAATCTTCTCGGCCGCTTACGAAGCCAAATTTCACGGCATCGTCTTTCAAGCCGTCTGCCTGACGTTCGGCACGCTGTTCAGCCTGTTGACGGCGTACCGCACCGGACTCATTAAGCCGACCGAGAATTTCAAACTCGGGGTCTTCGCCGCCACCGGAGCGATTGCGATGCTGTACCTCGTCAACATGATTATGCACATGTGCGGAGTGGGTGGCGTGACTTTTCTCCACGGCTCCGGGCCGGTGGCCATCGGCATCAACGCGGTCATTGTCATCGTCGCCGCCCTGAATCTGGTGCTCGATTTCGATTTCATCGAACAGGGGGTCGCGCACGGTGCTCCGAAATACATGGAGTGGTACGCCGGCTACGGCCTGCTGGTCACGCTGGTCTGGCTGTACATCGAGATTTTGCGGTTGCTCTCCAAGATCAACAGCCGCGATTAGTACGACAGCGCACTTTCAAGGTTCCGGTCGCATTGCCCTGCACCGCGCCATCAAGTCTTGGAACGCGGATCAGTCATCGCTCAGGCCCGGGACGACTTTATTAGTCGGCTTGGGAGGCAAAACGTCATGGCTGAGGATCGCGTTCTTGCCGACGAAGTACGTGTGAAAGTCCGCGACGACGAGATTGTAAGTCGGCTGTGACTCAGCGGATTCCGTCGAGGCAACGCGAACAATTCCAATCGGTGTGTGCAGCGGTTGCTCGGCCGCGAGTTCACGCGTCTTGGTCCAGCCTCGGCCAGAGACCCAGAAGTGATGGCCTGCGGTGGCTTGGACGGTTTCGTCGCCGATGGCGAACTTTGTTACGGGAGACGGTTCGCGCACCGTCGTGTGCAGTACGACTTTGTAAGCGAGTTCGCCGGTCTCAACATTCTTCGAGAGCACCTTGTCGCCGTGCTGAATGATTTCCACGGCGACCAGTCCCCGCTCCGTCCAAATCGGAGTCCCCGCCACGAGGCAGCTTCTTCTCGGCGGGGGCGGAGCCGTCTTCGTTTCTTCGGAGACGATCACAACTCGCTTGTCATTCGAGGCAACTGGATCAAAGCCGGATTGTTCGTTCCACCAATTCCACCAGGCTTGCGGCGAATTGCCGACCGAGTTGCCGACAGTCTCTTTCAACGCCACTCCGAGCTGCTCATTGAGGAGTTCCGTTTTGTCATTGGAAATGTCCGCCGCCAATTTGAACGAATCATTGATGGCCGCCGACCGCAAACTCAATTGGCGTAAATACTCCATACGGCGGGGACCGAACCGTGAGCCATCTCGACGTGGACCTTGTGGTGCCAGCGCGCCGGGGGCCAGGATGGTGGCCTTCGCGACGCGCAATTCAGAATCGTGCTCCTCGGCGGCAAGAATGACGAATCCCAGATTCCAACCATCCGAGAATTGCTGGAGTTCGGTTCGTATTGGAGCCCGTGCCAAGCTCATCCATTGAGGAATGTACTCGTCCATCTTCCGAGACTTCAGCGCGGCGATGGCACGGTCACGAGCAAACAGCCACGGAGAGAAGACGGCCAAGCGTCCCAGGGCCTGCGTCGCGCGATACGTCACAACCTGCTCGATCGCCTCGACCGCCGCCAAGGCCGAGGCTTCATTGCGATCTCCGAGAACTGTCTCCAAGGCGGGAACCTTTTCATCGGTCGCCAGTCCACGCAGACGCTGACGTCGCGTGGCCTCCGTGAGACGACCTTTCTCCAAATCTTCCCCAAATCGCTGACAAGCGGGAGCCCATTGTTCGAGTTGGTCGGAATACTGTCGGACCTCGATATTGATGGCCTGAGACTCGTAAGGACTCAACCAGTTCGACCCGACACGCACATACCGCATGCGGCGATAGAGATCGCTGACGTCCAGCTTCGGAGGAGTCAACATGATCGCGCGATGATTGTGAGCTTGGCTTTGCTCGCTCAGACCGTGTTGGCCACACCACGTCGCGAGGTCCGCTTGTGATTCTGGCGATTGTTCGGCTTTCGCCCGCCGATCCAGATACTCTCGTTGCTGACCACTGATTGGCTCTGGCGACATCGACTCCTCGAATGGCAACCACTTGCCATTGAGCTTCACGAACCCTGCATGCCAACGCAGTTCTTCGGCAGAGTTCTTGGCTTTGACCAATTCCTCGCCGAGTTGCCGCCGGCGGTTCCAATCCGAACGGCTGATTTGGCTTTCTTCAGAGAGCACATTGCGGACGACTTTGGGAAGTTCGTCCTTGGCGCGTGCCGCCGACACAACATTCGCCGCCGCGAACACGGCCATACCGAGTAGTATCCATCGAGCCTTGGAAGTCGTCATGAAAGGTCTCCTTTCGGAGTGCAGTGACTGGAGTCGTCGAATTCCGACGATCAGTTGGCCGCAGCCTTGGGTGGATCGATCTGTTCGAGCAAGCGTTGGCGTTCGTCGTTGATATCGAAGTCGATGTAAGTTCGCAGACTTTTGGCTTTGGTCAGCGTGCGAGTCACCGCGCCCCCTTTGTCACTGGCGGGGGCTTTTAGTTTCTCGCCGTCTTTCTTGAGCCGGTCCTGCCACTTCTGGGTGGCGGCTTCTTCTTTCACGAGCAGGCCGGTCATTTGCTGATATTTCTTCGTAGCCAGGTCGCGCTGTTGGACGACTCGGCCCGCGTTTTGGCTGACGGCGTAGGCCTCCTGAGAAGCCCGTTCGATGTCGAATTGAAGTTGGATTTTCTGGTTGAGCAACTGATCGACTCGTTGATCGGGAGTGAGTTGAGTGTTGTTGCGAGTCGTCTTTTTTTGCTGCGCGGCTTGCAGGCTTTGCTGCCGAATGGTGTTGATTTGGCGGTCGATCTGGTTTTGTGTTTCCAGATTCTCTTGCGCGCGACGTTCCAAGAGACCGTAATCCTTTTCCAGCCGAGCCAGCAGGCGGTCGTTTTGTTTGAGTTGATCGTCGAGCCAGCGTTTCCAGTCTTCGGCGGACTTCTTGACGGCTTCCGCCTTTTTCTTGGCGGCTTCGTTGTCGGCTTCAACCTTGCTTTGTTTCGCGACGCGATCCTCTTCGTTCTTGGCTCGCTGTTGCTGCTTGGCGTCGTCGAGTTCGGCCTCGATGAGCAGTGCCGCGTCATCCGCCTCGCGTCGTCCTTCGTCGTAGCTGGACTGCAAAACTTCGGCGAACAAGTCCCGCACGCGGGCATCATTCTTCTTGACGATTTCTTTCGCTTTGGGGGACTCCGCCAACTCGTCGAGCGCACCGACGAGTTGTCCCATCCATTGCGCGAGCCGCTTCTGCTCATTCAGTTCGATGGCGGGCTGAGCTTTTTGAACCCGCCTGGCGAAGTCGAATAAGCGGTCGTAGCCGGCCGTTGTTTCCTTGGCCGAGAAGTGCGTGAAGATCAACGCTTGCCATGCGGGCCAGTGAGGAGCTTCCGGGTGCTCGGCCGCCAGGCGGAACTGCTCGACCGCCTCTTTCGGTTTGAACTGCTTGAGCAGAACCAATCCGTAGGCGTAAGCCATCTCCGGCGACTTGTCTCCCGACTTGATGGCAGCCTCGTGCAGCGACTTGGCTTTCGGCAACGCCTCGCGGCCGGATTCAAAGCCGACAACCAGAAGCTCGCGCACGGACTTGGCGGTGCTCGGCGAAACTTCCGCGACAGCCATCGTGCCGATGCCAACTAGCAGTCCGAAACTGAGCCACCACTGAGTCGCACGCATAGAGTTCTCCGTTGTTCCGTTTTGCCTAATCAGCCGGAACGCGCTAGCGTCCGGTGACGTTTGGTCCCTCGAAAACCAGGCGTTTGCCTGGATTATTCACGGTCTCCCGCTGGAGGAAACAGAATGCCGCACACTAACCCGACGCGCAAGCGAGGCCAAACCGTCACGATAGCCTCGCTTGCGCGTCGGGTTAGTGTGGAGCCATGAATCATCTCGGTTAGCGTGTTCCGGTTCACTTCAGACAATCATCGCACCATCACGAACTGGCCGTAGTTGCGTCTCGCGAGTTCTCTCAGGAACTCCTCGTGAGCACCGCGAGCATCGATCCCCAATGTGTAAATGCTGGTCCGCTGCAAAGCGTTCTGGGCCGTGATCGAATTGACGATCGTCGGCATGTCCACGATGCGGCCGGCAGTCGGCTCGCCGTCGGACAGGAAATACATCGCCTCCAAGTTCGCGTCGGCCATCAAGCCGGCATAGAGCGCGTCGTAGCAGGCCGTCTTCTTTTCGGGAGTCAGCCGATACGCAAAGTTGCGCGACGCACGCTTGTTGGAATCCTCGGCCTGCACCAACTGTGTCATGAACGGCAGCACGTCCGTGTTGTAGGCAAACACATTGAAGTACGCGTAACGGTCGAGCGCATCGACCGCCTTCTCCAATTGCTTGACCGCCTCTTCGAGTCGCGTGACGCCATCCACGGACGACCGCATGCTGCCCGAGCGGTCAATCACAAACACGACTCGCTTGGCGTAAACCGGAACGCCGAAGAATTCCGGTAGCGGCTCCGGCCAGGGAATCCGCGCGACCGGGCGGCTGTCAGGAATGATCGCTGTCGAGGGCCGCGCGGCGCTCACCTGAAAGTTTCCCGATTGGTCCTTCCACCACGCAGCCCATTGATCGGAATGTCCGCCGAAGTTCTGACCGGTCAGCCGCGCGAGATGCTGCACCGTCTCGAAGCGCAACTGCCCGTCGAACTTGGAGGACGTCTCGATCAGAAATGCGACGGCGGCTTTGTCCGGGACTTGCGCCACGGCATCGACCAGGCAACGTCGAAAACCAAAACGCTGCGTGAACTCTTTGCGTTTGGCGAGACTCACAATGCTCGGCAACAGTTGCGGGTCTTTGCGTTCGGCCAACGAGGCCGCCGCGGCGAACGCCAGGTTGACGTCCGGCGTCTCGGTCAGCTTGACGACGAACTGGATGTCTTCGTCGCGCGACGACTGAGCCAAACAGCGCACTGATTGAGCCGTCAGCAACGAGACATGCTTGGTGCGCAGATCACGATCGACCGATTCCTTGAGAGCATCGGCCACGACCGATTGCTGGATGGCCGCGGCGTCGATCATCGCCAGCGCTTCGGCCCGGCGTTCTTCGGACCGTCCCTTCAGCAGCGCCGCCAGTCGTTGCGGAGCCACCGGCTTCGGCGCGGCTCGTCCGGCATTCACCTGCCCATAGAGAGACGCGCCAGACAAGAGCCAAACGCCAACCAAAAGCACCAAGCCGCGACGAAACATGGTCATGATCCCCTTGAGATCGGATCAGAAAGGTGCAGCCGACGTTATCTGTGGGATTTGCAACCGTCAATGTCCTCTACCTCTCGCGGCCCGAAGTGAGGCGTCACCATGCTCGCCAGAGCCTGTCGATTTCATCGCCACCGACCTTGCGTCGGTGGTTCCCGCGCTTCTGCACTACGCAATTGTTCTTGGCGGGGGAAGCTGCTTGGGATCGCCAGCACGACGACTCGCTTCGCACGCGTCAGCACCGGCAGAGGCTCTTCCAATCGGCACTGTGACGCTTCATCGAAGATCACGACATCGAACGGGAGACGGCGAATGAACCCAGTCGCTCAATCAGTCGTCGTCTCCTTGGATTCGTTGGACGCCTTCGTCTTTTCCACGCCTGGAAATCAAAAACGGTATTACGGCCATCGGCATTCGGCAGACGGCATTCGGCCGGCAGCCGTGAGCCGAATGCCGACGGCCGTGATACCGTTTTTGTTGTCGCCACTTGAAATCGGCCAGCCCGGATCACGACGATACGCACCACGCCAAAATTTGCCCACCGAACACCCCGCCTCGATTTCAACAAGAACGCCCATGACCCGATTGTTGCTGCCTCTCCTTTACGGTCTCGTATTGCTTGTTCCGACTCAAAGCCAGTCGCAAGACGCTGTGCCGAACTTCAGCCAGTCGGGTGTCGTGTTTCTCAAGAAGCACTGCCTCGAATGCCACAGCGGCGACAAGCCGAAGGCCGAGCTATCACTCGCAGGCTTCACCGACAACGCTTCGGTCGTGAAGAAACGCAAGACGTGGGACTCGGTGCTGAAAATGGTCGAGTCCAGCGAGATGCCGCCGGACGACAAGCCGCAGCCGACCGCCAAAGAGATCGCCGACTTCGCCGCGCTCGCGCGAGGCGTCTTCGAGCATCACGACAAAAATGCGAAGCCCGATCCGGGCCGAGTCACCATGCGGCGGCTGAATCGCGTCGAGTACGCCAACACGCTCCGCGATCTGGTCGGAGCGGACTTCAACCCGGCGGCGGATTTTCCTTCGGACGACATCGGCCACGGTTTCGACAACATCGGCGACGTACTGACCCTCTCGCCGGTGCTGATGGAGCAATATCTCGCGGCGGCCGAGACGGTCTCACAGCGAGTCCTCCTCGCCAATCCGCCGGCTCCGGCCCGTCGGTATTTGTCGGGCCGGTTCTTGCAGCCGAACAACGCGCAGACGCCGCAGGGACGATTCCGCACGATGAATCCGGCCGATGCCGAGCCGGTCCATTCAGGACCGTTCGCCGCGCCGGGTGACTATCTGAAATTTTCAGCCGATGCGGATTTGATCCTGCGGGCGAA
>CAMAWN010000259.1 GCA_945861865.1 Candidatus Kuenenia stuttgartensis | reverse complement strand
GTCACCGAAGAAACCACAACCGGCGTGCATCGGCTCTACCAAATGCACGAGGCCGGCAACCTGCTGTTCCCAGCGATCAACGTCAACGACAGCGTGACGAAGACCAAATTCGACAACCTCTACGGCTGCCGCGAATCGCTGGCCGACGGTATCAAACGCGCCACCGACGTGATGATTGCCGGCAAGGTCGTCGTCGTCGCCGGCTACGGCGATGTCGGCAAGGGCTGTGCCCACTCCATGAAGAGCCTCGGCGCTCGCGTGCTCGTCACCGAGATCGACCCGATCTGCGCGTTGCAAGCAGCGATGGAAGGCTACGAGATCATCACGATGGAAGACGCGGCCGCTCGCGGCGACATCTTCGTGACCACAACCGGATGCAGCGACGTGATCCGTGGCGAGCATCTCGACCGCATGAAGCATCACGCGATCGTCTGCAACATCGGCCACTTCGACAGCGAGATCGACGTCGGCCACTTGAAGCGCCGCGGCGACGTCAAGCGCATCGAGATCAAGCCGCAAGTCGACAAGTGGGTCTACCCGGACGGCAAAGCCATCATCGTGCTGGCCGAAGGCCGCTTGGTAAACCTTGGCTGCGCGACCGGCCATCCGAGCTTCGTGATGTCCAACAGCTTCACGAACCAAGTGCTCGCCCAAATGGCGATCTGGGGCGATCCCGACAAATACGAAATCGGAGTGCATCGCCTGCCAAAGAAACTCGACGAGGAAGTCGCCCGTCTGCACCTGGAGAAACTCGGTGTGAAGCTAACCAAGCTGACGCCGGCCCAAGCCGACTACCTCGGCATCCCGACCGAAGGGCCATACAAGCCCGAGCACTACCGGTATTGAGCGACACGCGGCGCATCGTCGTCAAGAGCCAAGGTCAGACTTTCTGACCTTGGCTTTTTTCAGTACCAGCAGACAGCTCGCGAAATACTCACTGGCCCGGCTGAACCGCTCCAAGCTTGCGAGCCGCAAGCTTCTTTTTCACCAACGCATAGTCCGTTGATTGGCGTTTGGCCTGCCACTCGGCGACCGATAACGTGCGCAAGTTTTGCGACGCGTTGAGCGTTGTTCCACTGCGAAGTTCCAACTCCAAAATCCGCTGTTCCGAAGTCAGCTCCGCGAACGGGGGCGAGCATTCAGTGATCTGAGCCGCATTGCCGATCCAGGTGACGATGCGCGACTCGTCACGGCTGAACTGCGGGCCGAGCGTCGGGCTATCGTGAGGGAAGGTCCGGATCAACTCGGATTTGGTCACGTCCCACAACCGTGCCGATTTGTCGTCGCTCCAGGTCAGCACCAGCGACTCTCTGCGCTGAAATCTTGCGCCTCGAACGGCACCGTCGTGTTTGAAAGTCTGGATCAGTTCGGCTTTGGTCGCATCCCACAATCGGGCCGTCATGTCGGCGCTCCAGGTCAGCACGCGCGACTCGTCAACGTTGAACTGCGCACCGTAAACAAGATTATCGTGTTTGAAGGTTTGAATGACCTCGGCTTTGGCGACGTCCCACAATCGCGCCGTCGAATCTTGGCTCCACGTCAGTACCCGCGACTCGTCACCGCTCCACTGCGCACCGGTCACCGCCGCATCGTGCTTGAAAGTGCGGATCGATTCGGCCTTAGTGACGTCCCACAACCGCGCCGTTGCGTCCTCGCTCCACGTCAGCACCTGCGATGCGTTTTTGCTGAACTGCGCGCCGATGACCCAATTGTCGTGTTTGAAAATTTGAATTGGCTCGGTCTTAGTCACATCCCATAACGACACCGTCGGGCCATTTTCGTTCCAGGTGAGGATGTGCCCGTCGTTGGGACTGAACTGCGCGTCTTTGACACCGAGATCGTGTTTGAAGGTTTGGAGCAGCTCGGCTTTGGTCGTGTCCCACAAGCGCGCCGTTGAATCAATACTCCAAGTCAGGATGCGAGATTCGTTATGACTGAACCGCGCGCCGGTAATCGTCCCGCTGTGTTTGAAGATCTGAAATGCGTTGCTCTTGGTGGCGTCCCACAGCCGGGCGGTCGATGCCCCGCTCCAGGCCAGCACGTGCGACTCGTCACGACTGAACTGCGCGCCGGCGACCCAGTATTTGTGTTTGAAGATTTGCAGGGGTTCGCTCTTGGTCACGTCCCACAATTTCGCGGTTGTGTCATCGCTGAAGGTCAGCAGACGCGACTCGTTCTGGTTGAACTGCGCCCCGCGAACCACATCGCTGTGTGGGAAGGAGTGGCTCGGCTCGGAAATGGTCACATTCCACAATCGGGCCGTTTTGTCGGCGCTCCAACTGAGAACTCGCGATTCGTCACGGTTGAACTGTGCGCCGATCAGCGTTGCGTTGTGCTTGAGGATTTGGATCGGCTGGGACTTCTTCACGTCCCAGAACCGCACGGTGTTGTCGGCACTCCAAGTGAGTACGCGTGATTCGTCACGATTGAACTGCGCAAACAGCGCGAGACCGTTGTGCTTGAAAGTCTGAATTGGCTCGGTCTTGGTCACATCCCACAATCGTGCCGTTGTGTCAAAACTCCAAGTCAGCACACGTGACCCGTCACCGCTAAGCTGCGCGCCAAGCACAAGATCGTCGTGTTTGAAGGTCTGGATCGGTTCGGTCTGGGTGATGTCCCACAATCGCGCGGCCCCTTTGCGTCTCGCCCCGTTGCGTCCCACGTATTCTCCTCCCCAGGTCAGCACACGCGACTCGTCGCGATTGAACAGCGCGCCGCGCACAAATTCGTCGTGTTGGAAGATCCGGATCGGCTCGGTCTTGGTCGTGTCCCACAAGCGTGCCGTCTTGTCGGAACTCCAAGTCAGCAATCGCGACTCGTCTTGGCTGAACCGTGCCCCGAGAACCATCTCGGCGTGTTTGAAGATCTGAATCGGCTCGGCCTTGGTCACGTCCCACAACCGAACTGTCGTGTCAGAACTACGGGTCAGCACGCGTGATTCGTCATGGCTGAATTGCGCGCCCAGCACGGGACCATCGTGTTGGAAAGTCTGAATCGGCTCGGCCTTGGTCACATCCCACAACCGCGCGGTCTTGTCGTCACTGAAGGTCAGCACCCGCGAACTGTCCTGGCTGAACTGCGCACCGTGAACCGGACCTGCGTGTGGAAAGTTGCGGATCGGCTCGGCCTTGGACACGTCCCACATTTGCACGGCCTTGTCCCACATCGGCAGGGTCTTGTCGTCGCTCCAGGTCAGCAGACGCGACTCGTCATGACTGAACTGCGCGCCGGAGACGGGACTCTCGTGTTGGAAGGTTTGAATGAGCTCGGCTTTGGCGACGTCCCAAAGGCGAGCCGTCTTGTCGTCGCCCCAAGTGAGCACACGCGACTCGTCATGGCTGAACTGAGCACCGCGAATCGGAGCGTCGTGAAGAAAACTCTGTGAAACCGGACTGCCGGAGTTGTGAGCGGCCAAGCTGAGACTCCCCCGAAACGCCTTGTCACTCGCAGTCACCGTACGCTGTGGGAGCCGTTCGAGCATGCCCTCGCCACGAAGAAACAACTGTGTGGCCGAGAGGACATCCCCCTCCCGGTCACGAGCATTCACGGCGAGTTCCCAGAAGACGTTGGCCGTTTGACGGTTGGCGTCAGCGAGATTGTTGATGGCTTTGTCTCGCTCCGTGTTGGCGTGTTCCTTCTCCAGTTTCTCCGCCTCCTTGGCGTCCCGCTCGTTTCTGGCAGACAGGGAGGCGTTGGCTCATGAAAGCGTCGCGAAGGCGGCGAACGCAATCACGGCCACAACAGGAATGAGCGTCAGCATGGCTCGCAGATTGCGACGGCGCATGACGCCTTGAGTGCGAATGAGTTCGGCGACGATCTTGTCCGAGGGGCCGAAAGCGAGGGTCTCTTTGCCATCCTCAATGTAGAGCTGCGAGTCCGACATCCGGTTGAGGGTCAGATGCAGCGAGCGGTCCAGCTCTTCAAATTTGTCGCCAAAGACGATTGAGATCACTTGCCGATTGCGATCGGTAAAGAGCATGACCTCGCGTTCGACCGGCTTGGAGATCGTGACCGCCTCGCGGGTAGCGATCAGGACCAGGCGTTGCGTGTTGCGGAGTGCCCGCTCGCCGATGGCCTTCCAATCATCGCCGCTCGCATAGTCGGCGCGATCGAGGAAGACGTCGTAGTGCTTTTCGCGAAGTCGCTGAGCTAAGTTGACCGCGTACAGACCACCGCTGTCCCAATGGTAGGAGATAAAGAAGTCGTAGCCCCACAGACGGTCTTTAATGCTCGTCCAGAATCCGCGACGCGGCGGATTCAATGTTTCGATTGGCATTGATGAATTCTCCAGGTGTTGGGCGTTTTCAGGTTCGGCCACCGACGGTTCGCAGTCCTTTCAACACCAGATAGATCATCTCGGCGATGTGCGGGGTCTCGAAGAGGCGGCGGTTTTCTGCGGGGGTTAGGCCGTTGTTGTTACTCAGTGCGGCGAGGTTGTTGGAGCCGGTGGACTCGAAGCTGGATTGCACGGCGGCATAGTCGATGGGAGCGAGGCCATGCTTGACCGCACGAGTGTTGAAGTCGGCGGCTCGTTGGCAATAAGGGGTCTTGGCTTTTTCGGGATGCTCGTGGCGAAAGGTTTCGTCGAGACTGACTTGGCCAGCAAGGGTGAGCGAGTCAGGCTGTCGGCCTTCCACGGCGTCGATGATGGCTCGTGTGCAACCGCCGAAGGCTCCAATCAGGTAGATGGGCAGGTTGGCTTTCATGGCGAGGTCGGCTTCTTCAACCAGACCGGGATAGCGGCCGGAAGAGCCGGCGAGCGGGCCGCCGAGAATGACTCGTGCGGAGATTTTCCCGGTCATGGTCTCGCGCATCACTGTGAGGCCGCGCGCGTGGAGGTAGTGGGATTCGGGTGAGCCCGAGGCGAAGGGTGGGATCACCTTAGGATCAAGTTGCAACTCGGCACGTACATCGTCGGGCAGTGGTAGACGCCACTGGCGGGAACTTGCTTGAAATTGCAGCAGACGATCGGTTGGCTCGCCGATGTGCGCGAACCACGCCAAGAAGTTTTCGAGTCGCAAGGAGGGGTCTTGAGTCTGCTCACCGTACTGTCGAGCGAGGCCGTGCAGACGTTCGGTAAAGCCTCCCTCACGCAGATGGCCGCCATACGCGAGGTTGAATCCACTCGCCAGGAAATAGCGTGCGAGTTCATAGACGGCGTCCTCGAAGTGCGCGTACGAGAAGCCGAGCTTCAGCAACTCGGCCGGGAATGAAATGTCAGGAACAGTGGGGCTGAGCGACATGCCGATGAGGAGGCGGCGTTGCTCCGCAGGTTTCTGTTTGGTTGGCGACAGCGCCGAGTTCGCGAACAGAAACATCGGCGTAGTGAGTTGGCTGAGCCGATCGCAATCGGCCAAGAGGTCGAGCTCATGCCGGCCGAGCGGCGGGTCGGGGTACACGATCGTTCGCGGCGACTGCGCGGGGGGGACGAGATTGACGAGTTCGGGTGTGCAAGCCAGCTTCGTCATGGGCTGCGTGTCGACGCCAAACAATTCGCCCAACCGCGTCACGTACTTTGGGAAGTAACAGAACCGGAGTACCTCCAGCAGCAATCGGCCGATGATCTCTTCGATGGGCGTCTGATCTTTCCAACGTATCGTCGGGACATTGCCGAGGTACGGAAAACTGCGAGCCTCTCCCACTTCGACTTTTTGCAACACCAGCACCGGACGGCAGTATTTCTTCGCGAACAGCACTTCCTTCTGACACCACTCGCGCGTGCTGTAGGCATCGGTGTGCAGAATCAACACGGCGGAGTCTTTCACGCGCACTTCGAGGTCTTTGCCGAAGTCATCGGCGTAGAAGATGCCGTTCTTGTCGAAGAACGTATCGAGTTGCAGTTCGTTCTGAATGAAGGTCTTGAATTGCTTGGTCAACTCCTCGCCATCTTTTTTGGCATGGCTGAGGAAGACACGCACCGGTTCGGTGATCGAGTCATTGGATGCGTTGTAGTCCACCGGGCCGCAATCGCTCAGCAACCGACAGAGATCATGCAGCAACCCAATCAGCAACCGCTGCTTCTGTTGTGTGAGCGTCAAGGCTCCGTCTAAGGGGAGAAAATTCTTCGCCCGCAACTCGCTGTGCAGAGTGAATGCGGCACTCGACAGCTTCACCGGCAAGACGCGATGAGCTTGAGAAGAGTCCCTCTTCGCGGCGGCGATCAACTCCCCCGCATACTGCTCCCAACCTGCCTCGCGAAACAGAACCATCTGGTTATCGACGAGCAACACCACAACGGTGTGCCGAGCTTGATCAAACGGAATCGGCTCCGGCTTGCTGACCGAATCCTGCGACGTCCGCAGATACACCGGAATCCCCAATCCGCGCGACAACGGCTCTTGCGAGTCCCGCGTCAATTGGTCAGACACAAACGCCGCGAACTCACGCCCCGCCGCGAAGTCGGGATGCCAGACCACGTACACGACCAGTTCGGGACGATACGTTTTCATTTAGCTCACGATAACCTTTTCCTCAATTATTGAATTTTGGTAAGCGTCCGGCGGATCACATTGGTCCGATGCGTCACTCAGGCCGCCAGCGATTGGGAAGCAGGTTGGTTAGGTTGGCAGGCTCGGTGGTGGGAAGACGGCGAAGCACGTCGCGGAGATAGGCGAATGGATCGAGGTGGTGTCGG
>CAMAWN010000258.1 GCA_945861865.1 Candidatus Kuenenia stuttgartensis | reverse complement strand
CCGCTGCTCGACCGTCCGCGTCAGCTTCTCCACCAACGCTTCCAGCTCGCCAACGCGCCGTCGCAACCCTTCGACTTCTTCCATGATGCCCGGAGATTACATTCCCCACGAACAGGGCGCAAGTTCAGTCACGCGGTAATCAATCACGTGGTCGTCCCATCCGGCGGTTTTGCGTTTGCAGGCGATGCCGGCTTTCACCGTCTGGTCGGCTTTCAGGAGTGAGACCGAGATGCGGTTGAGCAGCGCGAGGTTTTCGGCCGCGTGGCCCGTCCGCAGGCGACAGAGGTCTTCCTGGAAGCTCATGTCCAAGACCCAATGCAGACTGTTCTCAATGCTCCAATGGCGGCGTGTGAACTTCGCCAGCTTGCGGGCGTTGGGGCGGTGAGTGCTGATGTAATAGCGTGACTCTTCGCAGAGCTTGCCGTCGCGGATCGTGCGACTATGAACCATGCCGATCGAATGCACCGCGCTCCAGCCGAGTTTCTTCAGCGACGCGGGAGCGGGCAGCGAGACGTACTCGCGAGTTTCGTCGCGACCGTGTTTGACTTCGTGCGTCTCATGCCGAGTCCCTCGCGGTGGCGGTGCGTCCGATTCGAAGTGCTCGGCCAGCGTCTCTTGCAGCAGACGCAGCGTCGTCTCTTGGTGGCCTTTCACGGCCAAGAAGTCGTCGCCGCCGCCGGACGTGATGGCTTTCGCGATGTCCTTCTGGCAGCCCATCGCGTCGATCGTGACGGTCGCTCCGGAGATGTCCACGGCCGACAACAACTGTGGGATGGCGGTGATCTCGTTGGACTTCTCGTCCACCGCGACTTGCACCAACGTGATCCCGTTGGCCGTGGACCACGCGCTGACCAAGTGCAACCTGTTCTGCGACGCCGCGCGGTCGAACGTCCGCCGCAGCGACTTGCCGTCGATGGCGATGTGACGCTCTTCCCGCGAGTCCCCCGCCTCGTCGCGAACGCTCCGCAGCCAGCCGATCAAACACGCTTGCAACGCTTCCGGCTTCAGCAACGCCAACACGCGATTGAACGTGTCGTGCGACGGGATGCCGTGCGGCAACTCCAACAGCGTGCGAAAGAAATCCTCTTTGCGCCGTCCGTATTCCGCGATCTCGACACAGCCATCGCACCCGCTGAGCACGCCGCAAATCGCGATCACCAAAATGTCCGTGAGCAAGTGCCGAGGCTTCCGCCGCACTCGTGGATCCGAAACCTGCTCCACTTGCGACAGCAGACCGCTCAACGCCACATCATCCCAACGAGTCTTCTTCACAGCACCTCCCGGAAAAAATCTCCAGAATGTGTTGTGATTGATCTGACAACTTCGCGCAACCCTAAACGACAGCCATGTCACAACCTATGGCGCGTTCGCCCTGGCCCAGCGGTTCCCCCTGATAAAGCCTGTCTGGATAATGCGGAGTTCGCCCTTCGCAGGCGGTTTTGAAGTTGCGAAGTTCAGGCTCGGTGAATCGCGGTAGAAGGGGTTGGAGCGTTTTCATTCTCAGTGATCCATGTTCTGTCGGCACCAGACCATCGGTGGAGAATCGAAAAACTAACCTGAATCACCAACCTGGCACAACACGACTCCCGAAGCACTGGAATCAAGCCGTCGCTCGCGATAGTGACCTGGACGATTTGTCCGAGCGCTGCGGAAACGTCATGATCTACGGCATCATGCGACAGCACGAAATTCCAATTCGGGTGCGATACTCAGAAACCGACGCGATGGGGTTTCTGCAACATGCGAATTATTTCAGCCACTTCGAGGTCGGACGGACGGAGTTGTTTCGGGCCCAAGGGGGACTACCGAGCCATGGAAGAAGGTGGTCTGTTTCTCGTCGTCGCGAAGCTCGATTGCCGATACCGCGTACCGGCTCGGTACGACGATCTGCTGACGCTGCGGACAACAATCACCGCCGCAACCGAGGCGAAGCTTGAACACGAGTACGAACTTCGCCGTGACAACACGCTGCTCTGCACCGGCCACAGCACGTTGGCCTGCGTGGATCGCAGCGGCAAACTCCAACGGATGCCGACGGAGTTGTTGCAGATGTGCCGCGAAACGTCGCCGTGTCGCTGAACGACAGGACTACTTTGCGCCGAGTTCGTGAACGATCTCAACGAGCGCCTTCGCGTGTTCCGGCGGGACTTCGGGAAGGATTCCGTGGCCGAGGTTGAAGATGTGTCCGGGACGATGTTCGGCGGCGGCCAGGATTTCTAACGCTCGGCGACGGATCGTCGGGATGTCGGTCAGCAGCGTGATGGGATCCAGGTTGCCTTGAACGGCGACATCGTGTCCGACGGTCTTCCAGCCGTCACGCAAATCGACTCGCCAATCGAGGCCGATCACGTCGCCGCCACCTTCTCGCAGCAAAGGCAGCAGCGCGGGGTTGCCGGTCGCAAAATTGATGACGGGCGCGGCGTGCTTCACGCCGTCGATGACCGCCTTCGTGTGCGGCAGGACGTACTCACGGTAATCGTTCGGCGACAGGCAGCCGGCCCAACTGTCGAAGAGTTGAATCGCCTGACACCCCGCTTCGACTTGCGCGAGGCAGTAGTTCACGAGGCTGTGCGTCAGTTTTTTCATCAACGCATTCCACGCTCCGGAGTCCGCGTACATCAACCGTTTGACGTGGGCGTAAGCCCCCTTCGATGGCATACGACGCGAGCGTGAACGGCGCTCCGGCGAAGCCGAGCAGCGGAATGTTGACCGGCAGGTCACGGCGGATGAGACGCACGGTGTCGAAGACGAAGCTCAACGAATTCTCATCCTCGAGACGTCGCAGGGCGTCGATTCCGGCGGCGACTTCAAATTCGACAGCGTCGACCAGGCGAGCCGGAAACTGTTCGCCGGGCCGTGGAAGTTTCGGCCGCGCGGCGAGTGCGGCACGGAGTTGAGCGACCTGCTGCCGCATCTGGGCACCGTCGCTGACGACATCTGCGTAATCCGGTCGATGCGCACCGGAGTGAACAATCACGGCCAGTCGATTCTCGCGTTGCAGTCGGGAGTCGTCCTGCCCGGCCGGCCGTCGCTCGGTTCTTGGATGACGTACGCGCTTGGCAGTGAGAACGATGACTTGCCGGCGTTCATGGTGCTGCGAGACCCCGCGTCGCTGCCAGTCGAAGGGGTCTACAACTGGTCGAACGGCTTTCTGCCGTCGATTTTTCAAGGCACCGTCGCTCGGCCAACTGAGCCGCGGATCGCGAATCTCGATCCACCGCCGCACATGCAGGGCAAGCCGCAGGAACGCTTCCTCGCGTATCTCGAACAGATCAATCGCGAGCATCTCGCTGATCGCCCTGGAGAGAACGACCTCGCGGCACGCATCGCCAGTTACGAACTCGCCGCCAAGATGCAGTCGGCTGCAAAAGAGGCGTTCAACATCTCGAGCGAAACAAAAGCCACACAGGAAATGTACGGTCTCAACCGCGCCGAGACGAAAGATTTCGGCTCGCGCTGTTTGATTGCTCGGCGGCTGATCGAGCGGGGCGTGCGGTTCGTGCAGCTCTTCACTGCCAATCAAGAGTGGGATCATCACAGCAACATTCTCACGAGTCTGCCGCGCGTCTGTCTGAAGATCGATCAACCCGCCGCGGCGCTCGTGCGCGACCTCAAAGAGCGCGGGTTGCTCGACACGACGCTCGTTCATTGGGGGGGCGAGATGGGCCGCCTGCCGGTGGTCCAAAATGCGGCCAAAGGGTCCATCGGCCGAGACCACAACACCTACGGCTTCAGCCACTGGCTGTCGGGCGGCGGTGTGAACAGAGGCCTCACCTACGGAGCCACCGACGAGATTGGCCACAAGGCGGTTGAGAACGTCGTCATGCACCACGACTACCACGCCACTCTGTTCCACCTCTTCGGCCTCGATCCGCAACGAGTCGTCTTCCCGCGAGCGATTGGCACCGGCCAACTCATCGAGACACAGCCAGCTCGTGTTGTTCGTGAAATCCTCAGTTGAGCAGATGGTCACGCTGAGAGTGATGCGGATCAGGATTTCTTGCGAGCGGTCACGATGGAATAGCCTCGGACGTCTTGGATCTCGACGTCGGACAGCACGAAGTGCAGGTTGTTGCGATACCAATTCGGACTCTTGGTGACGAGAAACAATCGACCACCGGGCTGGAGAGCACGTGCCGCAGCTTCGATGAAGATCGCGGTGATTGCCCAGTTCGAGTAGTACGGCGGATTCGCCAGCACGAGATCAAATGTGCTGGGGTATTGAACGTGGCCGGAGTCGTCCAACTGAATCGACAGCGTCGAGCGTTCGCCTTCGGGGACGGCTTCACCGGCACACGAGGACTTGACGGGATGATTGACGACCATGATGCCGTTCAACTCCGCGCCGTGCAGCGAGCATTGCAGGGCACGCGGATTGGAATCGACCGCGTGAACGTGAACTCCAGGCTGGCGGAGTGCGAGTGCGATGCCGACGGAACCCGATCCGCAGCCGAGGTCGAGGATGCGGCTGCCCGGCAAGACGGCTTGGCTGGCTTCGGTCGCTTCCAGCAAGGCTCGCGCGCCGACGTCGAGCTGGCGATGACTGAAGACGCTGGGACGGCTGACCGCATGAATCAACTTTTCGCCGTCGCGGAATGCGAAGTTCGCAGTGAATTCGCGCACGCGGTGAAGAGGCTCGGTCTTTTTGGCGAGATACACGACGCCGCGCGGCTCACGGCGTTTCGTGATCTTTCCAAACAGCAATTGCAGTTGCTCGTGTAACCATTCGTCGTCGGGGTTGTCGGTCGAGGTGATCAACCGACCGCCGATCTCCAGACGCTCGTGAGCCTGCTGCAACAGTTCGCGTGTCAGTTCGGCCTCGCCATTTTTTCGGAACGGCAAGGCGATGGTGTCGAACGGTCCCTCGGGAAAGTCGGTCTCGCAAATCACCGAAACGCTGCCGGGCTTGAGGGCGATCTCTTCGCGGGCCTTCTTGGCCAGGAAGACGTCCAGAAAAAAGCACGTCACGTTGATGTCTGACGAGCGATTTGCGACCGCGGACGCGAACTGGCCGCGACCGAGCGAAGTGCAGAGCACTCGGTTGCCGATGACGTCGTCCAGCGCGCCGACCAACAACGCTTCCTGCATTGGCGGAACGGTGTCGTTCTCCACGGCACTGCGAGCTATTTTGGCGTTCGAGTCCGTTTGTGTTTGGGTGAAACGAGGCATTGTCGGTCTTGTGGCTTGAGAGACGAGCGGCTGCAATGCGGAAATTGTGACACGGGCATTTGATCGAAACGACCCAAAACCGCCAATCCGAGAATTTCGCGATGATTCGAGTCCACCTTTTCAGACGAATTCTGCGGCTTGTGGCGATCGCAGGAACGCTGATCGGCCTCTGGCCTGTCGAGACAGGCTGGTCGCAGGCGGCGAAGCCAAAGGTGAAGACCTCCGCGAAGAAGTCCAATGACCTTGAAGAGGAGTTCGCGAAGTACGTCGCGCCGCTGACTGGCGAAGAATCGCCGATCGCGGTCGGCAAGACGGTGACTGTCGCGCTCTCCAGCGGAAAGACGCTGACCGATTTCGAAGTCACGGAGACTCAGCTTGGCAAAGGGAACGAGACGCTCAAGCTGTTGGGCATTCAAGATGCTGATGGCAAGAAGAAGCAAAAGCTCGCAGGCACAACCATCGCGAGAATTCGGTCGGGCGACCGCGACTATGACGTGCTGCTCGATCCCGCCAAGAAGGGGCCTGTGTTGCTCGATGTCACTCAGCGAGACCTTGACGTCAACGAGCGGCTGAAAAGTTCTCGCAACCGATTGTGGGATGACCCGTCCGAAGACGAGCGATCCAAGATGATTGCCGAGTACAAAGAATTCTTGCAGAAGGTGCAGGCGAGCTATCAGTCTCCTCTGCGACTTTATGAAACGAAGTTCTTCATGGTGCTTTCGGATATTCCCGCGGCTCAAATGACACCGTATGTCGCGTCGTTGGATGCGATGTATTCCAAACTGAGCAGCGCGTTCGGAGTACCGAAGGACAAGAACATCTGGCTGGGGAAGTGCATGGTTTTGGCATTCCTCAATGAGGAATCATTTCACGCCTTCGAGCGGACCTTCATGGACAACACGGACACGCAGGGAGCACAAGGGCTGCATCATTCCGCCAGTGACGGACGTGCGATCATCAGTTGCTATCGCGGCAACAATCCGTCGTATTTCGCCGTCGTGCTGGTTCACGAAACCGCTCACGGCTTTCTGCATCGGCTGCGATCCTCAGTTCACATCCCTCCCTGGATTAACGAAGGCGTCGCCGATTGGGTCGCGGGGGCGATCGTCACTCAAAGCAAAGCCGTGACCGAGCGACAAAAAGAAGGTGTCGATCGCTTGCGACAAACCGGTTCGCTGGGCGTGAACTTCTTCGACGAACGAGCCAGCTTGCAGCCGTGGCAATACGGCGTCGCGTCTAACCTGACCAACTTCATGCTGCAAATCGACGCCGGCCGCTATCGAACATTCATCCTGGGCATCAAAGAAGGCTTCACGCCAGAAGAGGCGTTGAAACGCGCCTACGGGATGACCCCTGCCGAACTGATCGCGCAATACGGTCGTTCGATTGGTCTCAATGGACTTCGGCCATGAGTTCTATCCAAACCAGCAAGCGGGGGTGTGAATCCAGGGCAATTGCACATGAAGTCACGAACTGAAGAGGACTTGCAGGAGATAGTCCTCGTCGCTGGCGGCGATGAGTCGTTTGTTTTTGACACCGATTTTGTGGGTGAGGTTGTTTTTGAGCAGGCTCAGTCCGGCTCGGCGGAGC
>CAMAWN010000257.1 GCA_945861865.1 Candidatus Kuenenia stuttgartensis | reverse complement strand
TGCTCCGCCGAGCCGGACTGAGCCTGCTCAAAAACAACCTCACCCACAAAATCGGTGTCAAAAACAAACGACTCATCGCCGCCAGCGACGAGGACTATCTCCTGCAAGTCCTCTTCAGTTCGTGACTTCATGTGCAATTGCCCTGGGGGTAATGGAACCAGAAAAGGAACGCACTGCATATATTATAATGTCGAAAATGGTGCTTCAGAATGGTCTGACCGCTCGTATCGTCGTACAGGAACCAAACAGGGTCAGCAAGTACGTCAGAAGGAAATGACATTCGCTGCCTCCATTGCAAGAAACGGCTGATTGCCATGCTCTTGGCTTGGCGTGAGCATGTCGACGCAAAGCCGACGGCATTGCCACCGGCCGCACCTTGGAGCGAAAGTCGCTGACGCTAACGCGATTGCTGGATCGAGGACTGAGATCGCGGTCACTTCTTGCCAATGCAGTAAAATGCCCGATCCGTTCGTAGCAGCAGCTGGCCGTTGTGAACGGCGGGCGAGGCGTTTGTGCGGCTGTCGTCATCGGCGAAGGTGTTGTATGCGAGCAACTCGTATTCGGGTTTGGCGGCGACCACGAATGTCCCTTTGCTTTGCGAGACGAAATACAGCTTGCCATCCGCCAACACAGGGGACGACCAGATCGTCCCCGAACCGGGATCGAGCCGCTTCTCGAAAACAAATTCACCGGTCGCGGCGTTTTGGCAGCAGACGATTCCGCCGCCGTCGGTGGCCCAATACAGATGACCGTCGAGATACACCGGCGAACCGACGTTCGAGCCTTTCGGCTTGCGCCACACGCCGTGCGATTCCGTGACATCGCCACTGCCTCCAGCGCGGACGGCTAGAGAGGTGTGACCTCCGCCGATCGCGTACACGATGCCGTCGTGGGCAACGACACTGGGGCAGACGTAGCGATGGACTCCGTCGGAGTTCCAGAGCGGTTTGCCGTCGTTGGGATCGAAGCTCAGCAGGCGACTTTCCGTGCTGATGACCACTTCGCGACGCGACTTCGCATCGACCAGCAACGGCGTGTTCCAGGCCGAGCGAACTCCGCCGGCCTTCCACGCTTCTTTGCCGGTCAGCTTGTCGAGCGCGACCAGTGAGCCGCTCTCGATGCTCGCGTTGACCAGCAACAGTTTCTCGAACAGCACCGGCGAGCAGCCCGAACCCCAGCCGTTGGTCCCGTCACCGACACTCGTTTGCCAGAGTTGCTGGCCATCGAGATCGAAGCAGAACACGCCCGACTTTCCGAAGAAGACATACAGCCGCTCGCCGTCGCTGATCGGCGTGCTGGCGGCGTAGCCGTGATACGAGCCTTCGCCCTCGTATCTGTGTTCGGGCAACTTGGGCTCGAAGGATTTCTTCCAGAGTTCTTTGCCGCTACTCCGGTCGAAGCAGAGCAAGTGGCGGCGAAGTTCTTGGGGATTTCCCTTGGCGGGTTCCAAGCCGTAGCCGGTGTAGCACGTCAGAAAGACTCGGTTGCCAACGACAATCGGACTGGATGCTCCGGGGCCGGGCAGCTCAACCTTCCAGACGACGTTGTCAGTGGACGACCACTTGACCGGCACCCCTTTGTCGTCGCTGATGCCCAATCCACCGGGGCCACGAAACTGCGTCCAATCGCCAGCGAATGCGGCTGCGGAGAAACTCGAAACCATCAACGCGAACAGCGACACGACACGAACAAACATGGTCAGCTCCTTGTTTCGGTGGGATTTGTCGGGGACGGATTGTAGCCTTTGCCGTCTCAATTTCAGGAGTTCGACATGCGAATCGTCACCGGCGGCGTCCTTCACGAGACCAGCACCTTCGCCAGCGGCAAGACAGTCGTCCGCGACTTCGAGACCGGCATCGGTTTCGCTCGCGGACGCGAACTGTTCGACAAGTTCCGCGGAGTCAATTTTTGCTGCGGCGGATTCATCGACGGAGCGGAGAAACACGGCTTCGAGTTGATCCCGATCCTGTGGGCCTTCGCGTTTCCGAGCGCCGTCATCGAACGAGCCAGCTACGACCTGCTGAAGAACGAATTTCTCGACGGGCTGCGGCGCGAGTTGGCGAACGGCGTTGATGGCGTGTTGCTCGATCTGCACGGAGCGATGGTGGTCGAAGGGATCGACGACGGCGACGGCGACTTCATGGCCTCGGTTCGCGAAGTCGTCGGGCCGAACATTCCGATCATCGTGACGACCGATCTGCACGCGAATCACGCTCCGCTGCGAGTCGCCGCCGCGAATGCCATCATCGGCTACGACACCTACCCGCACATCGATATGGCCGAACGGGGCCGCGAAGCCGCCGACTTAATCGTGCGAGCAATTCGTGGCGAAGCCCGGCCGACCAGTGCACTCCGGCAGTTGCCGCTCTTTTGGAGCGCGGCCTGCCAAGTCACCGCTCACCCGCCGATCGACGAAGCATTTCGGTTGATTCACGAGGTCGAGTGTCGTCCCGACATTTTGTCGGCGACAATTTCAACCGGTTTCCCGTGGGCCGACATCCCACAGATGGGAGCATCGGTCATCGTCGTTGCCGACGGAGACCGCTCTCTTGCGCAACGCACGGCCGACGAGATCGGCGATTGGATTTGGTCGCACCGCGAGCGTTGGTTTAAGACACCGCTGACAGTGCGTGAGGCAATCACCCTCGGCCAACAAGGCGGACAATTCCCGGTCATGCTCGCGGACATGTCGGACAACACTGGAGGCGGTGCTGCGGGAGATTCGACCGAAGTCCTGCGCACATTCGTCGAACTCGATCTGCCCGATGCACTGGTGCTCTACATGGTCGATCCCGATGTCGCAAAGCAGGCCCACGCAGCAGGAGTCGGTGCGCGAATGCGATCCGAAATCGGCGGCAAGTCTGACCCGGTTCAAGGTCCGCCCGTGCCGCTGGAGGTCGAGGTGGTCGCGCTCTCAGACGGTCGCTTCCGCTACGACGGGCCGATGTACGCGGGAGTCAACGGCGAACTCGGAGCCTCGGCCTGGCTGCGGCATCGCGGCGTGAACATTGTCGTCGTCAGCGTCCGGATGCAGCCACTCGATCAAGCCTTCGCCAGATCGCTGGGGATCGACTGCTCGAAGATGAAATACATCTCCGCGAAGTCAGCCGTCCATTTTCGATCCGGCTTCGAGCAGCTCGGCGGCCCGATCTTCAACATCGACGCCCGCGCGATTCACTCGCACAATTTCGCATCGCTGGCATACCGCCGACGCAGTCCGATGTGGCCACTGGATCTTTTGTAGCCATCATCGCTCCGCGTGATGAGCCGAATCGCCAAACCGTGTCCTTTATGCGTACTGCTCGTCACGCGGAGCGATGACGTCTGCCGATTTCGCAGCCTCAAAGTCCGTGCGATCGGATCGGAGCATCGCCGACGCGAAACGCAGACACCGCCAGATTGCGCGATGCTCGACTTGGCGCGGATCCACCACCCGCGAGGCCCAATGCCCACTGGCCGGCAGTTCCAGCGAATCCGACGCGACACGGCGATCCGTTGTCGTCACACTTTCTCAAGCCGCGCGATTCTTCGAAATCGTGGACGCAGCGATCACCGGCAGTCGCGACAACAGTTCGACAGTTCTTGCGGCGGCACCTTGCTGAGTCGCCACGAAAGCCTGCGCGCGACTTCCGAGTTCTTCCACGGCTTCGGGATGCTGCAAGAACTCCCGCACCGTCGCGGTCAATGCCTCCGCCGATCGCACGACACGAGCGGCGTCTCGTGCCAGTAGTTGTTCGACGATGTCGCGGAAATTCCAAGTGTTCGGGCCAAACAACACAGCGGCTCCGTAAGCCGCAGGTTCGAGCATATTCTGTCCGCCTCGCTGAGTCAGACTGCCTCCCACGAAGGCGATGTCCGCCAAGCCCCAGCACGCACCGAGTTCACCCAACGTGTCCAACAGCAAGACCTCTCCGGCTGTTCCGGCGGAACTCGATCGACGTTGCAGCGTCAACCCGCGCGATGTCACCAGTGAGGCGACTTCCTCGAACCGCTCTTTGTGACGCGGAACCAGAATCAATCGCAGATGAGGAAACTCAATCCGCAATGACTGCCAAGTGTCGAGTGCAAACGACTCTTCAGGAGCCTGCGTGCTGCCCGCGATGAAAATATTTTCGCCACTTCGCAGACCGAAGAACTGTCGGAGTTCTGCCGTCTTCGAGTTTGAGCGGTCCACTTGCACGCCGTCGAACTTGATCGAGCCGGTCAGGTGCAGCCGCTCGCTCGGTGCTCCGAGGGCCAACAAGCGATCCGCGTACTCGCGGTTCTGAGCCGCGAGCAAATCAAAGCACCGCAGCAACCGCGCGACCAACGGACGAATGCGGCAGTAGCCTCGGAAGCTCTTCTCGCTGACTCGTCCATTAATGAGCGCCAGCGGAATGCCAAGGCGGCTGGCCGTCAAAACCAAATTGGGCCAAAGCTCAAGCTCCACCAGCACGATGGCCGACGGCTTGAGCCGTGCGATCGCGTTGCGAACCGCCCAGCTAAAGTCGAGCGGACAGTAACAGACCGTGTGTTGCGCGAATTCTTTCTTCGCGACGTCCAGCCCCGTGCGAGTGGTCGTCGTGATGACGAACTCCCAATCCGGCCGCTGATCGCTCAGCAGTTTCATCACGGGCCGGAGCTGCAACACCTCACCCACGCTGACGGCATGCAGCCACAGGCAGGGGCGCGAACCATCTCGCACCGGCAAGCGTCCCCAAAGTTTCTCGCCCCAGCCGTCGCGGTATTTTCCGTGGACCCACCGGCGATACAACAACACCGGCGAGACCACCAGCAGCAACGCGACGTAGGCCAGATTCAAAATCCAGGGCATCCGTTCCCTTTCGTGGCACACGCGGTTCGCATGTGTATCAACGCGCGAACCGCGTGCGCTACGCGCCGTGACACTTCTTGTATTTCTTCCCGCTGCCACAGGGACAAGGATCGTTGCGGCCGACTTGCGGAGCGAAATTGCGGATCGGCTGCACGGGTGGCGGCGTTGACTCGGACGAATTCGTTCGGAGTTCGGAGGAGTCGAGCCCTTGTCGCGGGTCGGACACGGGCGGAGCGTCCGGCTCTTCATGAAACTCCGCGTGCGAAGCCGCGCTCTCTTGAAACACCGACTCGATAACTCCGGAACTTTCCTGTTCGAGACGGAAGATCGCCGACGTCACCTGCTGACCGATGGTCTTCCACATCTGCTGGAAAGCGGCCATGCCCTCGCGGCGGTACTCGGTCTTCGGGTCTTTTTGAGCATAGCTCGACAGCCCGATGCCGCTGCGAATGTAGTCCATGTAGTGCAGGTGCTCTTTCCACGCCGAGTCGAGCACTTCCAAGATCAGCGAACGCTCGGTCTGGCTCATCTCCGGGCGGAACCGTTCGTCGTAAGCAGCCAAGACCAACTGCTCAACTTCTTCCCGGCTGAGGCGGCGCAATTCTTCGGTCGTCCAGCCGACCTGCATAACTTCGTTCGCCCAGTTGACCAGTGAGGCGAGGCCGTCCGCATTCGGCAGGATCGGCCCGGCGACATGGTCCTCCGTGTTCGCGGCCGGAAATGTTTGGTCGAGTAACTCCGTGAGCCGCTGTGCCAGTGAACCGTTGCCGAAGTAGTCCGCACTGAGTTGATACAGCCGCTTCGCCAAGTCTTCGACCGTCTTGCCGTTGAACTCCTCTGGCTGCAAGTTCGTGCGAAATCGGCCATTCGCCCAAGTCAGAATGCGTTCCAGAAAGACTCCGGAATCGTTCGCAGCCCCCTGCGAATTCATGAAGTTATTGAGCCCGATCTCGACGGGGAACGCGATCTCTTTGGCCTGCAGATGCTTTTCAAGTTTCTCCTTCACGATCGCGATCACTTTGTCGGCGTCGCGAGAAGCGACCTCCGCCGGGTCGCAGCGCAGGTTGAACCGGTGGGCCAGCCAGTTCGACAGTGAAATCTGTCCGAAGGCGGGGGCCATCAGCGTGTCGAGCGCGGACAAATCGAACGCATCGATCGCCGCCATCGCTTTCGGGCGAATGAAGTCGAACAAGTCATCGCGACCGACTTTTTTTAACTCGGCATCGGTGAAAGTACTCCCGAACAGCGCGTTGGCCCAACGAGCCATCGCCTGCCAATTCCAGTTGCTCGGATCATCCCCCTGTGACAGGTTCTCGTCGATCGCCTCCTGAATCTGATCTTCGTACTGCCGTGAGGCCTCATCGCGGAGATAAAACGTGAACGGCTCGCGGTCCATGTCGCGGATGTTGTCCGCGTCCAGCTTCACATGCAGGGTTTCTTTCACCCAGGCGGAGATCGTCTCCCAGCGGTAGCCCCGCTTCCAAAACTCGCGCACCCATTGATCGACTTGTAATGCGAGCATGTCCTGCACGAGTTGCCGACAATTTCGGCCGTCGAGAATCCGCTGGCGGTACGAGTAGACGTGATGCCGCTGCGTGTCCATGACTTCGTCATATTCCAGCAGATTCTTGCGAACGTCGAAGTGATGCTCTTCGACTTTCTTCTGAGCGGCTTCAATCCGCTTCGAGACCATTTTGCTTTCGATCGCCTCGCCGTCCTGCATGCCCATGCGAGTGAGCATGTTCTTGACCCACTCGCCGGCAAATTTTCGCATCAGGTCATCTTCGAGCGACAAGAAAAAACGGCTCGAACCGGGATCGCCTTGGCGGCCGGCACGGCCTCGCAACTGCAAGTCGATGCGGCGAGCGTCGTGTCGCTCCGAACCGATGACGTGCAGGCCGCCGACTTCCGCGACCTTGCGACCGTCGTCAATCATCCCTTCCCGCTCGGC
>CAMAWN010000256.1 GCA_945861865.1 Candidatus Kuenenia stuttgartensis | reverse complement strand
GACATGCTGCTCTCTCCTTTCGGGATTCGTGTTGCCAACACAACCCGATTGGAATTCAGCATGTCCGCATTCTTCAAACATCAGCCCCCAAGAATCCCGATGAACCCTAATTTCTGCGATCCGTATCAGGTCACCCAATCGTTCGAATGGCGGCTGCCTCATGTCACTGGTCGCGATTTCCTCTGATCGTCGAGAGCAAGCGTTGCGCCACGAGGATCGTTGTTGTTTGTGCGAGCACCGTTGTTTGGCAAACCGCTCAGCGGGCGAGCGCGGGCCGTGCAAAGCGGGGATCGAAGCCCGTGTCTTTCGGCATCGCGTGGAATGTGGCGAGGAGGCGGAGTTGATTCCGTCGCACCTGTTTTATCTGTCGGGATGCGATCTGCGTTGTGCGTTTTGCATTGCCGAGGCGAATGCGTTTGATCCGCGGCGCGGGACTTTGTTGACGGCGGAGTTTTTCCAACGAGCGGTTGCCTGGGGCCAGACGCAAGGTGCAAGAAACATTCAGTGGGTCGGGGGCGAACCGACCATTCATCTTCCGGCCATTCTGGAGGTGATGAGTTCGGTCAACGAGTTGCCGCCCGTGGTGTGGAAGTCGGATTTCTACGGCACTCCGGAGGTGTTCGAGTTGCTGGAGGGAGTCGTGTCGGTCTACGTGCCGGACTTCAAGTTTGGCAACGACGAGTGCGCGCAGCGAATCGCGGGAGTCGAGCGTTACTGGGAGGTCGTGACTCGCAATCTTCAGTTGGCGGCCGAGCAGGCGGACGTGATTGTGCGGCATCTGTTATTGCCGGGACATTGGGACTGTTGCTTCGTGCCGATCACTCGGTGGTTGCGGGAGCGGATGCCGACAGTAAAGTTCAGCATCCGCGACGGGTATCTGCCGATGTGGCAAGCGAGTCAGCATGAGGACTTGGCTCGATTGCTGGAGCCGGGCGTTGGCGACAAGGCCAGAGAATGGGCGACACGGCTGGGGCTGCGAGTGATTCATTAAGGGGAGAACCAAGATGTCTGCATTGTCCGTAGTGCGGGCGGCTCGCCTGCATGAGTTTCGCGGCGAAGTCACAGGCGAGCCGCCTGTGCTACGTCACGCGACAATCTCGGCCGAAGACGAAACGGCGATCACCGACATTCGCATCGCGCCCGATGGGAGAGTGTTTGTCTTCGGCGCTTCCGGACAAATTCTGGCGATGCTGAGCGAACTCGGTTGGGGCGATGACAATTTGCAGGCTCGGCTGAAGTTCTTGAAGACCAGCGGCAACTTCACTGAAAGTCTTCGTGATGGCGAATGATCCCTCGACTCCCGACAGCACATCGGCCGGAAGCGTTCCCGCTCGCGAAAAGACGGCCGCCAAACCGCGTCCGGTGGTAGCGCGTTCCGAGCTGCATCCGCAGCGCCCTAAAACCGTGCAGGACGAACTCGAAGTCTTGATTCGAGCGCGTTACCCGATCATCTACGTCGTCAGTTGGGAAGAGGAACGAGTCGAACGTTGCCTGCGGCAGATCGCGGAGGCGCGCAACAAGAAGCTCTTCGTGTGGACGCTGACGCAAGGGATCGTGCGCTCGGGCACCGAGCCGCAACGCGGGAAGTCGAACGCGACGACCGACCCAATCGCCGCGCTGGACGCGGTGGTCGAACAGATCGAGCCGGCGATTTATCTCTTCAAGGACTTTCATCATTTCACCGACGACCAGCGCTGCAACATGTCGGTCATGCGGCGACTGCGGGATGTCGCGCTGCACTTGCGAGACACGTACAAGTCGATCGTGATTGTCTCGCCGCTGTTGCCGGTTGCGTCAGAACTGACCAAAGACATCACGCTGCTCGACTTCGGCCTGCCGTCGACCGACGACTTCAGCCAGTTGCTCGACCGGATCGTCGAGGATGTCAAAGACAACCCGCAGGTGAAGATCAACTTGGACCCGGACTCGCGCGAGAAGTTGCTCAACGCGGCACGCGGACTGACGTTGAAAGAGGCGGAGAACGTCTTCGCCAAAACGCTGGTGCTCGACGGCAAGATCGACTCCGACGACATCAGCATCGTCTTCAGCGAGAAGCAGCAGATCATCAAGAAGAGCGGCTTGCTCGAATACTATGAAACGCAAGAAGGCTTCGGGCATGTCGCCGGGCTGAAGAACCTCAAGCAGTGGTTTCAGAAGCGGAGCGTCGTGTTCACCGAGAAAGCGGCGAAGTTCGGTTTGTCGGCTCCGCGTGGAGTGCTGCTGCTGGGCGTGCAAGGTTGCGGCAAGAGCCTGTGTGCGAAGGCGGTGTCGGCATTGTGGAAGATGCCGCTGCTGCGGTTTGATATCGGGCGGCTCTTCAGCAGCTTGATCGGCTCCAGCGAAGAGAACATCCGCCGCGCGATTCAAACGGCGGAGAGTGTCGCTCCGGCGATTTTGTGGATCGACGAAATCGACAAGGCGTTCGCGGGAGCCGCCGGCTCGGCGTCGAACGATGGCGGCACGTCGTCGCGCGTGTTCGGCACGCTGCTGACCTGGATGTCGGAAAAGACCGCGCCGGTGTTTGTCTTCGCGACCGCCAACGACATCAGCCAACTGCCGCCCGAACTGTTGCGGAAAGGACGTCTCGACGAAATCTTTTTCGTCGATCTGCCGACCGAAGAAGAGCGGATCGACATGTTCCGCATTCACATCAAACGCCGTGGCCGCAATCCCGAAAAGTTTGATCTGACGGAATTGGCTCGACTGAGCGAAGGCTTCAGCGGTGCGGAAGTGGAAGAGGTCGTCGTGGCCGCGCTGTTCGATGCCTTCAGTCAGCGGATGGACCTCGACACGGAGATCCTCAAACACAGCGTCCTGGAAACCGTGCCGCTCTCGAAGACCATGCACGAAGACCTGAGCCGCTTACGAAACTGGGCCGTCGGCCGAGCACGATTGGCATCGATCAGCACGGCGAAGAACGTGGATGAAGGACGAAGAAAGATTGAGTTGTGAGATGTGCGGAGTGTGAAATGTGGCGCGTCGGCGAGTTTCAACCTGGAGTGCTGCGGCTCGACGCAGCCCTCCATTCATTTGGAATTTAGACGTCGATCGTCCAGAAAGCGTCCAATTCTCAGCCGGGTTCAGAGGCGACGGTTTTGGGCACTTGAGAGTCGCTATTTCAGACGGATGGAGGGCTGCGTCGAGCCGCAGCACTCCAAGGAAAGGAACCATCATGAGCAGCGTAGTCGTCGTCATTCCGTTGATCATTGGGAACTGGTCCGTGATTTCGGCCGCCGTGGTTGGTGCTTGCGGGGCGATGGGATTCGCCCTCGCCAGTGGAGGCGCAGCGGAAGCCACGAGGACCAAAGTCGGTACGTCGGTCAATCGGGCGGAGATCGAAGTGGAGAACAGCGAGGTGCTCGCCGATGCGGCTGGCACGAACGAGCAAATGGTCGTGGAGAAAGACGGCGTCCGAGCGACCTTCTCGCGAGACCCGCGCGGCGCGTTGAAGGTCTGCATTGAGGGAGTGGGGCACTCCAAGTCCGAACTCAAACAGATCGGTCAAGAATTGATGGAGCAAGTCACGCAGCAGTACGTCTACCACCGAGTCGTCAGCGAACTGAAACAGCGGAACATGGCCATCGTCCACGAAGAGGTCGAAGCCGATCGCACGGTGAAGATTCGCGTGCGGAATTGGTGAGGTAGGTTGGGACTCCGTCCCGACCTGAATCGACCGGTCGGGACGGAGTCCCAACCTCTTCACGCCTTCGTGAAGGCGTCACTGTAAGTGGATGATGGCTGGTCGGTTGTGTGAGTGCCATGATTTGCTCCTGGAAAAATGTGCTGAAACTGTGCTGACTCGGAAACTCGATCACACTTCATGAAATCACGCGGGGGTTGCAGCATTGCTTTGGGTCGCGTTTTCGACTTCGGTATTTGGCTTTCCCAAGAGTTTGATTCGGTCTTGCGAGACCTTGGAACTGATGTGGGTGTAGAGACGCATGATTTCAGCATCCACGTGACCAACCCAGGATCGGACGACGGCCTCCTCGATGCCCTTGGTCAGGCACCGCGAAATAAACGCGTGGCGAAACGTGTGCGGTTTACCTGCGATTCCGAGCTTGGAAAGCACTCGTTTCAATGCGGCATGAGTGGTTGACTTGGCAATCTGGCGATCGTTCGCGGGATACTTCCTGGTTTTCGGCGAGGTCAGCACCCATCGTCCTTGCCTGGGTAGCTCATGGAGAAGTTGAGCCAGCCTCGGACTGATCGGGACGATTCGCACGTCGCCCGACTTAGGCTTCCAGCCGTCCTTCGGTTGGACGTGGAGGACGTTGGCCTTGAAATCCACATCCAGCCAAGTCAACCAGTTCGCTTCGCCGATGCGAAATCCCGTTTCGGCCAACAACAAAAAGGTCGCGGCGTGAGGCGGACGAGCGAGCGCCAGGATTTGTGCGATCTGCTCGTCGTCAAAACATGGCTGCGGCGTGGGCTTGGGCTTTTTTAACTTGAGGCCCAGCAACGGATCCTTGTTCACCATCCGGCGCGTGAATGCGAATTTGGTCACCTGACGAAGCAGCATCATCTCGTCAGAGAGCGATTTCGGAGCGAGCGTCTTGGCACGCCGAGCTTTGAACTTGTCCGCGAAGGTCAGGTCAATTTCTGAGATGCGGTGGCGTTCGAGGATCGCGGCCAGTGTCATGATCTCTTTGAGGATGCGTTGATATTTTGAAACTGTCGCCTCTGCCCGCTGCTCGGCGATGAGATGCTCCTGATAGGCGTCAATGACCTCGCTCAGTGTGGCTGGCTTTTTCCGACTGAGCGACTCGCCAGCCGTGAGTTTTCGGTCAATGTCCCACGCACGCTGGATTGCGACTTTCTTGTTTTTGGTGTTGAGCGATTGTCGAACCTGTTCGCCGTTGACTTGGTAGGTGGCTTGCCAAGTCAATTTGCGCCGGTAAATGCGAACGCATTCGCCAACTCGTTCGGAGACTTCACGGGGCTGCCCGTTATTCATTTTTGAGCCCTTCGTTAAAGACTTTGTTAAGCAAGCGGTCGCGAAAGATGCGAAGATGTTTGCCGACTCGCCGACCACAGCCACGAAGCAGTCCGCGCGAGGACCAGTCGTAGACCGTCGCACGCGGCACTTGCAGCAGATCCGCCGTTTGCTGCACTGTGAGCACCGGCGGATACTTCGCCCCCCAGTCGGTGTCCGCGAACGGCGCACTCAACTCGGCAGGTGTGAGCTTGAGGCCATCACCTCGGCCACTCATGACTTCCTCCTCAACGACCGCATTGACCATTCAGCCCGATTGGGTGGGCGAATTATGCGGTGGAGGACACAGTGCGGACTAAGGGCGCTGCGCGGCAGTTGCGCGGTAGGTCACAGAACTTTCCAGCGAATTCCTTCGCCGGTCCCGTCTGCAAAAAAGCGGATTCGCTGTAAGCCTCTGTTCAACACCTTGACAGTGTCCCGAAGGCGGTTGACGTCGGTTGTGGGAGGCAACGGATCGTCCATTTGTTCCGGCCAAGCGCATTCCTGAAAGGCGTCAAGAATCGCAATCAGATTCTTCGCGACCCCGATCCGAACTTGGCGAACGACCTCGCCGTTCAAGCGGAGTTCGCCCAGATCGCTGCGCCACTCCAACTCCGCGATCGAGTCTGTTGACCGCCTGGATTCATCGAGCTCTCGCAGCAACCAACGCCAGTCGGTGTCGGAGAGAAGGTTTAAGGCATGTGCGCTATCCACTATTGCCCGTTGGGGCGTGCCACCTCGGAGATGGAGCCAAATCCCAGCCGTCCCACCGTAGCGTTGATAGGCCAACTCAAAACGGCCACCAAGTCGCTTTCTTTCGCCCGAAGTCAGCACGCGTTCCCACAGAAACTCTCCGCCTGAAGGATTCTGAATCCGCAGTTTCGCGGTCTCCAGTGCTTCTCTGACGTGACTCGGCAATTTCTGTAATTGTTCGGACATCGCGATTCCGGAGTTCGGTATTTGTTGCCGACAGGCCCACAAGAACGAGCATCGGATGAAAAAAGTAATTTGTGAAGACGAAGAAATTCTCGCCGGCGATTTTCTTTCGTCAAATTGTCACCGAACTTTGTCCTTGTCTCTGGTGTCAGATGACGGCTCTTGTTGGCGATCGACCTGATCGCCGCCATGTTGTCGTCGCCAAGCCATCCCCAACGCGAGTCCGAGCAGTTGAGCAAATTTGAGTTTCCTCGGTTCGAGAGTTTTGTCAGGGATGAGTTCACTCGGCGCAGCAGGTCGGGGGAGTGTGTCCGCAGTCTGCTTCATCATCGGGTTCCTTTTTATGAGCATAAAGAAGTCGGCCGAGAATACTTAATCCCAGCCATCCTCCTATATGCCCGAAAAGTGCCCCGAATTTAGCTGTGAGTCCCTTGAGGAGACGAACCGAATGTTGCCTTGGCCAGCAAACCAATCCAGTCAACCGCATGCGGCATCGTTTGTTGCGAATGTTTCCGTGGATGATTGACTTCGGAGTGTTCGGTGGACCGAACACTCCGACGACAATCACTTGCGTCTAATACCAGTAATAAGTATTGGTGACTATCGACTTGACTCATCAGAGCCAGAAAACGTCGAAAACAGTTGATCGGTTTTCGCGGTGAGGTCTTTGTATTGCAATCGTTTGCCGGGCTCACTCTTCATCACGGCTGCGAACCGCAGGGCCAGCGCGCATAAATGGGTAGTCTAGTGCTCTGTCAGGTCTCACTTTTGGGGTTGAGTCACTCTGATGAATTCTGAGAATCTCTCTTGAACAAGGAGGTTCTCGTGAACAAGAAATATATCGTTCGGTTGTCCGATGCGGAGCGTCGGGCTTGTGAAGTGGTGGTCAAGA
>CAMAWN010000255.1 GCA_945861865.1 Candidatus Kuenenia stuttgartensis | reverse complement strand
TCAAGGGAGTCGATCTGGTCGTGCCGGTCGATGTGTACGTCCCCGGCTGCCCGCCCCGTCCGGAGGCTCTGCTCGAAGGGATCATGCGGATTCAAGACAAGATCAAGGCCCGCAAGCTCGGCAAAGGGATGGCCGAGGTCCTCCCCGTCCCCCACCACAGCGGCGTCGTGGCGGTGCCGAGTGTTTTGAATGTGTGAGCGATTAAGAGTCCAACAGAAATCCGTACCGCGGAAAGTGTGAAAGTCGAATGAGTGCGATTCTGAAGATCAGCGACCTGCGAGTCGCCGTGGATGGCAAGCCGATTCTCAAGGGGGTGAACCTGGAGATTCGACAGGGGGAGATTCATGCCTTGATGGGGCCGAACGGGTGCGGCAAGAGCACTCTGGCCTACGTCGTCGCCGGGCATCCGAAATACGAGATCACCGGTGGGGCGATTGAACTCGACGGCGTCAACGTGCTGGAGTTGGACCCCTGCCAGCGAGCACGGCTGGGCATCTTTCTGGCGTTTCAGTACCCGGTGACGATTCCGGGCGTGAAGGTCTCCGACTTCCTGCGGCACGCGGTCTCGAACGTCCGCAACCCCGACCGTAAAGAAGGCGAGGGGCTGATTCCGATGAAGGATTTCCGCAAGGAACTCAAGGATCGGATGTCCGAGATCGACATCGACAGCGAGTTTGCTCGGCGCTACCTCAACGACGGCTTCAGCGGCGGCGAGAAGAAACGGATGGAGATTTTGCAGTTGTCGCTGCTGCGTCCGCGGTTCGCGATCCTCGACGAAACCGACAGCGGCCTCGACAGCGACGCCGTCCGAGCGGTCAGCGAAGGGATCAACAAACTCCACGGCCCGCACATGGGCGTGCTGATCATCACGCACCACGAACGCCTGCTCGAATTCAACAAACCGAGCTTCACGCATGTGATGCTCGCTGGGAAAATTGTCGAAACCGGCGATGCGTCCCTCGCTCACGACCTGCACGCGAACGGCTACGCAGCAGTAAGAGAGCGGCATCCAACCGAGGCGGCGGAAGAACAAGCAGTCACCGTTAAGGAATAACTTTGGAATGCGGTGCGGAATCACCAAACTCCAGAAGGCGAAAATAAATCATGAGCACTGACCTAGCAGTTCAAGAACGAGAAGATCAAGACGTCGGCGTCGGCGATTACCAATTCGGCTTCCACGATCCGACGGACAAGTACGTCTTCAAGAGCCGCCGAGGGCTGGATCGTGAGATCGTTTATCAGATCTCCGAGATGAAGAAGGAGCCGAAGTGGATGCGAGATTTTCGCATCAGCTCGCTGGAGACCTTCTTCCAAAAGCCGATGCCGTCCTGGGGCGGTGCCGTGGAAGAGATCGACTTCCAAAACATCTTCTACTACATGAAGGCGGCAGCCAATCTGGAGAAGAGTTGGGAAGATGTTCCCGAGGACATTCGCAAGACGTACGACCGGTTGGGCATCCCCGAAGCCGAGAAGAAATATCTCGCGGGCGTGAAGGCTCAGTACGAGTCGGAAGTCATCTACGGCAGCTTGCAGGAGGACCTCGCCAAGCAAGGGGTGCTCTTCACCGATACCGACTCGGCGCTGCGCGATCATCCGGACCTGTTCCGAGAATACTTCGGCAAGATCATTCCGCCGAACGACAACAAGTTCGCGGCGCTCAATTCAGCCGTGTGGTCGGGCGGGTCGTTCATCTATGTGCCGCCGGGCGTGAAGATCGAGTTCCCGTTGCAGGCGTACTTCCGGATCAACTCGGAGAACATGGGGCAGTTCGAGCGGACGTTGATCATCGTCGATGAAGGAGCGTCGGCCCATTACGTCGAGGGCTGCACGGCTCCGACTTACAGCAGCGAAAGTCTGCACTCGGCCGTCGTCGAAATCGTGGTCAAACGCGGCGGTCGCTTCCGTTACACGACGATCCAGAATTGGTCGAACAACGTCTACAACCTGGTCACCAAGCGAGCGATGGCCTACGGCGATTCGCTGATGGAGTGGGTGGACGGCAACCTCGGCTCGAAACTGACGATGAAATACCCCGCCATCTATTTGATGGAGCCGGGTGCTCGCGGCGAGACGCTGTCGATCGCGTTCGCGAACGACGGTCAGCATCAAGACGCCGGAGCGAAAATGGTTCACTGTGCTCCGAACACGTCGAGCCGCGTCGTCTCGAAGAGTATCTCGAAGGGCGGCGGCCGAGCCAGCTATCGCGGCTTGGTCAAAGTCGAAAAGGGAGCGACCAACTGCAAATCCAACGTCGTCTGCGATGCCTTGATCCTCGACAGCAAAAGCCGCAGCGACACCTACCCGTACATCGAAGCCGAAGACGATCAGATCTCTCTCGAACACGAAGCCAGCGTCTCGAAGATCGGCGAAGAGCAACTCTTCTATCTGATGAGCCGCGGCATGACCGAAGCGGAAGCTTCGGCCATGATCGTGACCGGCTTCATCGAACCGCTCGTCAAAGAGCTGCCGATGGAATACGCCGTCGAAATGAACCGCCTCATCGAACTGCAAATGGAAGGCAGCGTGGGCTAGGACGGTCATGTACGTCACCGCCGAAATCATCCGCGAGGTCGAACAGCGATACGGCACTCCGGTTGAGATCACGCGGCAGTACGAGATGACTCCCGAACAATTTGACATCGTGCGGTTGGGGCAGACGCAGGGACGCTGCCACGACGTGACACTAGTGATCGTCGATCACGAACGAAACATCGTGGTGATTCGCAAGCCGAGCTACCCGCTCGGGGCGTATCGCACACCATCGGGAGGCGTCGAAATAGGTGAGGCGTTCGACAACGGAGCGATCCGAGAAGCGAAGGAAGAAACCGGTTTAGACATCGTTTTGGAGAAATACCTGATCCGAGCCAGCGCCCGATTTCATTGTGGCTCCGAAGTGATCGACTGGACGACTCGCGTCCTGCAAGTCCGCCCGACCGGCGGGACATTGCAGCCGCTCGACACGAAGGAAATCGTCGAGGCTCGCAAAGTGACCATCGCCGAAATCACTGGCCCAATCCGCGAAGCGTTACTCGCCACCGGCTCGCCGGGATTGCGATACCGAGCGGAGTTGGATGGACTGGCAATTGAGTTGATGACGAACGAGAGACAATGACAGCAACAATGACAGACATCGTGACTGGCTTTAGCCGCACCGCCTTTGAAGCGTTCCTCGAATCACGTGACGAGCCCGGTTGGATCGTCGACGTTCGGCGCAAGGCATACGAGCAATATCAAGATCATCTCGCCGTGCCGCTGGACTCGGAGGAATGGAAGCGGGTTGAGACACGCACGTTTCGGCCGGATCAATTTCATGTCCGCTCCGAGCCGTCCGAAGCTGCGACGTTTGGCTCGTTGATGCAGGATCGGGCGGAGTTCTCCGGGATAGTGACTCACGTCGATGGGCACACGACGCGAGCGACGCTCGACAAACAATATGCCAAGCAAGGCGTGCTGTTCGGTGACTTGCGAACGCTATTGGTGGAGCATCGTGAGAAGCTCGAACCGTATTTTGGCAAGCGCGGCGTCCAGGCTCGGCGAGACCGATTCTCGAGTTGGCACGCGGCGTTTTGGACCGGCGGAACGGTACTGTTCGTGCCGAAAAGCGTGTCGATCAATGAACCGCTCGACAGCTTAATTGGGCTGAGCTCGGCTGGGGCCGCGGACTTCAGTCACACTCTGGTCATTTTGGAAGACGGTGCGAGCGCGACGTTGCTCGAAGAAACTGCATCAGCGACGGCTGACGCAGCGGGACTGCATGTCGGCGCGGTGGAATTGATCCTCGGCAAAGAAGCTCGGCTGCGGTACGTCCAATTGCAGAACTGGAACGACAAGACTTGGCACTTTGCGCATCAGGCGGGGCGAGTTGAATCGAATGGCATGTTGCAGTGGACGGTCGGAGGACTCGGAGCCAAGCTGGCTCACATTCATCAGGACGTGCATCTCGACGGACGCGGAGCCGAGGCCGAAGTTAACGGTGTGACGTTCGCGACGAACCGGCAAGTCCTGTCGTACTACACGCAGCAATGGCACAACGCGCCGAACACACGCAGCGATCTGCTCTACAAAGACGTGATCCGTGACAAGGCTCGCGTGGTCTGGCGCGGCATGATCAAAGTCGCCCCAGACGCGCAGAAGACCGACGGCTATCAGCGCAACGACGCGCTCATGCTGTCGGATGCCTGCCGCGTCGACGCCATTCCCGGTTTGGAAATTGAAGCCGACGATGTGCGTTGCACTCACGGCGCGACGGCCGGCCGCGTCGATCGCGAGCAAGTTTTTTATTGCATGGCTCGCGGCCTATCCGAATTCGAGGCGATGCACGTCATCGTCCAAGGTTTCTTACAAATTGTGTCCGATCGAATCCCCGTCGAACTCGTCCGTGAGACGCTCAATCAAGCCGTCGAGCATAATCTCGGAATTGGCTAACCCTAAGAATGCAACACATCATGTCTACTTTTGAACGAGTCGCCGCTGTGACAGAAATTCCGCCGAATGGGCGGAAGTCGATTATTGTGGATGACGTTCCGGCATTGCTGGTACGGATCGGAAATGACTTCTTCGTGGTCGAGGATGTCTGTTCACACGACGGCCAACCACTGACCGACGGACCGGTCGCCGATGGGGCGATCACTTGTCCGCGACACGGTGCGAGGTTTGATCTGAAAACCGGCAACGCATTGTGCATGCCGGCGACGCGAGCGATTCCGACGTTTGCGGTGCAGGTCCGGGATAGCGATGTCTTTGTCGGCCCGGTCGGAGCCGAACTGCCGGCGGCCCCCGTCGCCTCGGCTCCCACTCAGGTCAGTCCGGCGGGTGACATTCCGGTCGTCTCTGCAGCGTCGGCCAGCGGCGATCAGGTGCCGACGCCGGAACCGGGAACGGATGACGACCTGCGACTGATCGAAGCCCTCAAGCAAGTCATCGACCCGGAGTTGATGGTCAACATCGTCGACTTGGGACTGGTTTATTCGGTCAATCGAGACGACCGAAAGATCTATGTCGAGATGACACTCACCAGCCCCGCGTGTCCAGCTGGGCCGCAGATTGTGCAGCAATCAAAGATGGCGCTGGAACGACTGCGCGACGTGGATGAAGCGGAAATCAAGCTGGTGATGTCGCCGCCGTGGACGCCGGATCGTATGACCGACGAGGCGAAGGACATGCTGGGGATTTTCTAGCAGTCCTGTCGCTCCGCGACAGGACTGACAATTGCGAGATCGGCGCTGGCGTTTTCTGTGGGAGCGATATCGAACAACCGTTCGATTTTCGTGTCGCGGAGCGACAGGGCTACATGAGACGTGTGACGAGCGCGGTCCAGCCGGTTTGGTGTGAGGCTCCGCAACCGCGCCCCGTGTCTCCGTGGAAGTACTCGTAAAACAACACAAGGTCGCGCCAATGCGGATCGTTGGCGTAGCGTGAGTCTTCGCCGTGACACGCGCGGCGGCCGGCCTCGTCGGGAAGAAACAAGTTCGCGAGCCGGCGTGACAGTTCGACGGCGACTTCTTTCAGCGTCATCCACTGGCCGCTGCCGGTCGGGCATTCGACTTTGAAGTCATCGCCATAGAAATGGTGATAGCGCTCCAGTGCTTCGACCAGCAGGTAATTGACGGGGAACCAAATCGGTCCGCGCCAGTTCGAGTTGCCGCCGAACATGCCGGTGTTCGATTCGCCGGGGACGTAATCGACTTGCAGTTCCTGACCGTCGGTGCGGAAGACGAATGGATCAGCCGAGTGCGTTCTGGACAGTGCCCGCAGGCCATAAGGTGACAGGAATTCTGATTCGTCCAACACTCGTCGCAGCACGCGTTGCAAACGCTCGCGCGACGGGATCGCCAGCAGCAGGCGGCTTTTTTTGGCATCGGCCGCCGCCGGGTCGCGTTCGCAGATGGTGATTTGTCGCGCCAGGTCTTTGCGGTTTTTGAGGAACCAATTCATGCGGTGCTTGAAGCCGGGCAGCTTGTCGAGCGTCTGCGGATCAAGAATTTCGGCCGCGAATAACGGGATGATGCCAACCACAGAGCGGATCCGCATTGGTTGGCCGTGGTTGCCCATCTTGAGTTGGTCGTAATAGAAGCCGTCGACCTCGTCCCACAGGCCGCTGCCGCCGAGTGTGTTCATCGCGTCGGCGATGGCGACGAAGTGCTCAAAAAATTTCGAGGCGATGTCCTCGTAACTGGGGTCTTCGGAGGCCAACTCCAGCGCGATCGCCAGCATCGTTGAGCAGAAGAACGCCATCCACGCGGTCCCATCCGCTTGTTCCAATCGCCCACCTGTCGGCAGCGGCTGAGAGCGGTCGAACACACCGATGTTGTCCAGACCAAGGAACCCGCCGCCGAACATATTGTTCCCCTCGATGTCCTTTCGGTTGACCCACCAAGTGAAGTTCAGCAGCAGTTTTTGAAACGCACGCGCGAGAAACAACCGGTCGCGTTTGCCGCGCGGGCCGGTCTGCTTGTAGACGCGCCAGCAGGCCCAGGCATGGACCGGAGGATTCACATCGCCAAACCCAAACTCGTAGGCGGGCAATTGCCCGTTCGGGTGCATGTACCACTCGCGCAGAAACAGCAGCAGTTGCTGCTTGGCGAATTCGCCATCGATACGAGCGAAGGGAATCATGTGAAACGCCAAGTCCCACGCCGCGTACCAAGGATACTCCCATTTGTCGGGCATCGAGATCACGTCGCGGTTGAACAGATGCTGCCAATCGCGATTGCGCCCATGCTTCCGTGATTCCGGCGGAGGCGGTTGACCTTCATCCCCATTGAGCCACTGCGGCACCACGTAGTGATAAAACTGTTTTGACCACAGCAGCCCCGCATAGCCTTGCCGAGCGACGCGGGCCGACTCCGGCGAATACTCTCGGTAAAGTTTCGTG
>CAMAWN010000254.1 GCA_945861865.1 Candidatus Kuenenia stuttgartensis | reverse complement strand
CTGACCGCGGCCGTTTCATTCGCCGAAGTCATCGAATTGACCAACGGCAGTCGCATTGAGGGGGAGATCCTCAAGGACGGCGCGGAGATCGTCGTGATCGACATCGGAGTCGATGTGCTCAAGATTCCGACCGACCGGATCAAGTCCCGCTCGGCCAGCTTTGATAAGCCAGGGGCCAAAGCGGAAGTGAAGAAGGGCGACCTGTACTCCGTTGCGAAACTGCCGCTGAAGCCGGTCAAAGAACTTGCGAACGAATACGGCGATGGGGTCGTACTGGTCCAAACACCGGGCGGACTCGGCTCCGGTTTCATCGTGAATGCTCGCGGGCATTGCGTGACGAACTACCACGTCATCGAGAAGGAAACTCGCATCGCCGTGACGTTGTTCATGAAGGACACGAAGGGCGGATACGCTCGGCGACGCATCGACGAAGTAAAGATCGTTGCCATGAATCAGTTCCTGGATCTGGCTCTGCTGCAAATCCCCGAACAAAAAGATTTGGTGTTCAAGCCAGTCTTGCTGTCCGAGGCCGACGACCAAAAAGAGGGCGAAGAAGTTTTCGCGATCGGCAACCCACTGGGACTGGAGCGATCCGTCTCGAAAGGGATCGTCAGTACGAAGAATCGCAATCGCGAAGGGCTGACGTACATCCAGACAACGACTCAAATCAATCCGGGCAACAGCGGCGGACCGCTGTTCAACGCGCGCGGCGAAGTCATCGGCGTAACCAATATGAAAGTTCTGTTTGGCGAGGGCTTGGGTTTCGCGATCCCGCTGGTTTACGTGAAGCATTTTCTGGACAACGTCGATGCCTTCGCGTTCGACAAGAACAATCCGAACGCCGGCTTCCGCTATCTCGACGCCCCGCGCCGCAAATCGCCGGAATCGCCGCCGAAGAGCAAATAGTGCGGCAAAGGGTCATTGGTCGTTTGGTTCGACGGATGACCAACGACCAATCTCTCGTCCGATGGACGACCGCTGAGGTTGCAGCTCCCGCACGGTTTCTGTCCCGCACGTCCCGCCGCGAACACCCATTGACCCATTTTTCGAGGCTGGCCTATAACCCGTCGCCTCAAATCGGCCGGGGGAGTTCGGCTGATCGTCTCACACACAGACGCCGCACATGGCGGCAGGGATGCAAAGCCATGACAGGTCAAAATCGTTCGCAGTCCAAGATGTTGTGGGTCGCCGCTGGAACCGGAGCCACTGTGCTCGGAGCCGCGATCCTTTTTCAGTGTTTCCGAGCATCGCCGGGCACTGCCGCCGAAGAGCCAAGCTCTCGGGCGAGTGCGAAAGACGGCACGTCCGGCAAGGTCTCGCTGAACAACACGGGAGCGCCGCCCGCTGCGTCGTCTGCCACGCAAAAAAATAATTTTGCCGCTCGCATTAGCCTGCATGGCAAGATGCTCACGATCACCGATGAGGAAGTCGCCAAGGAATGCGTGCAGCGGCTGGGCAAAGAAGTGCTCGACAACATGATCAATCGCGCAACGATTCAACTCGCCTGCCAAGCCCGGGGCACCGACGTGACCCCCGCCGAGGTCAACAAAGAGATCGTTCGTATCGCGGCCGAGTTCAAAATTCCGACCGAGCAATATCTGCAAATGCTGCAGGCCGAACGGAACATCAACTCGACGCAATACCAACGGGACGTCATTTGGCCAATGCTCGCCTTGCGAAAGCTCGCGGGCGCTGAGATCCAAGTTACGAAAGCGGAAATCGACAAAGCATTTCAACGCGAGTATGGCCCGCGCGTGAAGGTCCGAATGATCCTGTGCGATAATTTGCGGCGTGCTCAGGCGGCTTGGCAGAAGGCCAAGGAAGACCCGGAGAACTTTGAAAAGTACGTCCAAGAATTCTCGATCGACCAATCCAGCAAATCGCTGGACGGCAGCGTTCCGCCGATCCCGCGGCACTCTGGCAGCCCGAACATCGAAGCGGCCGCCTTCAAGCTGAAGCTGGGCGAGATCTCCGCCGTCGTGCAACTTGACGATGCCGCACAACGATATGTCATCCTGAAATGCGAAGGCCGCACTAAACCGGTTGTTGAAGAACTCGATCAAGAGGTCCAAGCCGAACTCGAAGATCAAATCAAGCGGCAAAAAACCCAAGAGCAAGTCGCGATCGTCTTCGACAATTTGAAGAAGGAAACTCAAGTCCACAACTACTACACCGGTGAGGCCACTGGCGGAACCAAGCCCGCCAACGTCGCTCGCCCGGATGGCACCAAGCCCACCGGAACGCGGCCCGCCGCGAAGATCAACTCGGCCGAGGACAGTGCCAATCCGATTCGTCAAACCAGTGCGAAAGGGACGGCCACCAACAAAACGGTGAAGCCCGCCGCCGCGACCAGCGACGACGAACTCGACGTCCCGCAACCCGCAACTCGCACAACGCCGAAGCGGCCAACGCCCACGTCCAAATAAACGACTCTGAATCCCAATGTTCGCGGAGCATCGCTGGTCAATCTCTGGGGGCTTCGGCCCCCTTTTTCTTGAATCGCCGACTTCCGACATCTTGAGGCACGCATGTCTTCGGTGCCGACGACGAACTTCTCACCAGTCGATGGGTTGGTAGAATCCGCTCACCGCTCAATTTCTGCGGAGACGTGCGTGCCCGTAGCTGGTTCCATCCCCTCGCCCCACTTTGTGCTCCCTGCCACTATGCGAAGCGAAACCGAATCTTCCTTTTCCGATGAGCCTTTCAAAATCCCGGTGGCCGACCGCGTGAAGCGGTTGCCGCCGTATCTCTTCGGCAAGATCAACAAACTGAAGCACAAGAAGCGGCAGGACGGTGTCGATGTCATTGACCTCGGCATGGGCAACCCCACGGACCCCCCTGAGCAGTTCGTGATCGACAAGATGATTGAGGCTCTGTCCGACACGCGCAATCACCGCTACTCGGTCAGCAACGGCGTCGAGAACCTGCGCCGCGAAGTCGCCAAACGCTACGACCGCAAATACGGCGTGCAGCTCAACCCACAATCCGAGGTCATCGCCTGCATCGGCTCGAAGGAAGGCTTCAGCCACATGTGCCTGGCCCTGATGGGACCGGGCGACACGGCCATCGTGCCGGCCCCGACGTTCCCGATTCACTCGTACTCGGTGATGCTCGCGTCTGGAAACGTGATCGCACTCGACGTCCGCAACCCACAAGAGTTTCTTTCCAACATCTCGTACACCTGCGAGCACCCCTTCCCCAAGCCGAAGTTGGTCATCGTCAACTTCCCGCACAACCCGTCCGGCACCTGCATCGAACAAGATTTTTATGTGGACTTGGTTGCGCTGGCGAAGAAGTACGGATTCCTGGTCATCAGCGACTTCGCCTACGCCGACATCTGCTACGACGGCTATCAGGCCCCCAGCTTTTTGGCCACTCCCGGAGCCATCGACGTCGGCGTGGAACTGACAACGATGAGCAAAGGCTACAGTATGGCCGGCTGGCGAATCGGCTTCTGCTGTGGCAATTCGGAAATGGTTCGCGCGCTCGGCACGATCAAAGGCTACTACGACTACGGCATCTTCCAGGCGATTCAAATTTCCGCCATCGTTGCGATGCGGCATGGTGATGAATCCATCGAACGCCTCTGCCTCGAATACAAACACCGCCGCGACTCGCTGGTGGACGGCCTCAATCGCCAAGGTTGGGACATCGAAGCTCCCAAGGCCGGGATGTTCGTCTGGGCAAAAATTCCCGAACCGTGGTCCGAGATGGGATCGCTTCCCTTCGCAATGAAACTGCTCAACGAAGCCGGCGTCGCTGTCAGCCCCGGTCGAGGATTCGGCGAGGAGGGTGAAGGATTTTTGCGTCTGGCCATCGTCGAAAACACACAACGTCTCCGCCAAGCCGTCCGAGAAATCGGTCGCTGCCTCAAACCCGAACCGGCCGTCGTTTAAGCATCGAAACCGAATCAGAGAAAGGCTTGCATCACCCCGCGTCATCCGGTACACACCCCGCCTCATTCACGAACGTCCGAGTTCGTGCCTATTCCTCGATAGCTCAATCGGTAGAGCGAGCGGCTGTTAACCGCTAGGTTCTTGGTTCGAGTCCAAGTCGAGGAGCCTTACAAGTTGTTGCCGAGCCGCAAGTTGCGGCTACCTGCCAAGCCGATTTGAGAGATAGAAACGCGGTTACTACCACTTTTCTACCACTTTCTTCGGCCCGGCAGTGCGGCGTTACCCCTGGAAACCATCCAGAAGGGAGACGCTGCACATGCCAAAACGAACGAAGCCCGCCTATCTGCTCCACCGGGCGACCGGGCAAGCCCGGTGCCGCACCAACGGCAAAGACCACTATCTCGGCCAGTTCGGATCGCCGGAGTCCCGCGAGCGGTACGAAGACCTCGTGGCCGAGTGGTTCGCTCGAAACGGCGACACGACGCGACACACGCTGACCGTGGATGACCTCGTGCTGCTCTACCTGGAGCACGCCCAGCAGCACTACCGAAAAAACGGTCAGCCAACCAGCGAAGTCACCAACATTCGCATCGCGTTGAAGTACGTCGTGGCGAAGTTCAGCACAAGCCGCGCTCGTGAGTTCGGCCCGAAGTCACTCAAGGCCGCGCGACAAGCGATGATCGACGCCGGATGCGTCCGCAGTTCGATCAACCGCATGACGGCCCGCATCCGAGGAATGTTCAAGTGGGCTGTTGCCGAGGAACTCGTACCGCCCGATACGCTCGTGGCCATCCAATCGCTCGCCGGCTTGCGATACGGCCGAAGCGACGCGAAAGAATCCGATCCGGTCAAACCTGTGCCCCAGGCATTCATTGCCGCCGTGGAGCCACACGTCAGCCGTCAGGTCTGGGCAATGATCCAACTGCAACGGCTGACCGGAGCACGCCCCGGCGAGATCGTCTCGATGCGAGGTTGCGACCTCAACACGAAGGGGACGATTTGGGAATACATCCCCGAATCGCACAAGACCCAGCATCACGGTAAGCGGCGAATCATCTTCCTTGGACCTCAAGCGCAGAAGGTATTGAAACCGTTTTTGAGAATGGACCTCGCCGCGCATCTTTTCAGCCCGGCCGAATCGCGTGAGGCTCACTTGGAACAACGCCGAGCAAGCCGCAAGACATTGATGACGCCCTCACAACTCGCTCGGACACGGAAGCCGAATCCCTCGAAAGCTCCCGGCGACTGCTACACCGTGGTCAGTTACGGCCGAGCGATTCGCAACGCCTGCCAACGTGCTGACCGTGAGGCCCACAAAGAGAACCCCGACGTTGCCTACGACGTGGCATTGATCCCAAGTTGGCACCCTCACCAACTGCGACACAACGCCGCTACGGAAGTTCGGCGACAGTTCGGCATCGAAACCGCTCGCGCCGTGTTGGGGCATTCGAGCATCACGACCAGCGAACTGTACGCCGAGTTCGATGACAGCAAAGCGCGTGAAGCGATCGCACGCATCGGTTAAATTGATCGAATCGCGTGGCTAGGCCGGCCAGCCGAAAGCGGAAATCCTGATCCGTTGCCCGCGATTCTTTTCTCTTCAGGACCGGATACAGGAGCCGGCATCATGGCGAAGGCGAAGAAACAAGCGACCAAAGCAGCTAAAGCAACGGATGGCGCGAAACGGCAGCAAACTCCCGCCATGTATCCGACGCCAGCGCCGACAGAGGTGGCAACGCCTCTGGAGCTCGTCGCCATCGACCCGAAGACGGTCGCGATTGAAGGCTCGGTCTCACCGGAAGAGTTCGCGGCGATCATGAAGACGCTTGAGACCGAACGGCGAAGGATGGATCTCGTCGAACGCATCGCCGGGTACACGAAGACGCTCCTGCTACGGATCGTGCCACATTGCGGCGAACGTCCGAAAAACATCGCGCCTGCGAAGTGGAAAAATTTTGAGCAACGAATCAAGGCGATGTCCAAACTGCCAGCGAACGCACCGGCCGAAGCGTGTGACGCTCTCGCGGCGTTGCACACACTGTTCCAAATGGCGGAGGAACTCGCCGAAGCTGGTGACTGGCCGGATTCCATCGACCGCGCAATCTGCTACGCCATCGACTTCGGCCAACTGCTGCAACGCGGGCAAACACAAATCGACCACGGCGCGAACGTGGATCGTGGCAAGCGAAACGCCAAGGCCACGGCGGGAGCGAACGCGGTGAAGAAAACAAAGACCGATGAGCGAATCGAGGCAGCCCACGCCGAGTTCAATCGCAGAATGGCGACGGCCAAATCCTTGCGCATGAAAACGGCAACGCTCACAAATATGTCAAAGGTCATGGAGGACGACGGCACGACCCCGAAATGGGGCAGTCTGCGAACGCTCAACCGCTGGGAACGCAAATGGAAAAGTGCCACTCCGTCGGAATGACACTGATATTTAGTGCCAGTCCGACGGAGTGGCAGCGAATACTGCGCGACATGACCTCGCCCCGCCGCCGAAAAACATCATCCTCAATTCCGCGTGAATCATTCACCTGAGTTGAGGATTTTTTCATGGCCATCAATTTGGAAACGGACGACCTGGTTCCGGTCGGCCAACTCATCAAAAAACGGCTCGGCAAGCGAAAAAGCCCCGCGACGATCTGGAGATGGCGACTCTCCGGCATCAACGGCGCACGCCTCGAATGCGTAAAGGCCGGTGGCGTCTGGATGTGCACGATCGCCGCATTCGCTGAATTTCTTCGCGCTCAAACCGCGAACTGCACACCCGCACCAATCGACGCGGCACCGACTGAGCGATCCGAAGCCACCCGAAAGAAGCTCGCCGCCGCTGGCTTGCTTGCTGTGACGGCCCCACCAGAAAACGCGACGGCACCGATGACACGGTGCCGCGCAGCACGACCCCGTATCTCGGACGGAGCCAGCGATGAATTCTACCTCGACAATGCCACTCGGCGACATCCGACCGTCGCCGGAAAATGACAAGCTGTATGAGCCGGTCGATCCGCGTCACC
>CAMAWN010000253.1 GCA_945861865.1 Candidatus Kuenenia stuttgartensis | reverse complement strand
CCAACCGCTCCTACGAAAACTACGACGACCTCTTCGAGGTCGCCTCCAGCTCTTGGTGCCAACACTGCCTCAACACCAACCTGATCAAATCCGTCTGCGCCAAAAGCTACATCCCAACGCGCACCTAATTTCTGCGAACCGGATGAGATGGCGTGCGGCGCAGACCAGTCGCGTGCCGACACCCCAGCGACTGCCCGTCCAACCTACCATGCGGATTGCATCGGCATGTTGAGTTTGTGCCACATTTCGCGAGGCAATGGCGAACACATCTCGACACAATTGGCCACGCAAAACTGTTGCCCGGAGTTCAACTCCGACATTCTGACCTCGACCCCTTCCGGAGATCATGATGCTTGAACGTCGTCTCGAACCCGAAGTCATGGACACGTCCGAGGACGCTCACGATTACAACAGGATGGATCACCGCACCGTGAATCGCATCTTCGTCGATGACTTCCTGGGCTTCGTTCGTGCGAACGGCTTCGACGACAGACTCGCGAATCTGCGGCAACCGCTGCGTTTGCTGGATGTTGGCACCGGCACGGCACTCATCCCGATCGAGCTTTGCAGCCGCCGAGTCGCTTGCCAAATCATCGCCATCGACCTCGCGGCCGAGATGCTCAAGCTGGCTGATCGGAACATCGCCAAAGCAAATTTGGCGAGCTCGATTCAGACTGAGCGAATTGATGCCAAACAGATGCCCTATGCGACCGGGTCCTTCGACGCGGTCATTTCCAACAGCATCGTGCATCACATTCCAGAGCCGAAAGCCGTGTTCGCGGAAATGGCTCGCGTCCTGCAACATGATGGTCTGCTTTTCGTTCGCGATCTGTTGCGTCCCGAATCGCTGGCAGACGTTGATCATTTGGTCGCCACATACGCCGGGCGAGAGAACGCGCACTCGCAACAGCTCTTTCGCGACTCGCTGTGTGCGGCACTGACGTTGGACGAAGTCCGAGACATCGCCGTTGCTCACGGCATTCCGGTGCCGTCTGTCGCGCAGACCTCTGATCGCCATTGGACGTTGGCTTGGTTAAGCGGCTGAAGATTCCGTCGGGGCTGCGGCAAATATCGCCGACTCTCAACCGGAAAGCTCTTGCTGATCGGCAATCTCACTCTGATCCGCAAACTCAACTCAAGCTACCAAATCTCCCGCGTCGATCTCGGAAAGGAGTCTTCATGCTCACCGATGGTGAGGCAGCGCTTGGCGGCAATGCCAGACGTTTCAGTGAATCCGTCAGCGTCCCACAAGGAGAATGGCATGCGTCCCTGGATGAAAATGCTCGCGATCGGCGGTGTCATGGGAGTGGCGTTGGGAGTCAGTTTAGCCAGCGAAAAGACAACGGATCGGCAGGCTGCCACGCCGACCAAGAACAGCCGGCCTGGACGTTTGGAATTCATCAGCCGCAGCGGAGCTGCCAGCGAACAGTCCGATGCGCTGGCCGATCCAACCACCGATCATGTTGCCGACGAATTGGCGGCTGAGGCTTCCGCAACTCCGAAACGGTTCAGCCGCTCGAAGACGGGGCTGAGCGAGGAGCCTGCTGCGGCATCATCGACGAGAGCCACGCTCAAGCCGACGAAAAACCTAATCGGAGGCGCAGGCAATCTCTCGAACCTGAAACAAACTTCACGCACGACTCGAACTCCTTTGAAGCCACTCACAGACAACGTCGAATTTCTGCGGCCCCCCGAATCGGAAACTGAGGACGAAGCGCCGATCACGCGAGCGCTGATCGCGAAGAAACCTGTCTCTGGCTTTCAACCGGCAGCCTTCAGCACGCAACGAACAGCTACCGTGGAGACCAGCGACGAAGATTCGACGGACGGCGTCGTCGCGGCGGACTTTCACTCGATGGCGGCCGAACCGTCGGCCATCCGCACCGCCAGTGCCGAGCAGCACCAAGTTGCCCCTCGCGACATTCGTCAGGATCCGGCTGTGCTGACGCCGGTCACGAAGTCCAGTCGTGTTTCTGTTGTCTCCGAACATTCGCCCAAGCCGATCCCGTCCAACGCGACTCGTTCCGCGCGATCAACCGCAGCAATGGACCATGCCAGTCTCAGCAAGACTTCGTCCTCGACCGGGACACCTTCGGTCTCCGTCGAATGGGTCAAATACGGTGAGATCAACGTCGGTCAGGAATGTGCCTGTGATCTGCTCGTGAAGAACTCCGGAAAAGTTTCGGCTCGCGAAGTCGTCATCGAGGCCATCTTCCCGGCAACGGTGCGACTGACGCACGCGGATCCCGAACCGGCCAAGGTCTCCGATCACCTCGAATGGTCGATTCCCGAACTCGCCGCCGGTGAAGAGCGGACAATTCACATCACGATGATTCCCAGCCAGCGCGGCGATCTGGCGACGACCGCCAACGTCCGCTTCACTGGCACGGCGGCCAGCGTCTTCAAGGTCGCCGAGCCATTGCTGAAAATCACCATGGAAGCGCCGGCAGAAGTCATCATCGGCGATCCGCTGGTACAGACCGTGACGATCACCAATCCCGGCACCGGCATCGCACAGAACGTCAAGATTCAAATCGTGACGCCGGCGGGCTTGGAGGCCACGCGCGGCGACCGCTCGCAAATCGAGATCGGCGCGCTCAATCCGGGTGAATCGCGAACCGTGCGTCTGTCGTTCACCGCGATCGCTGGTGGCGAACAAACGATCGAAGTCGCAGCGACCGCCGAATCCGGCTTGAATCAAGCTGCTGAAGCAACCGTCACGGTGATTGCTCCGTCACTCGCCCTTGCCGTCGCAGGCCCTAGCCTGCGATACGCCGGGCGCGACGCTCGCTACACGCTGAACGTTTCCAACGAAGGCCAAGCCGCAGCGAGCAATATCCGCGTCACGCATCGCATTCCGAAGGGATTCAAATTCGTGAAGGCTGACAAGGGTGGCACGCTCGACGCGAACACCGGTTCGGTTCTCTGGTCCATCGGGCATCTCGAACCCGCTCAGTCCGTTCAATTGAAACTGCAACTGCAGGCCACGGAGCTCGGTCAATTCGAGCATCACGTCTTCGCCTCCGCCGAACATGGCGTGACCGCCAAGGCAGACACGACGACGACCGTCGAAGGCTCGGCGTCACTGGTTCTGGAAATTCAAGACATCGACGATCCCGTCGAAGTCGGCCAGGAAACAGCCTATGAAGTCCGCATCAGCAACACCGGCTCAAAGGCGGCACAGAATGTCGGTCTCATGTTTGAGTTGCCGGGCAGCGTCGAAGTCCTCAACGTGCAATCAGCGACCCAGCATCTCACCAAGAATGGCTTGATCCTGTTCAACGATTTGCCGGAGTTAGCTCCTGGCAAGACGGCACTGTTCCGCATTCACGTTCGAGGTGCCGCCGAAGGCAACCAGCGCGTTCGTGCTCGGCTCACCAGCGAGTCGATCGAGCAAGAACTGATCACCGAAGAGTTGACCAAGTTCACCGCCGAGTAGGCCCGCGCACGGCGGCGACGGTTCCTTCTCAAGTGCAATGTTTCCGAGGACGATTCAGAACGGCCAAGTTCACGGAAACAGCCGTTCGATGCGCCAGGAGTTGTCGGTCTGCCGCCGATAGATCAGCCGATCGTGCAGGCGAGCGACGCCGCCTTGCCAGAACTCGACGTTCTCGGGAATGATGCGAAAGCCGCCCCAGTTCGGAGGCCGAGGAATCGCGCCGCCCGCGAATTTCTCGTCGAACTCAGCGGTGAGCCGTTCGAGCGTCGCTCGATCAACGAGCGGTTGGCTCTGCGACGAGGCCCAAGCGCCGATGCAGCTTTCTCGCGGCCGACCTGCAAAGTAGGCGTCCGATTCGGCGTCGTTCGCGAGAACCACGGCCCCTTCAATCCGGACTTGCCGCTCGAGTTCCTTCCAATACAACGCAGCGGCGGCCTGTGGATTGTCGGCGAGTTCGTCACCTTTGCGGCTGTCGTGGTTGGTGTAAAAGAGGAAGCCACGTTCGTCCCAGCCGCGAAGATAAACAATGCGCACGGATGGCCGGCCATCGCGAGTCGCCGTCGCCAGCGACATCGCCTGCCAGTCGCTGACGTTCGCAGCCTGCACGTCGTCGAGCCAACATTGAAACTGTGCGAACGGATCAGCGGCCAAGTCGCTTTCGAGCAACTTGTGTTTCGAGAACTCTGTGTGAACGACAACGTCGGCACTCATGCTTACGTCTCGGTGGATTTCGTCGGTTGGCTGCGAAGCGACAGCACCAGCAGCACGCCCAGCAGCATCAGACCGGCTCCGGCCCAGTACGGCAAGGCGACACTGTTGGCGGGTTGCAGCTTGTCGAGCTTGAACAGCCAAATGCCCAGCAGCGGGCCGGCGATGCGAGCCAAGGCCGACATGCTTTGTCCCACGCCCAGGATTTCGCCTTGCTCGTCGGCGGAGGTTCGCAGCGACAGCATCGCTTGCAGCGACGGCGTCAGTGCCGAGTACCCCAGCACGTTGATCGGCACAATGGCGAACAGCAGCCACAGATCCTTTTGGCCGCAGGTGACCGCGATCAGAACCAGACCCAGCGTCATCAACACTGTGCCAATCAAGCTCATGCGGAAGTCCCCCAGGCGAGGTAACAGCCGCCGCACGATCAGGCCTTGGCTCAGTGCCAGCACGAAGCCGACGTAGGCATAGATGTGGAAATTCTTCTTGTCGGCCAAGCCCATGAACTTCGTCAGCAGTGACAGCGTGACCTCGAATTGCGCGAAGGCCAACGTCGTCAGGAAGATGGTGAGCATCAGTAAGCCAGTACCGCGATGCGAGAACGCGCGGCCCATCGCTCCGACGTTCAACCAGCGGCGCGGCGCGGCGACGTTGCCCGGCTTCAAGGATTCCGGCAGCCGAGCGACCGCCCACAGGAACGCGAACGCCGAGAGGCCGCTCGCCACATAGCCAGCCATCGGACTCGGCGGGCCGCCCAGTTTGTCCGACACGAACAGGGCTCCCAGCAGCGGACCGAACGTGAAACCGATGCCGAATGCCGCTCCGATCAAGGCCATCCCTTTGCCGCGTCCTTCGGCGGTCGTCGAGTCGGCAATGTAGGCTTGAGCCGTCGGAATCGTGGCACCCGCGATGCCGGCTCCGATGCGGGTGATGAACAGCCACGGGACCACCGACAGACCCAGCAGTTGGCTTTCGTTCCCCAGCGATGTCGCCAGCCCGAACAGGCCGTAAAAGACCATCGAGCCCGCCAGTCCGACCAGCAGCACGGGCCGGCGGCCGATCCGATCCGAGAGCCGTCCCCACAACGGAGCGAACACGAACTGCATCGCCGAGAACGAAGCCATCAACAGGCCGAGTGTCAGTCGGTCGAGGCCGAAGTATTCGCCGTACCGCGGCAGCAGCGGCAGCACGATGCCAAAGCCCAAGAGGTCGATGAACACGGTGACAAAGATAATCAGCAGCGGTGATTTCGATTTCATGCGGCGCAGTTTGGGAGTGGCCGCCAAGCAACGCAAGCAAGAGGCGACTGGACTTCCCCCCGTTTTGCGGGCGCGTAGCCAAGCGTGTCGAGTGCAAGACGAGGAGCGAGAACGATGCGTCAGCGACGGAAGTTTACCCGAGAGTTCAAGGTGGAAGCCGTTCGGTTATCGAGGCAGCCAGAGCGGAGTGTTGGCGAGGTGGCGAAGAGCTTGGACGTTGGCGAAGGCTTGCTGCGGAGGTGGCGGGACGAATTCGGGGCGGAAGGAGGCTCTGCGTTTGCCGGGTCCGGGAAGCCCACCGGTCTGGAGGAGGAGAATCGCAAGCTGCGGGCCGAGGTGGAGCGGCTGCGGATGGAGCGTGAGATCTTTTAAAAGCGACGGTCTTCTTCGCGAAGGAGCCGCGATGAGAGACGCCTTCATTGAGGATCATCGAGCGACCTGGCCGATCGCAATTCCGTGTCGCGTGTTGGTGGTGTCTCGCAGCGGGTACTACGAATGGCGTCGTCGGCCGGTGAGCGAAGGGGCGAAGCGTCGCACGTCGTTGACGGCACAGATTCGGAAGTTGCACGTCGGTCATCACGCGAGTTACGGTTCACCGCGAGTGCATCGAGAACTGCGTGCTCGCGGTGAAGCGGTCAACGAGAAGACGGTGGCCAAGGTGATGCGTGAGGCCGGCATCCGCGCCAAGTCGCAGCGTCGGTTCCGCGTAACGACGACCGATTCGAATCACACTCAGCCAGTGGCCGAGAACGTTTTGAATCGAGAATTCACGGCGAATCAGCGGAATCAGAAGTGGGTGGCGGACATCACCGACATCGCGACTCTGGAAGGCTGGTTGTACTTGGCGGCGGTCCTCGACCTGTTCACTCGCAAGGTGGTGGGCTGGTCGATGTCGGAGCGGATCGACAGCCGACTGGTGGTCGATGCGTTGGAGATGGCCGTCTCGCGCGAACTCCGTGTGCCATCGGAACGCACTGGTGCGGGCCTGCTGGCACATTCGGATCGCGGGGTGCAATACGCCAGTGAGCATTATCAAGGAGTGCTCACGCAACACGAGATCGAATGCCGCCTGAGCCGCAAAGGCAACTGCTGGGACAACGCTCCGGCCGAGAGTTTCTTCGCGACGCTCAAGAAGGAGTTGGTGTATCATGAATCGTATGCGTCTCGCGAGGCCGCTCGCGCGAGCCTGTGCGAGGACATCGAAGTCTTTTACAACCGCGAGCGACGACACTCGGCCTTGGTCTAGGCAGTAGGGACATTCAATCTGGCGTATCACGGTATTTTTGAGGAGTCTTTGTGGAACTCCAGGAGGAGTTCCGCATGCGACGCCGACACGAACTGACCGATGCTCAATGGAACCAGATCCAAGACCTGTTGCCCGGCAAGGCAGGGGATCCCGGACGCACCGCCTCTGACAACCGCTTGTTCGTGGATGCGGTGCTCTACGTTTTGAAGACCGGCATTCCGTGGGAAGATCTTCCCGCCCGGTACGGCAAATCCAATACGGTGTGGAAGCGGTTTGATCGCTGGTGCGCGGCGGG
>CAMAWN010000252.1 GCA_945861865.1 Candidatus Kuenenia stuttgartensis | reverse complement strand
CAAACTCGGCTCTTTTTCCGCAGGGAGCATCGGGCTCGCCAATTCATAGAATCTCTCCGGCATACACGCGTCCGCCATGACAGTTCTCCTTGTGAAACGGACAAGGGGTCTGTCATGATCGGGCGCAATTCTCATGCCGCTGTGATGGCGTCTCCAAAGTTCAGTTGTTTGTCAGCCTGTTACGCACCTGTAGCGTAGCCGCAGTGTCGAAAGTAGCGGAGGCATTCGTCGGGCGGGAAGTGATCGAGGGTTTGGCCGAGGAAGGCACAGAGGCGTTCGATGGTGCGTGGGGACTCGCTGCGGACCAGCCACTTGAGTTTGGAGAAGACCAGTTCGATGGGGTTCAGGTCGGGGCTGTACGGTGGCAGATAGACCAGTGTGGCTCCGACGGCCGTGATCGCGTCACGGATGCCAGCCACCTTGTGTGCGGAGAGATTGTCCATCACCACGAGGTCGCCGGCACATCGAGTCGGTGCGAGTTGTTGTTGGACGTAAGCCCGGAACAATTCGCCGTTCATCGCACCGTCGATCACCAGCGGCGCGGTCAGGCCGTCGTGACGCAGCGCCGCGACAAAGCGAGCGAACAGAACGCCGCGAAGGCACGCGGTTTGGCGGCACCCAGCAGTTGTCGCAGGATCAGGCCCAGGTTGTGGGCGGCGGTTTGCAGTTGGTAACGCTTCGTGACTTTGGTCAGACCTCGCAGCCAGGTGCGTCTCGCTCCGCCGGTTTCGCAGACGTGAGCGAAGCTGCGTTCGACCACTTCGCTACGGCGGCGTTGCAGCGATTTGCCGCGTGAGCCCTGAATGCGGCGGCGGTTGCCGCGATACGCCGCTTCCCATCCGGGAGGCTTGTCGGTCCAACGACGGTTGTGCTTCGCGGCCGGTTCGGCGATGTCGGTTCGCAGACCCAGGTTCGTTGCCGAGGCAGAGTGTTCCGTGTGGCGGTGCGAGTTGCAGCGATCCGTCAGACGAGCCAGCGTCTCGGCTTTGTGGTCGCCCTTGTCGGCGACCACCTCGGCGATCTGTGAAGCGCCGTGCGTGATCTCGACCACTTGACCGCCGGCCAAGCTCAGCGTGTCTTCGATCGTCGCGCTGTCCTTGCGCACGATCGACTTCATCGCCGCGTTGGCCTCCAGTAGCGTCGAGTCCACATCGGCGACGGCGGCAATGTCCTCGACCGAGGCTTCGATCAGCTTGACGGCGCCATCTTTCGCGTCGTCGATCACGAAAACCCGCTCGCTGGGAAGCGAGGTCTGCACCATGCGGCGGATGTCTTTCGCGGCGGCGATGACGACTTGAATCTCACACTTGGCAACTTCGCCGAGCTGCTCGACCAGACACATTGTGTCGGTTCGCTGATCGCGACGGTCAGCGTGTTGCGGACGCGGAAGAGTGATAGGACCGTGTACTTCTCGATGACATCGCGTGTGAATCTGGGAGGTTTTGATTGACCGGGCATGGTCGTTGTTGCCAACAGGATTTCAACAACCGATCAACTCGGCGTAACCAGCAAAGTTCCCCCAATTTACCTGATGCGGTCGTTCGGACTTGTCCGATCAAGGGTGTTGAAGGTGCGCGGGCACCGTCATCGCCTCTGAAGGAATGCTCATGCCGAGCTATCGCTGGTCACGCTTAATCGCCGTCTTGTGCGGCGTCGGAGGTGCCTCTTGGGGCACGGCGGCATCGGCGTATCAATTCCCGCCGCTCAGCGATGACATCGACACGCGACACATCCACCAGCCGGATGCGTGGGTCGGCGGAGGCTATCAAACCAGCAGCAGCAACGGACAATCGCCGTTCGGATCGAATGGCCTGAATGATTCGAATCCGTTTGATCCGAATGGCTTGATGCAGTCGGGGCCAAACGCAGCGGGACAGAACTCCGCTGCGGGTTGGAATCAAACCGGGAGTCCCTTCGGGCAACCGCCACAAACGACTGCCGCAACTCGGTTGAAGCCAAAGATGTCGTGGGCGGTCGACACAGCCCAGCAGCCCTTCGTGGGGTTGTTGGGACAGGTCGCTCGGCCCGGTGTTTATGAAATCGAACGACGAGGCACCTTGCTGGGTGATCTGCTGCAGAACATGGGCGGATTGGCAAAAGATGCCTCCGGGCAATTCCGAATCATTCGCAATGGTCGTCCAGGGCAGACGACTTCGTACTCCGGTGCCGCTCAGCTTGAGTTGATGGCGGGGGACATGATCGTCGCCGATGCTCAACCCTCACAATTCGGTCAACGTGCGACGAACGCGAAGCAGGCGTCCGCCGACGCGGTCCAAATCGGATTTGTGAACTTGGTCGATCGGCCAGTCGTGTTGAAGCTGAATAGCGAACACGCCACCGTCTACGAGATCCTGTCGATCATGCGACAGGACCAGAACTTGGCCTCGCAAATCAAGATCGTCGTTCCCTCAAGCCAACGTGGCCAAGGCCAACCGCGTCTCGATACCACACTGGCCTCCGAAACGGTGTTGATCTTTCCGCCATACTCCGTGAAGACCGAACGGCTCGCGCTGCTGCCCGAGCCATTCAAACTCAAACGCGAGTCCGACACGAAGACTCCGTCAGGCGAAGCCGCACAGCCGTACGCGCCACATGGCAACATTTCACCGGATGCAACTCAATCGCCACATTCTCGGCCGGCGGTTGGAGCCGGGACGGATTCCACGCCACTGCCGCAACACTCCCAACCCATCTCTCGACCGAGAGTCGAGCAGTCGCCGGATGCCTCGGAGGTTCCGCCGCCGCCGACAGAGGACACCACCAGCTCAAAGCGAGCCAGCGGCGTCCGCGGAACACCGCGCCGAACCGCTGCCGCTCCGGATCGAATCGCTCGTGATTCCAACCTGCTGCTCGCACCACCGGTGGAGGGATCGACTCCAACACCGCGTGATGTCCCGCCGACCGACGTGGCCCAAGACAACGCGCCGGTTCCGGAGTTGAATGATTCGACGCCGTTCGACGACGACAGCCGCGCGGCCGAACCATTGTTGCTCAACGCCAAGGGGAAGAAGCGACCGATTCATCTCGCGAAAGAGGATGACTCGAACGACGCGACATTGACGGCCGCGGATCTCGACGAAGCGGAAGCCACCGCCGAAAAAGCCGGCTCAAGCTGGTCGATCTGGCCGCCGATCCTGACAGCAGGAGTTGGACTGCTCGCTCTGATCGGGTTCAGTCTCTCGTTGCGTCGCCGCACGCAAACAGCAACTCAGCCTTCACAAGCCGCGACGACTCGGCCGCAACCGACGTCCTCCGCGATCCGCAATTCACAATCCGTACTGCGTCGCGCGCAGCTCGACGAGATCATCGACGACCAACTGCCGCTGACCGAGGAACAAGTGCCCTTCGCGTCACCGATGCAATTTCATGGCCGGCCTCAACCGCCCAAGACGATCCGAATGGATCAGCGACATGCACTGCCGAAGCCGCATTCGGCGAGAGTTCCGAGTTCCGAGTTCCGAGTTCCGAGTCCAAATGGCAGAGATCGGGCACCGATTGACAATCCGCCTTTGGCCTCTGCCGAACCGCGAACGACGGCCACGGCGACTCAGAAGTTTCGCAGCGGCCGAACCGGAGCGGCCGGGACGGAATCCAAGATCGTGTCCACGACGGCGAAGACGTCGTCCCAACAACCGACTGGCGGGGCGCTCGACCGAGCGTTGTCCGCCGTCCAAAAACAAAGCCTCCAAAAACGAGAGGAGCGCGGCACATGAGCGTTGGACTCGATATTGGTGCTTCTCAAATTCGTTGTTTGCGTCGTCGTGATGCGCAGTTGGTGGGCCGTTCCGCGAAGGCTCAGTTCACCGCGTTACCCGACGCGCCGGATTACCGTGCATTGTTGACGGCGGGACAGATTCCGTTTGCTGTGTGTGAAGAGGCGTTGACCATCGTGGGTGACAACGCCGCCGAGTATTCCAACCTTTTTCACGTTCGTCCGCAGAGCCTTTTACCTCAGGGGCGACTACCGACGAACGACCCCGTAGCCCGACAATCGTTAGCCGCTTTGGTTGATGCATTGCTCGGCGAGCCAGATCAGCCGGGAGAGATGTGTGGTGTTACTCTTCCGGGAGGCGAATCGTTCCAGTCGCTGGCCACTAGCAGCGAACTGGAATTTTTCTCTCGGCTGATCCGGCTACGGGGCTTCTTTCCACAAGTGTTGTCCGCCGGCATGGCGGCTGTGTTGGCCGAGTTGTCTCGGCACTGCTTCACCGGCCTGGGCCTCTCGTTCGGAGCGGCCACCAGCGAGTTGGTCGTCGCGCATCGTGGCATCGAGCTGCTGATGTGCTCGATCCCAAAGGGAGGCGATTGGCTCGACGAGCAACTCGCACAAGAGTTCGGCGACGTGCTCCGCGACGATGCGGGCGAGCCAATTTTGGACCTCGCGAAGTCGGCGGCGCGGCGGCGCGCATCAGAGCGAACGCTCAGCCCAGCGAATGACGACACCGATCGCTTTCTCGCGGGCCTGCATCGAGACTTGATGTACTCGCTGATCCGCAGCGCGACGTTCGCACTGGCAAGTCATCCGAGAGCGACCGAGATCCCACAACCGTTGCCGGTCATTATCGTCGGTGGTGTTTCACGCATCGCCGGCTTCGAGAAACTGCTGTGGAAGTCCTTCGAGTTGGCTCGATTCTCGCTGGCGATCCGCGAGATTCGATTCGCGACGCGGCACGACTTCACCGTCGCTCGCGGTTGCCTGATCAACGCCCAATTGGAAAGCGAAATCCGGCAGCAGCAATCACGCGCCGCGTGAGGCAGCCGGCTGGAAATCACGCCCCAATGCGGTGTCTTCAACTCCAACCGCCTGAACGCAGAACGACAAACTCGATGGGCCAACACGATGCCCAAACTCACTGGCCAAATCAAGTAGCTGCCGCATGTCGCGCGAGCTTTCACAGGCTCGGCCCGGTGACGGAGTGCGCACGCGACAGCAACTCGCGGGCTTTCTCAATGCCGAGGTATTCGTCGATCTCACCGTGCAGGTGACGTTTGCGAGTCTGGCTCGGCTCGCAGTGTTTAGGGCAAAGTGACATCCCAGACTTTCGCGCGGCGTGCCTTGCCTTCAGGCCCTTCGACTTTGAGCGTCACGATGAACTCACCAGCCTTCTCGTAGCGATGAGTGGGATGACGCTCCGTTGAAGAGTTGTCATCGCCGAAATCCCAATGCCATGAGGTGATCTTCCCAAAAGAACGATCGCGAAAGGCGACGACTCGATCCTCTTGACTGACCACTTGGAACGACCAATCGGCCTCGACCGGCTTGCGGAGGCTCTTCTCGATCGGCATCAAGCGGAACGCCACCAAATCCGACGCGTCGCCATACATCGTCGTCTTGTGCGAGAGATTCCAGAACCCGGCGTAGCGCTCGGCCTTCTCGTCGTCGTAGTCGAGGATCGCCCAGGACATGCCGATCACTTTGTCCTCTTCCAGCTTCGACGGCACCGCGCGCGAACGGTCGGGCGGCGCGTAATCGAATGGCGTGACGAAGAACTCCAGCACCAGCTTGCCGCTTTCGCCATGCTTGAAGTTGTACTTGTAGGCCGCGTTCGCGTACGGCAATTCTTTGATCCACGACTGACAGCCCCAGACCATCGCCCAGTCTTTGCCCTCGGCGGGTGTGAAGATGTGGTAGTTCTGAGCGTGGACGCCGTGAAACAGAAAATGTGTGTCGAGCTTGTCGCGCAGTTTCTTGTTGGGGTGCATCTGACGGATCAACGGTCCACCCGATAGATCGCCGTCGATGACGACCTCGAAGATGTCATTGTGCAGATCCTCGCGAGCGAAGTCCCAGTAGTCGTCGCTGGCCTCGTAGAGAAAGTAGAGATGATTCTGCCCCTTCACCCAGCCGACCTTCACCTTCACATCCAAATTTTTCGGGTCAATTTTGTCGCCAATCCCGATCACCGTCTCGCGCAGTTGATCCATGCCGATCGAGTACGACTCCGGAACGACAGCCCAGTCGTCCGCGTTGCCATCAATCCGTGGAATCTTGTCGGCGGGAAACTGAAAGATTTTGAACTCGACATCGGGGCGTTCGAGACCGACCTCGCCTCCGAGGACCATCAGCAGCAGTAGCATTGAAGTCATGTTTGTTCTCCGTAGGCAAATCACTCCGTGACTGGTCTACTGATGCGATTGCTCACCGCCAATCTGAAACGAGTACAGCTTGGCAACACGCAAGTGAAACTTGAGACGTATGATTCTGTTTCGCAAGGCCGACAGGTCTGTGTGTGATTTCCATTGAGGTTGCCAGCAGAGTTCATCCCGCTTGGTGACCGGCACACTCTCGTCACCGGAGAATCCAGCCAGCGGTTGTCCCGCTTCGTCGAGCACTTCCACCGACGCTTCGCCGCCATGCGCATCCACATTGACCAGCAAGTTGTTCCCTTCGAGCTTGAACGGTTTTGTCACAACGATCCCCTCGTGCTCACCGGCGCTGAGTCCAACGAATCCATCGAGCCGCAGCGTCGCCAATCCGATCGCGTGTTTGCGATCGAACTTGACCTGTTCGTTGCCATGCCGCTCATTCGCGCCGGCGTAGTAGATCCAATGTTTGTCAGCGTGAGTCACGATCGTGGACGCGGGCAGGAGGATGTCTTTGTCGAAGGTTCCGTCTGGCCCGCGCGGCACCAGCGGTTGGCTGGCGTAGACCCAGTGCATGTCCCACGAGTCTCCGTCGCGGCTGGTGGCGATGTAGAAATTCATCACGTCCCGTTCGTGGCGTTTATGCGTGTCGGTCACCTTGCCTTCGCTCACGTCGCCCGGAGAGTCGTAAACCGACAGCAAGGCGAAATAGACGCCGTGATAGATCCAACACGTCGTCGCGTAGATCTGTCGGCGCTGTGATTGTTTACCGCGTCGGAGCGAACAAAGGGATTGGTTGAGCGGTTCGTCGTGTTTGTGCGAGGAAGTCGAGGGGATCTCGGAGGAGTTGCTCGCAGGTGAGGAGGACTGACGTGAGGACCGACTGGTGCTGAGCGCCGGCGTCGGT
>CAMAWN010000251.1 GCA_945861865.1 Candidatus Kuenenia stuttgartensis | reverse complement strand
TCACGACGATCTCCGCGCCGTCCTTGAGGATCTCCCCCTCAATGCGACTGCCGTTGGTCAATTCGATGACTTCGGCGAATGAAACGGCCGCGGTCAGGGCCACAATCAGACAGGCGATCCTTCCAGAATGACGCGGCATGAGATTCCTTTGAATGCTGGTTCGCGGCCACGATTACGGTTTGAACTTCGGATGGCAGTCGTTGCACGACTTGGAAACTTTGATGATCCCTTCGCCGTACAACGCGAAGTTGCCCGACTTGGCGGCCTCGGTGATTTGCTTGCCCCCTTCGATCAGCGGCTTCGCGAACATGGCGAATTCCGCGTCGCCATCCCAGCCGAATCCCGGTGCCGACAGAATGGAACCGAGAAATGTGAGGACCGCCCCTTCCTGAGCCGTCTTCTCGGCTTCCTTTTTCAGGCCGGCCTCGCTGGAGACATTGGTTTTCAAAACTTCTTCCGATTTCTTGATCCGCTTCATGATGGCGACCAAGTTGCCGCCGACGGCATCTCCGAAGGCCTTCTCGGCTTCGGCATCGGGTAAGCCGGCCGGCTCGGAGCCTTTCAGAATGTCGTCGATTTTGGCAAACGCCTCAGAGACCGTGTCGAAGCTGTTCTTGGTCTTGCCATCTTTCGACAACGTGATCTCGCCGATCTTCCAGGAGAGGTCGCGAACATATTTGGCGTTCTTCTTCCAGGAGAAATCGTCGGGATGTTTCGATACCGCGACGGCGAGCACGGCCAATGTCGCCGCTTCGGGCGCGATCTCCAGCAGGCTGGAGTTGTACGTCGATACCGATGCGGTCTTGCCCGCCAGGTAATTGCGAACGTTTTTGATCTCGTTGGTCAGCGAGTCCTTGTCGATGATGTCTTTGGTCGACGCTCCGCCGCCGGCCTCTTTCGGAGTCTCCTTCGCAGGAGTCGTTGTCTCCGTAGTCGGAGTTCCATTCGAGGCGTCATTCGCGGCGACCGTTGTGTTCGCGGCGGCTCCGGTCTGCGTGTTTTTCGCGACGGTCAGCGGCTTGTCGAAGAAGACGTCATACGGAATTCCATCAATCGTCTTTGGTCCGCCAGCGGTGGCCTCTGACTTGGAGTCGTCTGACTTCGAGCGTTTCGGCTCGCCTTTGTCTGGTTTCGCCTTCGAGTCATTCGTGTTCGCGGTCCCTTTGGCGACGCCCTCGTTCGAGCCGCCGCATCCGGCAATCGAGACCAGCAAACCACACGCACCGGCGAGCAGCACGCCGCAGCAAAAACGTTGGATGAGTATTGTCGGGTTCATGCAATTGGATCCTCAGCAAGTTCGCGATGGCAGGATTATGGAGGCTGAGCCTGCGACGACGCAACGCCGTGCCATCGACCGGACGTGGGCGTCCGGTCTACGAATCGCAAACGAGCGGCACGAACGAGAACATTCCCAACGACTCTTCCTGCAATTCGCAGCTTCGTCGCGTGAATCGAAACATCGTCTGGCCGCCGCCCGGTTCGCCGATCGAGTTTCAGGTGGCGTACCAGCGAATTAAATTGGGAATCTCGCCCATCTGAGCCAGCGTGCTCACGCGACGCCGGAAACCGAACGAGCCGAAGATCGGCGAGTAGCCGTGATGATGATCGGAAATGGTCAACGCTTGCGAGACGTCTTCGTGCGTGAGTCGCGTCCGGTTCTGACTCGCCGCCAGCCAGCGCGCGATCCATAACGTCGCCGGAAAGATGAGCGCGAGGTTTTGAAAACCTTCGACGAGCGGCACGTCGTAATAGGCCGGGCCGCAGAAGTGCAGACCTTGAACTTTCACACGGAAGTAGCGTGTCCACAATTCTTCGCTCTCCGCCGGAAATCCGAACGGCTGGTCGAGGGCATCGAACGGGACTTCGCGAAAGATCGGCTGCAATGGCACCGCGTTGCCAACTCCGCGAGCAAATGTCGTCGCCGCGCGAAACAGTTTCCAGCGGCCGCGCCAGCCAGCGGACAAATCGGCGGCCGTGTCTTTGCGAGCGTACTGCGCCGTCAGCAATCGAAATTGCATTCGAGTGAGAGGAGTTGGGCATTCGGCCGTCTGAGCGAGCGGGATTTCCTCGGTCGCCGCTTGCCGGATGATGTCGAGAAACTCGGTCAACCGCGTGCCGCTGAGTTTGTCGAAGCGAGATTGCTCAACGAGGTTCAGCCAAAACAGTGTCTGTTGCAGTTTGATGCCGATGGGCATATTGGCCGGAGCCAGCGTCGCGTCGATCGCGTCGATGACGCGGAGCAAGTCGGGCCAATCGACTCGCTGTCTTTTGGACAGGACCGGGGGAGGCGTGCGCTCATGTCCTTCGGGGACGACGGCTCGCGTGAGTTGCTTGATCTCGTCCGCATTTTGTTTCATCGAGTGGCCGCGGTTGGCGACGACCGACGGGCAACTGAATCGCAAGCTGACGGTGACTTGTTTGCCGGCCGGATGAAAGGCATACGGGTAGATGCGACACGCCAGCGGCTTCGCGGCTTCGCCGAACTTGGCATGAATTCGACAGAGGCCCTGTTCATTCAAAAACACGCAGGCTCCGTCAGCTTGATGCGCAAGCCGATATCGCTTCGCCCACGGCGGCCCGGCGTGCCGCTCGATCAGTGCGTCACCCGTTGGTGTGCCGTCGTTCGCTGTCCAGCCCTGAGACAGAATTCGCTGCCGTTCTTCCTCGGTCACTTCGATGGCGTGTTGCCGACAGCAGCCGCCGCAGTTGTGGCAACTCCAGTTTTGAATCGTCGGCAGTGTGAGCGAGATGGCCATTGTCGTGCCTCAACGCTCGACATTATCGAGTGGCATGCGTAGCGGCGACCATCTTCGCCGCGAAGTCGCCGACGTCGCGGAGCACGTCGGCCGTGGCCGTTGAGTTGTCCGTCAGCCGTTCGAGTTGTCGCACGATGGCTGATCCCACGATGACTCCGTCGGCAAGACCGCGCAGCGCGCCGACTTGTTCGGGCTTGCTGACTCCGAAACCGACGGCGAGCGGCAGTTTCGTTTTGCCCCGCAAACGCTTGAGCTGACCGAAGAGTTCCTCCGGCAACTGATCTCGTGCGCCGGTCGTGCCGGCAATTGAAATGCAGTACACGAAACCGCTGCCCGTCTGCACGATGAGATCTTCGCGGACGGGATTCGTGGTCGGGGCCACGAGTTGAATCGCGTCGAGACCCGCGTCGCCAATCACGCGAGCCACATCGCTCGCTTCGTCCGCAGGCAGATCAGGAATGATGAGTCCCGAAAAACCAGCGGCCTTCGCGCGTTCAACGAACGTTGCGGTGCCAATGCGGAAGACGATCGCGTAGCTGACCATCGCGACCAGCGGCGGGAGCTTGCCGCCGTCGGGACCGCCCGTGAGTTGTTGAATGCCGGCAAAGATGTCGCTGACGTGCAGGCCGCGTGACAAGGCTCGCGTGTAGCTGGCTTGAATCACCGGGCCGTCGGCGATCGGGTCGCTGTACGGAAAGCCGACTTCGATCAGGTCGACGCCTCGGTTGGCGAGCTCGCGAATCAAGGCCATCGACGTCGCGACGTCGGGATCACCGACGGTGACGAACGGCATGAAGGCCATGTGGCCTTGAGCCTGCAATGCGGCGAACGTGGCGGCGATGCGAGTGGGTGTGGTCATGGATTCGCTACGCACCCGCTTTGCCGACTTCCATGACGCTCAGCAGGCCACCGATGGAGAAGACGAAGTTCTTTTGGTCGAGATGTTTGAAGTCACCGCTCTGGTCAATGTGCGAGAAGATGATCTCAGCCTCGGCGACGAGTCGTTCGCCGACGTGGGCGGTGACTTCGACCGAACCCCCTTCGGCGCTGTCGTTCATCAACTTGGCGGTGTACGTCAGCGTGTCGCCCGGGACGACAAAGCCGTGGTAAGTCACGTTGGGAACTTTGGCCAGGATGACGATGTGCTCGAAGTTGTTCTTCTCGCCGAGCAGGATGCCACCCGTCTGAGCCATGCCTTCGAGCATCAACGACCCCGGCATCACGGGAAAGCCGGGGAAGTGGTCGTGCAAATGCTCTTCGGCCAAGGTGACGTTCTTGATCGCCTTAGCGTACTGACCGCTTTGCAATTCCGTGAAGCGATCAATCCAGAACCAACGCATGAACTCGCCTTTGACGTTCTAAGCCAATTTGTTCTGCACAAATTTGACGAGCATCTGGACGGTGAACATGTCCTTGATGTTCTCGACCTTCGGGTTTTTCGCGAAGGTGTCGATGTCGATGTGCGGCACTTTCGTGCGTAGAGCGGCGAGACCTTCGGCGGTCACGAGTCCGTCTTTGACCAGTCCGGCATCGGAGGACGCGAGATCTTCCGGGAACAGTTCGCCGCGTGGAATCTTGATGCTGAAGTTCTTTTCCAGCCGGAACACGATGTCGAGGAAGTCGATCGACTCGGCACCGAGGTCGGCTTCCAGGCGTGATTCGAGCGTGACTTCGTCGTCATCGACTCCCAGTGCGTCGATCAGGGTGTCACGGACCTTCGTGAAGATTTCGTCGGACGTCATTCCAGCCTCTCTTGGCCTGTCGCGCGGCCGGCCTGTTTTCAGGCTGCCTGCCGCTCAACGCAGCCGAATCGTTGCTCGCAATTCGTCATGGCCACCGGCCTCGCGAGCCGACCGGCAACCAACCCACTATGAATCAAGAACCTCGGCTTCCCAGGAAACCGGGGTTCTGGATACGCACCGCTACATTCCCGCCCCCAAGGTCAAACCGCCATCGACCGTCAGGACATTGCCCGTGACGTAGGAAGCTCCTTCGCTAGCGAGATACAGTACTGCCGCCGCGATGTCTTCGGGATTTCCCAGACGTCGCAGCGGAATTTGCTTCTTGATTGTGTCTTCAGCCGCGTTGCGGATCGCCTCGGTCATGTCGGTCGAGATGAATCCCGGAGCGATCGCGTTAACGGTGATTCCTCGGCGACCGACTTCGTTGGCCAGACAGCGAGTGAAGCCTTCGATGCCTCCCTTGCTGGCCGCGTAGTTCGATTGGCCGGGGTTGCCGAAGTTGGCCGCCACGCTGGAGACGTTGATGATCCGTCCCGAACGAGCCGACATCATCGGCCGAGTCACTGCCTGACAATAATTGAAGACACCGTTGAGATTCGTATTGATGACGGCCGACCAGTTTTCAGCCGTCATGGTCGCCAGCAGTCCGTCTTTGATTATGCCGGCGTTGTTGACCAGCACGTAGATGCCGCCCCACTTTTCGCAGATTTCTTCGACGATCCGGTCGGCGTCCGGCTTGCTCGTGACGTCGGCTTGGTAGCCAATGACCTCGTGGCCTTCGGCCGTCAGTTCACTGATCAGAGCCTCGGCTGCGGCGGAATTCGAATGGTAGATGAACGCAGTTTTAGCTCCGGCCCGCGCGAGCGTTTGCACGATCGCCTTGCCAATGCCTCGGCTGCCACCCGTCACTAACGCCGCTTTGCCAGACAAACTCATGCTCAACCTCAATTGGACACTGGACTAACTGATTTCTTTTCGGTCGCTTTGGCAACCGGCTTGAGGACGATCAGGCCGTTGGGCCATTCCAAATCTGCGCAAACTGTTCTCGCAAACGAGCCACGAGCAATTCATCGGTCTTCGCGAGCCCCGGATTGCGGTCGCGCAAATTGATTCTTTGCAAGACGATTCGAGCACTCACGGCTGACTGCCCTTCGACCGTGCCTTCCCCCTTGAAGGTGCATTCCGTGGCTTCCATTTTGTGGATCGTCGAGGTCACGGTCAGCGACTTGCCGGGCGTCACGAAGTTGTTGAACTTCAGAGCCTTAGCTTGTTTGAGCGTGATCGTGCTGAAGCGGAAATCCTCCGTGTGCCGCAGGAGCCACGCGCTGGCCTGGACCAGCGATTCGACCATCATTACTCCTGGGAGAACCGGGAATCCGGGGAAGTGATCTTGAAGATATTCCTCAGCGAGCGACACGTTCTTGACGGTCGTGATCGACTTACCCGCCTCAAGAGCGATGATGCGATCTACCAAGGAGAATTTCATGAAGCCACCGTCTCGGACAAGATCCCCCAGAATCGAAGGGGGGCGGAGTATATTGGGCACAGAAGAGTGCCTCAAGAGTCCCTCCGGCTTCGGTGGATCGGCTTTGCACAAGAAATGGGGTAGGCATGGCCTACCATCCAACAGGTGGTCATGGTGGGCCGTGCCCACCCTACAAATAGGCGGCTCCGTGATTTCTTGTGCAAAGCCCCGCCGAGAACTCGTTCCGCTCGTACAAAATATTCGGTGGCATGGCCGTGCATTTCTACGAGCCGTTCCAACTCCTGCTCGCCCCACCGTCGCCTCGCGTCCGCGATAGGTCAGCCTTTCCAGGCTGACTCGATCAACACTGGACGTGATTCTGGCAATTTGTGCCAGGCTGGAAAGCCTGACCTACTTCTTCGGCGTCTCGGCCGACTTCTTTTTCGACAAGCTCTTCGTGTATCGCTCGAACGATTCGCGAATCTCTGCCGGAGGCGGCCGACGCACCGGGCCGATGCCGTCACCTGTCTGCTTGTCTTTGCTCGTGTCGTCGCGTCTCTGAGTCTTCTCGGTCAGGTTGAGATTCTTCAGCATCTCCTCAAACTGACGCTGCCGAGCCTTCGCTTGCGGTGAATCGTCGTCCGGCTTGGCTTCGAGTTCCTTCTGCATCCGTTCGACAAACTTTTTCATCTGCTCTTCGTTCCAGCCGAGTTCGTCGAGCAATTCTTGATCGACCTCGCCACGCTCAATGTCCTTCTGCAACCGCTTGAGCACCAGGTTCGCGGCCTCCTTGGTGAACTCCTCATTCGCTTCTTCCGGAGCCCCGGAACTGCTGCCAGAACCAGATGAGCCATTCGGCGCACTCGGATCTCCCGGTTGACTCACGCTGCCGTTGCCTGGAGTCGATCCCGCCTTTCCAGGTTTCTTTCCTTGCGAACTTGGCTTCCCTGAACTTTTAGAATCAGGGTCGGAATCCGATGAGTCACCCTTGCCATTCTTGTCCGACTGGCCGGTGGCTTTTTTCCCAGCCCCTTTCGGATCAGCCCCTTTCGGATCAGCCCCTTTCGGATCAGCCCCTTTCGGATCAGCCCCTTTCGGATCAGCCCCTTTCGGATCGGCACCTTTCGGATCGGCACCTTTCGGATCGGCACCTTTCGGATCGGCACCTTTCGGATCGGCACCTTTCGGATCGGCACCTTTCGGATCGGCACCTTTCGGAT
>CAMAWN010000250.1 GCA_945861865.1 Candidatus Kuenenia stuttgartensis | reverse complement strand
ATCAGTTGGCTGTACGCGGCACTCGTCACGCAGACGTTTGGCGGCCCCGATCCGTTCGCCAATGAACCTACCGATTGGCCGGATCAAATTGCCGCGAAGCTCGAAAGCGTGCGCACGCCCGACGGCGGCTACGCGAAATCCACCGAGGGAGCGATCGGCAGCACCTACCACTCGTTCCTGACCGTGATGACTTACGAACTGCTCGACCGCAAACCTCCGAAGCCCAACAAGCTCGGACAGTTCTTGTTCGACCGCCAGCGCGACGACGGCGGATTCGTCGAAATCGCTCCGATGAAAACTAGCGGCACGAACCCGACCGCCGCCGCCGCCGTGCTGCTGAAACGGCTCGGATTCGCCGACGAGCAACTCACCACCGACCTGCGCGACTTCTTGAAACAAGTCCGCAGCGACGAAGGGGGCTTCCAAGCCAACACGCGAATCCCATTCGCCGACGGACTCTCGACGTTCACGTCGCTGCTCGTCGCGCAGGACTTCGGCCTCGACCGCTTTCAGGATTTGGCATCCATTGAGGCGTTCATCTCGCAGCAACTCGAATTCCCCACCGGCGGCTTTCGCGGAGCCAGTTGGGACGAACAAGCCGACGTCGAGTACACGTTCTATGGACTCGGCGTACTGGGATTGCTCGGAGCCGCTACTTCGCCATCGCCGCCAGAACCTGCTCCGTGATCGCCTTCACCAGTGATTCGACATCCGTACCGCCGGCCGCAGCCGATCCGCCCGCGTACGCCGGCTTTTGCAAGTAGCCGGGATACGTCGGAGCCGGCTCGAATGCACACGGCTGCGGCATCTCTTCTTTGTAGCCGTCGCGGTACGCACCATTGCCACACAGGTCGCAGTCCTCGACATGGAATCGCGGATCGTCGAAGCCCAGCCGCTTCTTGAGATCGAGCAACTCGCGCGACTTCTGTTCGTTGAGGTACGTCACGCCGCCAAGCTGCTTCGACAGCAACAGAATCCGGCAGTACGCGTCGAGGATTTCCGTCTTCCAGTACGCCTCTTCCAGCGTCTTGCCGAAGCTGATCGTGCCGTGATTGGCAAGGATGATCGTGTTCGTCCCCGGCTTGAGGAACGGCAGAACCGTATTCGCAAAGTCCTGTCCGCCCGGCGTTTCATACGGGGCGATCGGCACTTCGCCCATGAAGACTTCGATCTCCGGCAGGATGCACTGCGGAATCGGCTCGCGAGCGACCGCGAAGGCCGTCGCGTGTGGCGGATGACAATGCACGCACGCCTTCACATCCTCACGAGCACGCATGATCGCCAGATGCAGCAAGATCTCGCTGGTCCGCTTCCGAGTCCCCGCGATCTGCTTGCCGTCGAGATCGACCGCGCAGATGTCTTCGGGCTTCATGAACCCCTTGCAGATCATCGTCGGTGAGCAGACCACCTCGTTCGGCCCGACACGAACCGAGATGTTCCCGTCATTCGCCGCCGCGAACCCCTTGGCGTACACGCGCCGCCCGATTTCACAAATCTCTTCTTTGATGCGGCGATCATGAATGCCGCTGTTCCAGTTGCTGGCCATATTGTCCCTTTGGTTTGCGGCAAAGCCGCTGATTTGGAATCTCAATTCTCAAATTCAATCAATCACGACGCGATCCAAGATCGCGGCGGCATACGCATCAATCGGTTTTAAATGCGGAGCGAACGGGGCTGTCGCCTCCGCTCCCTCGCTGACGGCGATCAGGTCGCCGCTGCCGGCTCCCAGATCGTCGTAGATCACCAACGCCTCATTGCGACCGGCGTCCTGCGACGTCCCCGCCGCCGAATTCTGAATTCCTTCCTGAGTCAGCGGCACACCGACCAACCACTTCGCTCCGCGCAAGCTCGGATGACACATCGACAGCGTGCAACGTCCGATGACCTCCGCGATTCGCATGACTGGCTCCTGTGTCCGCCCACGGACTTCAACTCTTCGAAAACTCTTTCAACAGATTCCGTAATTCGAAAAAGCTGCGCCCCGACGCTCGCACGACCATCAGGTTCAGATTCATGTATTGCTTCAATGCCGGGATCAACTGCACGTCGCTGACCACCGCCGCGTTGACTCGATCGCTGCGATTGGCTCGGCAAGCGATCAGTTCGGCGTGATCGGCGAAGACTGCGAGACCGCTGACTTCACCTCGATGGATCGCACTCGTCGCGGCGGTGATCGCTTCATCGGCACTGCCGAGCAACTCGTGAGACCACTGCTTGCCGAACGTCTGACTCTCAGTGTGCTCGACCGCCTGCAGGACGCTCGGAGTCGCCGTCACGATCAACGCCTTCCAACGAGTGACCGGCTTGGTCGAATTCGGAGCCGCCTCGGCCGTGTTCCGATGCCAGACGATCTTGTGATTCCGCAGGTAATCAAACGCGCTGGGCGTGATGACGGCTTTCGGACAAATCGCGACCTTGGCCCACTTCTGCCCGTTGAGCCGCGACGCCAGCAGTTCGGCAGTTACGACGCGGTCAGTGACGGCGAAGGTGAGCGACGACTGAGCATTGATGGACGAGGACTGGGCGAGTTGATGGTTGATCGTCGATGGTTGAAGGCCAGCGGGCGCAGAACGCACCGATTGCGCCGGCCGAATGCGAGTCATCACCTCGCCGACAATCTTTTCAACCAGTTGTTCGTCCAAGACCACTGCCATGTTCTTCTGTCATCACCCTCTACTATCAACCCGATCGGCAATCCCAATCACCGCCCACCGCACGGGAGACTTGTCGTCTCCCAACATCTGACTGACCGCTTTGCCGTCGCTGGTGATCATCACGCGTTGACCGGCTCCCGCTCCCAAGTTGTCCACGCACAGCACCGGCTCGCCGTCCGCTCCACCCTTGGCATCGAGCATCTGCACGACGAGCAACTTCCAGCCGTTCATCGACGAATGCTTCACCGTCGAGGTCGCGTGACCGATGACTCTTCCAAGTTGCATGGCTACACGATCCTCAAATCATCGACCAGCGTGCAGCGTCGTTGCCGAGTGAACGTCAGCGGAGTTGTCACGCCCTCGCCCGTCGGCCCGGCGATGCTGAAGCTCAAATAACCCTCGCCGCCCAGGCCGAGGCCCGCACCGCAGGGGCCGTTCTTGATGAACAGCGTTGTGTCGAGTTCCTTGCCCATCACGGTCATGTTGCGGACGTTGCGGCTGTGGATCAGGCTGGTGTGGCGGAAGCCGTGTTCGGCCTCTTTCGCCAGGCGGATTCCTTCAGCCACGTCGCGGACGCGGATGAACGGGACGAACGGCATCATCTGCTCTTCGGGGACGAACGGGTTGTCGATGTTCGTTTCGCCGAAGAGCAGTGTCGTGCCGGCGGGAATCTTCACGCCGATTTGTTCGGCCAGCACGCTGGCGTCTTTGCCGATGAGGTCGCGGTTCAGGTGCCAGTGATCGCCCGGCTTCTCCGGCGGCGAGAACGCGGCCTTCGTCATGCGGTCCACTTCGGCGGCGTTCAGGCGATGCGCTCCGGCACGAGTCATCTCGGACATCAGTTGATCGAAGATCGTGTGGACCGCGAAAACTTCCTTCTCGCCGATGCAGAGCAAATTATTGTCGTAGGCTCCGCCTTGGATGATCGACTTCGCGGCGATTTCGAGGTCAGCCGTTTCATCGACGACGACCGGCGGATTGCCCGGCCCGGCGACGATCGCTCGCTTGCTGGCTTGCAGAGCGGCCTTCGCGACACCCGGCCCGCCCGTCACGCACAACAGCCGAATGCCTCGATGAGCGAACAGCGCGGCGGCCGATTCGAGCGTCGGCTCGGACACGATCGTGAAGAGGTTTTCCAGCCCGGTCGCTTCGTAGATCGCGCGGTTGATCCGCCGAGTCCCCTCACACGCGATCAGCTTGCCGCTGGGATGCGGATTGAACACGACCGTGTTCCCGGCCGAGACCATGTTGATCACGTTGCACGCCAGCGTCGGCAGCGAATGCGTCACCGGCGTGACCGCTCCGATGACTCCGAACGGAGCCGCCTCAATCACCGCCAGCCCGTGATCGCCGGAAAAAACTTCCGACTTCATGAACTCCATCCCCGGCACACGCTGCAGGATTTGCAGCTTCTCAATCTTGTGATCGAGCCGCCCGATTTTGGTCTCCTTCATCTCGGCTGTGCCCAGCTCGACCGCCTGCGACACACAAATCTGTCGGACGCACTCAATGGCCTTGGCCCGCGTCTCCAGCGAAGTCTCGCGTAGCTTCTTGAACGCATCGTTCGCGGCCGCGACCGCATCATCGACATTGGCGAACACGCCAAAGTCCCCGTTACGCGGCTTGCTCGCGGTGAAGCCGTTTCGCTTCTGGAGTTGGGTGAGAACTTCTTGAACGACAGCACGAATGGTGGCTTCTGTGGACATATCGAAAACTCTCGTTGAGAGGTTGTGGGGAGAATTAACTCAACAATCGCTGCTGGTCTTCCAGCCAGCGAGCCAAATTGATCTTTGTGGGAAAGTGAATCGCCATGACCAGCAGCAATGCTCCGACGACGGCTGGCGGAATCAGCGACTTCGTGAAGATGAACGCAATCAAGTTGAAGAATGCCGCTCCTTCAACCAAAGCCATTGCGATGATCATCTTGGTCTGAGCCACACCGAGCAGCCGTCCAAACAATTCCTTCGGACTGGTCGCTGTCCCGTCCTGAGACAGCTTGGCAACTCCCTTCACGCCCGCCGCCGAGATCAGATTCGGCACGACAAAGCTCATCACAACTGCCACCGCCGCAAACGCCATCGCGACGTACATGATGATCTCGGACCCGTTCTGAGCAGCCGGCGGTTGCCCTCCCGGCTGAGCCGCCGGAGCCTGACCAAAGACGACGAAGCTCGCGACCCCAGCAAACGACAGCACGCCCGCGATCAGAGCACCGGCAATGATCTGCATGATTCGCAGAACTTTGTCCGGCTCCATCGCGGCGTATTGCTCAGGCGTCATTTCTCGTTGCTGGGGCATGATCTCGTTCGATTACTCCGCCTTGAACACCGTTTTGCCGTGCACCTGCACCGTGTCGACGAGGCCGATGACTGTGCAGTCGATCGGCAGCGTTTTGGTTTCCGGCGTGAACCGAGCACTCGAACCTTGCACGCACAACACGACTTGCCCCTCGCCGGCTCCGAGCGGATCGACCGTGATAAACGTCCGCCCGGTCGGCTTGAGACTGCTTTGATCCTTTTCATCGACACGCAACGGTTCGACGATCAGCAACTTTTGGCCGACCATCGACTCGACCTTTTGCGTCGAAACCAAACTGCCTGTGATGCGTCCGATAAACATGAAGAACACCTTGGAACGCTGAACTGCACGGATGAACTCTGTGCCGATTAGCGTTCCCCTTTTGCCTGGTTGACCGCTTCCACGCTCTGCCGAGCGACGACGATTTCCTCGTTCGTCGGCAGAACCCAAATCCGTGTCTGACTGCTGTCGGTCGAAATCTTTGCTTCCGATCCGCGAGCAACGCTCGTGTTCTTGGCTTCGTTCAGTTCGATGCCGCCCCACGTCATGTTGCGGCACACGCCCGAGCGAATCAGCGAACTGTTCTCGCCGATGCCGCCGCTGAAGACGATCGCGTCCGCTCCGCCCAGGATCGTCAGGTACGCTCCGAGGTATTGCCGGATCGAGGCGATGAAGACATCGAGCGCGAGTTTCGCTCGCGCGTGACCCTTCGCGGCCGCCTCTTCGAGATCTCGCGCATCGCCGCTGAGCCCGCTGACTCCGAGCAGTCCGCCTTTGCTCGACAGTTCTTCGAGAACTTTCTCGAGCGACTTGCCGGTCTTCCGCAGCAGGATCGGCAACGCGAACGGATCGAAATCGCCGACGCGATTGTTGTGCGGCAACCCGGTCTGAGGGCTCATGCCGAGGCTGTTCGCTAGCGACTTCCCGCCTCGCGCCGCGCACAACGAATTGCTGCCGCCGAGATGGCACGTGACGACTCGCAGGTCATCGCGTTTCATCACTTGAGCGACTCGCGTGTTGAGATACCGATGGCTCGCCCCGTGGAAGCCCCAGCGTTGGATTTCGTACTCCTGCGACCATTCGAGCGGGATCGCGTAGAGCCGATTCTCCGGCGGAATCGTGTCGTGAAACGCCGTCTCCAGCGCGGCCACGAGCGGAATTTCCGGCAACGCCGACCGCAACTGCCTCATCGCTTTCGCGTACATCGGATTGTGAGCCGGAGCGATGTCGGCGAGGTCTTCCATCTTCGCGAGCAGTTCGTCCGTGACGATCCGCACGCCGCTGAGATTCCCCGCGAACACCGCCTTGAACCCGATCGCCGCAACTTCGCCGACCGATTTCAAGCAGCCGTACTCCGGATGTGTGAGTTGCTCGAGGCACATCCGCACCGCCGCCGCATGATCGCCGACTGGCTGAGTCGTTTCCTCGCGCCGCCCGCCGATCTCGACGAAGCACGCACTCGCCGCCTGCCCGATGCGATCAATGCCTCCACGAGCAAGCTGCGACTCGTCCGACATATCGAACAGCCGATACTTGAAGCTCGTGGAGCCAAGATTCGCGACGAGAACTTTCATGGCGACATCCATGACGACTTTGCTTAATCGCACGCCTTAGACGAAGTGCTCCAACAAACTTTCCCCCGGCCGCGCGATCAGATGAGCCGACACGAGTTCGCCCACCTTCGAGGCCGCTGCTGCTCCCGCATCGACGGCCGCTCGCACCGAGCCGACGTCGCCGCGGATGATCGTGGTGACGAACGCACCGCCGATCTGGATTTGCTTCACCAAGCTGACGTTGGCCGCCTTCAGCATCGCATCCGACGCTTCGATCTGCGCGACCAAGCCCTTGGTTTCAATGAGTCCGATTGCTTCACCCTTCATTGCGATTCACCTCTCACAGAGTTCAGGTCTGAAATTCCAAGTTCCAAATCCCCAAGTCTGCATCCCGCGAACTTCGACCGCTTTGATCGTTGGGATTTAAGCCTTGGGAATTCATTGGTCATTGGGTTGTCCCAATTAGCTCGCCGACTTGCCGCCCTTCGGTCCCGGCAGAACTGCGGCGAGCTCTTCGTGCGGTCGCGGAATGACCTGCACGCTGACCACTTCGCCGATCTTGCTGGCGGCGGCCGCTCCGGCGTCGATCGCAGCCTTCACGGCGGCGACGTCACCCACCACAAACGCCGTGACCAAGCCGCTGCCGACTTTGTCCCAGCCGATCATCTGCACGTTGGCCGCTTTCAACATCGCGTCCACCGCCTCGATCAAACAGACCAGACCTTTGGTCTCGATCATCCC
>CAMAWN010000249.1 GCA_945861865.1 Candidatus Kuenenia stuttgartensis | reverse complement strand
AACTCGTTTGCAGTTGTTCGCGTTGGCCTACAACCTGGGCAACTTCCTGCGGCGATTGGCCCTGCCCAAGCCGGTGCGGCATTGGTCGCTGACGACGCTGCGGGAGAAGCTGATCAAGATCGGAGCGAAGGTGACACGGCACTCGAAGTACGTGTTCTTTCAACTGGCCGAGGTGGCGGTGACGCGGAACTTGTTTGCCGCGATCCTCGAACGCATCGCGCGGCTGGCGATTCCGCCGCCGCTGGTCACGTGACGTGACGCGGGAGTGGATCAAAGCGTGGAAAAAGGGGTTCCTGACGGAGCCGGTCTGCGCCGATCGAGAGAATCATGCTGAAAAACGCTCCCGTGCGCCCCGTTTTCAGGTTTTCGACCGCGCTCAAGCGGGACCGGCGTAGGAAAAACGACAAAAATTTGCCACGCGCTAGACACGGGGGGGGGCCGCGATTGTTAACTGTGAGGCATTGCCAGCCTGGAGCGTTTCCCGGCTCAGCCCATCTGGGAAATGTCGGACTACATCGAAGAAGGAGATCCGACGAAGCCTCGCGATACGGTGAATGACTGGGAACTCGCCTCGCGGTTGTCGTATTTCCTGTGGAGTTCGATGCCGGACGATGACCTGTTCGCGGCGGCCAAGTCGGGGACGCTGAAGCAACCCGAAGTCTTGAAAGCTCAACTGAAACGCATGACGGCCGATCCCAGGATCGCGCGTTTCATTGAATCGTTTCCCCTACAGTGGCTGCAATTGCACCGTGTGGGCATGTTTCCGCCCGATCCCGGCCTTTATCCAGACTACGACAAGTGGCTGGAAAAGAGCATGGTGCTCGAAACGCAGGCATACTTTGCCGAAGTGTTCGCGAACAATTTGCCGCTGGGAGACTTCTTGAAGTCCGACTGGACGATGGTCAATCCGCGTTTGGCGAGTTTCTATGAACTCCCACAGCTCAGCAGTTCCGGCTTTCAGAAAGTCACGTTGCGTCCCGAGAATCACCGCGGAGGGCTGCTCACGCAAGCAGCGATTTTGTCGCTGACATCAGACGGAACGCGACATCGCCCCGTGCATCGGGGTGTTTGGGTTTCGGAAGCGATCTTCGGTCGCACGCCCCCTCCACCGCCGCCAAACGTCGAGCCACTGGAACCGACGCCCAGCGACAAGCCGAAGGCGACGATTCGCGATCAGCTTCAAGCTCACGCAACGCACACCACTTGCGCCTCGTGTCACGCCAAGATCGACCCGCTCGGCTTCGCGTTCGAGAACTACGACGCCATTGGCGGCTGGCGGATGCATGAGCGAGTCGCAAGCGGCACCGGCAATGACGCGGTCGTCGACGCGAGCGGAATGTTGCCCAATGGCAAGACATTTCAAACGCCGGACGAGTTCAAACAATTGCTGGTCGCGGATGTCGACCGGTTCGCGGAAGCGTTCGTCGAACAACTGGCCACGTATGCGTTGCGGCGGGTGATGACCGTGGACGACAAGGCGGCGATCAAGGCGATCGCTTCCCAAAGCAAGCCGGATCAGTATCGCCTGCGTTCCATCCTTGAAAACCTGGTCCTTTCAGACCTCTTCCAGAAACGATAGAGAACACCATGATCGACCACCAGCCAACAGACGAGATCGACCGCCGCACAGCGATAAGTCTGCTGGCGGCTGTGGTAGCTGGTGGTGTGATTTTGTCCAACTCATCTGCTCAGGCGACGGAACCGCTGCCTGAGAACGACGAAATCCTGCAGCCAGGCAAGTTCCCCGCGAAGCCTGGAAACTACCTCGCGGGCGAACTGGTGACTACGGATGCGATCAATCGCCGGGGCGGATTACGGCTGGACGGCGACTTCAACGACGACCGTTACGACAAGGCTCAGCCGCACGACTTCGCCATGCTGCCTTATGGCATGATCTACTACCACGGTGCCCCGGCTGAATTGCGCGACATCCCGCTCGGGACGCATCTACATGGCTCGTTCTATCTGCCGCCCAAGGGTGAAGAAGCCACGATTCCGCCGACGAAGGGGCCGCCACAATATGGCTCGAAATACAATCATGCGATCCTGCTCGAAGACGACTTTAGTTTCTTCCAGCGACGTGGCTGGGAATGGAGAGTCGTGGACCTCGATCGCGGTGATGGCCGTTTGAAAGTCGCCGCCAGTGGGAAAACGGAAGGCGTTGAATTCGAAAAGGAACATAGCTTCTGGATCGACGACGCCAAGCGTGTCTGGAAGGAACGCGAGTTGCTTGATTGGGAAGCGATCGCCGCAGATCAGGTCGTCCAAGTGAATCTTACGTGGTCCCCGGAGTGGCGCACCCGGCAGTTCCGGGTGTGTGACGTCTGGATCGACGAGGTGAGTCGAAAGGCAGCAACCGAACGTCAACGGCGGACTCACGTCCGTTTCCAGAAACATCGCTGGCTGGCCGGTTGGGTGGACCACGTCGAACACCTCGACGGCAGCAACGGCATCGTGACCATCACGCTCTTCGGCGGAATGGATCCGTCGCTGTACGACGAAGTGAAGCAGAAGCGGGCGGATGGCAACGCCGTCGCGGTTGCGGAGCCGACTCTGCGAACCTTCTGGCAGGACCACGACCACCAATTCGGCTTAATCGTTGAGTTGAAGGAAGGCGCCAATCCAGCACTGGGCAGCAGCGGAATTCAGATTCGCTGGAAAACCGACGCACTGCTCGATGGTTTTCGCCCTGGTCGAATCGTCCGACTCCGCTGTCACGACTGGCCGAATATCAAACTGCCACCCGAAGAACGTTTGCATTAAAACAGAACAAATCCAGGCGACACCAATCACACCATCAAGGAAACGGAAAAGCATCATGGCAAATATCCTCTCCCAAAACTGGCTCCTCAGCCGTCGTCATCTCCTGCGTGGACTCGGCGTCTCGCTGGCCCTGCCGCTGCTCGACTGCATGCGCCCGCTGCTCGCCGCCGACAAAGCCGTGCGGCCTAAACGCAGCGTCTTCATCTACCTGCCTAACGGCGTCAACACGCAGGAATACCAGATGGCCACGGCAGGCAAGGATTATCAGATGTCCAAGCCCTTGCAGGCACTTGCCAAGCACCGCGACATCATCACGCCGTTCAGCGGCATGTATCATCCGCATGGGCTGGGCCACCATCACAACTGCTCGACAATTTGGCTGACCGGCGGCAAGATCGGGCAATCGGAACGCAACACGATCTCGGTCGATCAACTCATGGCGACCGTGACCGCGCCGCAAACGCGATTCTCGTCGATCGAGCTGAGTAACCAGGGGCATTCACTGTCGTATAATGCCGATGGGATTCAACTCCCCGCACAGGGAAGCCCTGGCGTTGTCTTCCGGGAACTGTTCGAAGAACCCAGGGGTGGTGTGGCGAATCAGCGGCGCGGACTGCAGCAACGCGGCAGCATTCTGGATGCTGTCATTGACGAGGCCGCGACCCTCGATCGCCAACTGGGGTCAGCGGATAAGGGGCGATTGGAGCAATACTTGGCTTCGGTCCGCGAAGTCGAAATTCGTACGCAGCGCGCTGACAAATGGCTCGATGTACCACGACCGGCAGTCGATCCAGGTGTGGCATCGCAACTCAATCGCGATGTCGCACTGGAACAGTTGGGAGAATACCTGCGGACGATGTATGACATTCTTGTCTTGGCGTTTCAAACCGATCTCACGCGTGTCGCCACGTTCAGCACCGGAAACGAAGGGACCGGACCCGCTGTTCCGGAAATCGGCGTCAAACAGGATCGACATTCTCTGTCGCATCACAATGGCAACCCCAAACTGCTCGCCGACCTGATGTCCAGCGACACGTTCAATCTCCAGCAGTTTGGCTATTTCCTCGACCGATTGCGGGAGGTGAAGGATGCGGATGGACCGCTGATCGAAACGACGATGGCCCTGTACGGCAGCGGAATGGCTTATGGCCACAGTCACGGAAACGCCAGTCTGCCGATTGTTCTGGCCGGTGGCACGGCGCTCGGATTCAAGCATGGCCAGCACGTCGATTACAACCTGACCAAGAACTTTCAGGGCTACGACCAACACCCAGGCATCTACCACAGTGCCGTCAACAGCAAGGCTCACCTCAGCAATCTATTGCTGACGATGGCGCAGAAGATGGATGTGCCCACAGAGAAATTCGCGGACAGCAATGATACCGCGTCGGAGGTTCTGTGATGCGGATACTTCCATTTATCTTCGCGGTCCTGGCGATCGGCGTCTCTGAGTCGATCGCGTCAGCCGAGGATCAAGCAGCGCCGCGGTTTGTCGAGGCTGACAAGGCCCACTACATCTCCGGTGAACTGGTCTACATCGACGCCGTGAATCGCCGCGGCGGCATTCGGCTGGATGGAGATGAAGGCCGATACTACACCGGCCCACCGCACTGGTTCACGCTGCTGCCTTACGCTCCAGTCTGGCACAACGGGGCTCGCGCCGAGCTGCGCGATATCCCGCTGGGGACGCATGTGCATGGTTACTTCGTCGTGCCGACTCCCGGCGAAGAAGCGACGATTCCCGCCCTGCCCGACGACAAGAAGCAGTTCGCTATCCCGGAGAACCACGCGCTGCTGATGGAAGACGACTTCAGTTTCTATCAGCGTCGCGGTCAGGCGTGGAAAGTTGTGTCGATCGATGTCGCGAAAGAGAAGATCAAACTCGAACCGTTCGCAATCTCAGAGGCAGCCGCTTCCGCCACAGCCGCACCGACGAAACCAGGAGCCATCCTGCCGGGCGGGGATGTGGCCGGGAAGCTCGTGAAAACTGGCATCAACACGCCTTTCACCTTCGACATTGATCGGCGCTCGGAAGTCTGGAGCGGCCGGCAGCTCGTCGAGGTCTCCGCAATTCAGCCGGGCATGACGGTCCAGCTCAATCTCGCATGGGCACAGGGCTGGGGGCAGGACGAGTTCCGCGTGGGACGCATTTGGATCGACGACGCCAGCCGCGACTTCGCGACGGAACGGCAACGGCAGCAGCATGTGCAATATGAGCGCGAGCGATGGACCGCCGGTTGGATCGATCACATCGAGCACTTCGACTACGGCGGCGGCATCGTCACACTGACGCTGTTCGATGTCGATCAGGAGATTCTCGACGATCTGTCGCAGGACCGCGAAGAGCGGATTGCCGTCGCGGTTTCGCACAAGACACGCCGCACGTGGGCTCACCGCTCCGATCGCAAGTTCGCCAAACTGGTGGAGTGGAAGCGGCCGGATTCTGCACCACTCGGGAGCAGCGGCGTGCAACTGAAGTTGAAGTTCGTCGAGCTGTTGGCGGGATACACGCCTGGCGCCATCGTGCGAGTCAAAGCCGAACGCTGGAAGTTCGTGTCGATGCCGCCCGAAGAACGACTGACTTCAGCCAACGACCAAGACCGCGCGGAGCGGATGGTGCTGCCATGGTAGAGCGTGCCGCCGTCCTACATCTGGCGCTCCGCGACTCGGCCACGCTACGAACTCGCGAGGAAATCTTGAAATGAAGTCGCTTCGAATCATTGCCTGTCTGCTATTCGTGTTCGCTGCGGCTCATCTCCGAGCCGACGAAAGCACAAACTTCGACAAGGTCGTTTTGCCGCTCTTCGGCAAGTACTGCCAGCGTTGTCATGATGCGAAGAGGCAGGAGGGCGAGTTCCAGCTCGACACGCTTTCGCGCGACTTCGCCGACATGCTGGTCGCGCAGCGCTGGAGCGAGGTGCTGTTCCGGCTGAACTCGGGTGAGATGCCGCCGAAAGACGAACCCCAGCTCTCGGCCGACGAACTGGAACGACTGTCGGAAGCGATCTCCCAACAGATCGACGCTGGCCGGGCTGCGCGGATGGCTCGTCGCGATCGAGTCACGCTCAACCGGCTCAGTCGCGACGAGTACTCGAAAACGGTTTATGACCTGTTGGGAGTCCACTTCGACGCAACGATGCCCGGTGCTCTGAATGACGATCCGCGCTGGCACGGCTTCGACCGGATCGGGGCGTTGCTCACGCTCTCGCCATCGCACGTCGAGCGGTACGTCAAAGCCGCCGACACCGTCTTGCAGCAGGCGTTTCCCGAACAGCAGCCGACCTCAGCGATCAATCGACAAACGGCTCCGGCTCCGCAGCGTTGGGTGATCTATCCGAGCTTGCTGCACGGTCAAATTCAGACGCCCACGCCCGGCCTGTATCGCATCCGCGTCCAACTCAGCGGGCTGGCATCGTTCAAAGGCCGACTACCGCGCCTGAGCCTTTGGAACAGCAGCCTCAAACGCGCGGAGGTCGGACAGGATGTGCTCGCCGCTGAGGACGCGCCGACCGTTATTGAGTTCGAGTCGTTCTTGCCTCAAGGCAGCTTTCAGTTAACCAATGAAGCTCCCGGCAAGCTCGACGACGGCCCGACGCCGTCCGCAACGCCGAAGCTGCTGACCCGCGTGAAGGACTATCGCCCCAGTCCGATCGGCTACAAGCTATTCCTTGGGGACGGTCGCCCGATCTTTCCGCTACTGCTGGTTGACTGGTACGAGTGCGAAGGCCCGCTCGTGCTGGAAGCGGATCTCAAGAAGCGGGAAGGATTCTTCCCATCGAGATTGAGCACTCGTTCGCCGCCGGAGGCTCAAGAACTGGAACAGCAGCAGCGCGATGCGCGCGAGTGTCTCTCGCGATTCATGGCTCGTGCCTGGCGACGCCCGCCGACGACGGCGGAGATCGACCGGTTCGTGGCGCTGTTCGACTCCGAGCGTCAGTCCGGCGAGAATCCGCGCTCGGCCTATCTGGCAGCAATGGCCGGAGTGCTCGCGTCGCGGAATTTCTACTACCTCGTGGACGGTTCCGCCGACGCTCAGCGTGAACGAATCAACGATTGGGAACTGGCCTCGCGGCTGTCGTACTTTCTCTGGAGTTCGCTGCCCGATGACGAACTCTCGGAGCACGCAGCGCGCGGCGAACTTCACCAGCCAGAGGTCTTGCGACAGCAAATTCAGCGGATGCTTGCGGACTCGAAGTCGAGCCGCTTTGTCGAAGCGTTTCCCCAGCAATGGCTGCAACTGCATCGAGTCGGCCAGTTCCCACCGGACCCTGAGTTGTACCCGGATTACGACAAGTGGCTCGAACGCAGCATGGTGTTGGAGTCGACTCAATTCTTCAGTGAGGTCTTCACCCGCAACGCCTCGATTCGCGAGTTCCTGACATCGGACTGGACCGTGCTCAACGCTCGGCTGGCGATGCACTACGGGATGGAGTTTCCCGTACAAGCGGGACTCCGCCGTGTACCGCTCACCGAGCGCGATCATCGCGGCGGCCTCCTGACACAAG
>CAMAWN010000248.1 GCA_945861865.1 Candidatus Kuenenia stuttgartensis | reverse complement strand
ACAACTCCTGCAACTCGTCCACGGAATGATGCTCCACAACAGTCATGCCCAGCCTCCTGCCATGTTGACGGTGATCAATTCATGGCTTGAGTCTGCGCAAATCCCGTGCCGTAAGCGGCGCGCGGTTATTTATTGGGAACCGGATAAGTAGACGCCGTCGGCACCGGCCTTGATGAGTTGCGCCGCCGCGTTGCGATATTCATCCGCCGACAGATTCTTCTTCCCGCCCCCCTTCGTGCATTCAATGCCGCCGTAAACCGGGACGGTCGTGATGGCCTGCTTCCACAACCCCATCGGCAGGTCGCCCCGTTCAAACAGGAACTCGGAGACCGCGACGAAATCGACCCAGCCCTGCTTCACCCATGCGGGCACGTCGCAACCAAGCTGCCGAGAGGTTGCGGGCGTTGGTGGCGTCCGACCGAAATTCGATGGCGGACGCACGGAGAGCAGCAGCCGGCGACCTCGTTCGCGTCCGACCTCGTCGAGCATCCTGCGAACTCGTTCGACCAGCGAATTCATTTTCGCCACTCGTTCGTCGGTCGAGTCCTCTTTGAAGAATGTCGGAAAGCGGTTGAAGTCGAGTTCAATTCCGTCGCTGTCGTAGCGCCGCACGGCTTCCTCGATCAGCCGAATCGTGTAGTCGCGGACCTCGTCACGGCCAAAGTCCATCGCTCCTTTGCCGCGATATTTTTCGGTTCCCAATCGCCAGTCAGGATGGTCCACCAGAAACTGCGTCCGCAAGAAATCGTCGCCGTGATCGTCGTTCATGCGAAAGGAGAGCAACGCCTCGCAACCTCGTCGTTTCGCATCGGCCAACATGACCGCGTAGGGATCGACGCCTGCGTCGAAGAACGCCTTCAGATTCTCAAACCGTTGTTTCTCCGATGCCGGCCACTTCGCTCGCTCTTCGGGAGTCGACAGCAGACCGCGCATCGTGCCGACCTTCGTCGGGTAGTACATCACCTGCGCGTTGATGCAGACCAGCACAGTATCGACACGACTCCCGTCGAAAGCGACTTCTTCGATCAGTTGCTTCACGTCCTCGACCGTCACAGGCACCGGCCCCTTGCTGCCGGCCTTGTTCGATAGGCACGAATCGCCGTCAAAGTTGTAGAGCACGCGGCGGGCACGCGGAGGCTGGTCTGCCGGACGGCGAACCGGCTCGTCCGCGCTGACCACTGCCGACGTCATCATCGAGCTGACGAGCAGCGAAGTGAACATCTTCCAGACAGCTCTTGAACGACGAATTCTCATGAGATTCCTGTCCCACTAATGACGCTCATTCTTTCGCTCGAATGAGGAAATCAAACAGCTCACCATAACATTTCCCGTCCAGCGTGATGTCGAACGGGACGATGTGTACTCCCGGCGGAATCGCACGGCGATTCACGGTGAGTTTCACCGGATAACTCTGGCGACTCTTGCGGGCGATGGTTCCTTCCAGCACCGCCGGTTCCGCAGTCAGCCCGGCGGGAAGTTTCAATTCCACTCGATGCTGCTGCGGCGTCTCGCGGAAGTTGCGGACGGTGACGGTCACTTGCTGCGTGTCATGCTGGCTGAAGTCCACTCGGTAGGGATACGCCGAGACCCAGTACGGGTCGAACAGATATTCGTAGTCCTTGTCGGGAAGCAGGTCTCGATAGTGCGCGATGATTGCCTTGGACCACTCGTGATAGCGGCCGAGGAACTCCGCCGGATCGTGCATCACGAACGAATGGCTCCCCATCACAATGTCGGGCTTGAGGTCTTTCAGATACTTGCTGCCGAGCAGATAGCCTTCCTCGAAGATCGCGCTGTTGCGAGCGACCACCGCTTCGTGGCCGTTCTGTTTTTTGTCGGCCGGGTTACCGAAGAGGTTGTCGCCTGTGAACGCAATCCGTTTGCCGTCCAGCTCCAGCCACAAGCAGCAACCGAACTCCGTCTGCCCCGGCATCCAATCGACTTGGATTTTGTAGCCTTCCCACTCGATTGATTCGCCGTCGCGAAACGGTTTGTCGATCTTCATGCCGTCGAAGCCGTCTCCGTAGGCCGACACGAGCGCCGCGTAATCGTAGCGCCGCGGGAACTCGCACTTGTCGGCGATACGGTCCAGCGTCCACGCCTTCGCGCCGTATTTCTCCTTGAGTTCCGGGCCGAGCAGAAAATGATCGCCGTGCATGTGCGAAATCCAGAAGGCATCGATCTGCTTCAGGCCCATGTGAGTCCGCAGGCCGACGATGATTTCCTCCAGCATCGCTTTCGGAAACAACCCGGCATCGAGGATCAGACCGCGGCCGTTGTCAGAGATGATGATCGCAAAGTTTTTCCCCTGCGTCTTATGGCTGAGCTTGTAGAGATGCGGCGTCACCTGATTGATCAGCGGCACCGCCGTCGGCTTGGAAATCGAGTCCCGCTCCTCCTCCTTCGAGTCGAAGACCGGGTAGCCGCGCACGTAGCTCTGACGAAACGCCGTCAACTTCTGGCGATAATTTTCAAGCTGCACTTGCGGATTCAAAATCGCTGGTCCCTGCGACGGCAGCGCGAGGTCGAGCTTTTGTTCGATCAGCAGTTCGACCGATTTGATCAGCGTGTCGATCCCTTTGGCGAATCCGTAATCCCATTCCGAGTCGAACCACGTCGTCATCTTCGCCCCGTCGTGAATGACACCTCCCGTGAATGCGGTCACCTTGCCACCTTTGCGAATCACAAAAGTCAGGCTTCCGGGTGAATGCCCCGGCGTGTCGAGACACTGAATCTCGCGCCCGCGCCACGCAAACACCTTTCCTGATTCCAATGCTTGATCGAGTGGAATCGGATTCCGAGGTGGTCGAGCATAGCTCGCGCCGTAGACCGAATACGTGTCCCCTAGCGTCGGAAACCATTTGCGGAACTCGGTCGGCTTCTCGAACAACGCCTGCTCCGCTTTCGGAGCCGCCACCTTCGTCACGGTTCGATTCAGCCGCTCGATCCCCTGACATTGCTCGCGATGATGATGCGTCAGCAGCAACCACTCGACCCGTTGGACACCGATCTCCGCCAGATGATCCAGCACGCTGCCGTCACCCAGATCGATCAGCAACGCGGCATCGCCATCGCGCAGGACATGCACGTTGCAGGTGTCCGTCCAGACAAACAAATCGGGCTGTGCCTTCGGGTCGGGCTGACGAAAACCCGCTCGCGGCGCTGCGGACTTCTTGGCGAATTCGTCGGCACGAACGGAGACCACCATCGACAACAACAACATCGAGACGAGCAACGATTTCATGTCCAATCCTTCTGACGCTTGCGGAAGTTTTGAAACGGCCGGAGATGATCCGTCGTTGGACACTCCGCGTCGAGCAATCGCCGCTCATCCTTTTCTAAATCCTCAGTTGAAAGTCTCTTCTGAGCCGTCAGAAGAAAGTCGGTGGCATCCGTGAAATCACTCCTGCGCGACGTGGCACAAAACGCAACTGGCGGTCAGCGACTGACGATCGATGCGATGCTCGTCGGCGTGATACGGCGTCAATTCGCTGTGGCAATGCCGGCAATCGAGGCTGCGTTCTTGGGTCGCGCGGTGAACTTTTTCGAAGTGCCAGAATCCTTCGCGGGCTTGCGACAGCAACTCTGACATGTTGTGGCAAGCCGCGCATCGCGAGTCGTTGTGTGCCGCAGGCCGCGAGCGAACTTCAAGTCCCTTGAGCAACGAGCGCGCGGCAACTCGGCCGGTGACGATGCACGGGCCTAGAAATGTTCCTTCGAGCGCGGCCTTGCCGTTGATACCCGCCAGCCCGGTCAATTCGCCGATGGCGTACAGGCCGGGGATCGTCTGCTTCTGCTTGTCGAGTACGCGGCACTGCAAGTCGATCGCCACGCCCCCCATGCTTTTGCGAGTCAACGGAAATGTCTGCATGGCGTAATACGGTGGCTTCGCGATCTTGGGTGACGCCTTGTTCGAGAACTCCGGCTTGCCGGGACCGAAGCGACCAAAATCTTTGTCGTCGCCTTGCTCGACCAAGTCGTTGTAACGGGCCACGGTCTCGACCACGTTCTGCACGGGGAGATCCGCCAACTTTGCCAACTCTTCGAGCGTGTCCGCTTTCTTCATCAAATCCGGATTCTGAAAGATGAGCTTTTCGACTTTCTTGAAGTCGCCCCAATCCGAGCCGGAGACACTGAAGAACGGTTTGCCCGCTTCGTCGAAAATGCACCAGCAGGTTGCGTCCTTCTGCTTGAGCAGTATCGGCATGACCTCTTTGGCCCAACCGTGGAAGTTGGCGAACCGTCGGCCCTCGGCGTTCACCAGGATGCCGTACAAATTGGTTGCATTCAGTCCGCGATTGGTGCCGGGATAGCGCGGGTCGGGCAGGCCAGTGAAGTAATTCCATTGGTAGTCCATGTGGACGAGTTCGCCACCGACGGCGTGAGCCATCTGATGCCCAAGCCCGATGGAATTCCTGCCGGAGCCAGCCAGGATGCGTTCCGGAAAGCGAAACTCGGCGGGCCAGAATTCTCGCACCATGTTCAAGTTACTTTGAAAGCCACCGGTCGCCAGGATCACGGATTGGCTTCGCAGTTTGCGTTCGTGGCCAGTGCGCATGTCGCGCACAAGCACGCCGATGACGCGGCCGTCGGCGGTGAGCAACTGCTCGACTTTGCTGTTCCAAACGAAGTCGATGTGGTCCAGTTCTAAACACGCTCGATAGATCGGCGTGACCAAACCGATGCCACGTCCCACCGGCTGATGCTCGCGCGGGACCGAGTTGCCGGAGGACGCCACCACCTCCGAAAACCGCACGCCCAATTCGTCCAACCAGTCGTAGATGTCGCGCCGCGAATGATCGACGTAGTAGCGCACCCAATCCGTGTCTGGGTCTTCGCCCCATCGATGAAAATCCTGAAAGGCCAAGTCCGGAGAATCCTGGATGCCGGCTCGTTCTTGCGCTGGCGTGGCCACGATGCTCACGCTCCCCTGCGACATGACGGCATGTCCGCCGAAGACCGACGACATGTCGATCACCGTGACCCGTGCTCCGCCTCGTCCGAGATCAAGCGCTGCCGACAACCCGGAGATCCCAGCACCGACGACGATCACGTCGGTGAGTTCGCTGGACGGCGCTGACGGACTCGCGTGCGTGTTGACATTCGACGTTGTCGGCGGCGAGCAACCGCTCAACGGCAACCAAATGACCAACGACGCGATGGCGAGAAAGGCTTTCATAAGTTGCCAGCCGATTTGGTGATTTGCGCCAACGTCCAAACAACCCGAAGCGTCAGCGATGCGAGCGCTTCATTGAACATGGGATCCCTCCGGTTCGACCGCAGTGACCGGACTTGCTTGCCGCAGTGACCGCACCCAGCGCCACCAAGCTACGGTCTGTGCGACGATCATCACAAGTAGCACCGCCGCCGCCAGCAGATACGGTACGCGCTGATTCACCAGCGTGCCCAGCACACCTCCCACGATGGTGCCAACCGCCATGCCAACCGCCAACGTCGCCTCATGGATGCCCGCGGCCAATGCGCGACGTTCGTGCGAGCTGCCAGCCGTGCTGTAGAACAACCCCGAGAAATAGTTGTAGCCGACAAGCTGGCCCAGCAGAGTCAGTCCGATCAACAGTGTGATGGCCGACTCGGCCCGCGCGATCACGATCAACCCGACAGCCGCCAAAACCTGTGATGCCACCGACGCGCTGAGTCGGTAGTGCCAGAACGCCGCGCGGTGCATGACCAAATATGTCGCGATGATGACTGCCCGCCAGCTTGCCAACAGTTTGCCGTGATCTTCCGCAGCAATGCCGATCGTCACCGCGAGATCGGGCAGCAAGTGAATCACCATGCTGCCGCCGAACATGCCGCCCAAGTTGGCGATCCAGCTCAGTCGTTTGAACGCGGCCGCCAATTCCACCGCCTCGTTTTCCGCGGGTGTCTGGTCGTTCGACACCGCCGACAGCGGGACGACCCGGCGGACCGCAGCGAGCGCGAGCGTCAGATTCAACACCGAGACACAGAATGCCGCGCCGTACGTCCAATGCGCCCCGAACGCAAACAGTGAACCGGCCGTCAACTGGCCGCACATCATTCCGAGATTCCATGAGACACAAAACAGAATCAACGTGCGACTGACTCCGCGACGATTGGCGTGCGCATCTTCGCCTTGATTCAGCCAGCCAATCAGCGGCGGATAAATAAACCCCAACCCGATCCCCAGCAGCCAATAGCCCGGCAGGAACCAAAGACGTGTCGGATCGCCCAGCGCGCACGCGGTGATGCTCGCGAAGAGATTGACCGCTCCGGCGACAAACACGACTCGGCCGTCGAACCGGTGAGCCAGCCAGCCGCCAAGGATGCTGCCGACTCCGGCGCTCAGCGACAGCCCGGCCCCGACCACTCCGAGATACCACGACTCGGCCTTCCCCTCCGCTAAGCCGCGCGACACCGCGAAGATCACGACGAACGCCGCGAAGTCGGTCAGACCGCAGATCACGTACAGCAGCCGTTTGAATCCAGTGTTCATCAGCGAGTTTTCCGTGGCCGTTTAGAATTTGACGCGGAACGGGACCGTTGGTTCTGTTTCGCGGGATCGGCTTCCAGCCTGTCGAATTTTCGGAAACTTTGACAGGCTGGAAGCCGATTCCACGTCAGATCGTAGATTCTGATCGCGACAGACCGATACTTCTGCAAGAATAACTGCCGCCGACAGCAGTTTGGCCGAAACGCAATCCGAGATGACGACTGATGATTTCTCCTCATGACCAATTGGATCGTCGAGATTGGCTGCGAGTCAGCGCGGCGGGTGTCTTGGGCACCGCTTTGCCGTTGGCCTCGAACGCGACCTCCGCCGCCTCGTCAACAACTGGCCGAGCCAAGTCGGTTTTGATCGTCCATCTCAGCGGTGGGCCTAGCCAATTGGATATGCTCGATCCAAAACCGGATGCACCGGCGGAGATTCGTGGCGAGTTTTCGCCGATCGAAACCGCCGTTCCGGGCGTGCAGGTTTGCGAGCATCTACCGCGACTGGCTCAGCAACTGAAACACTGGTCGGTGCTCCGTTCGTTGGCGCACCTCGAACACAATCATCTGCTGGCGACGCACGTCGCGCTGACCGGCCGCCCGACACCGATTCCGCGCGGCGGCAGTGATCTGGATCGCGTCGAATCGCGCAACGACTTCCCGAACTTCGCGGCGGCGCTCAGCTACGTCCGGCCACGCAACGACGGCGTTCCGATCGGCGTTTCACTGCCGAATTACTTCATCGAAGGACCGCTCACTTGGCCGGGACAACATGCCGGGTTCCTCGGTCCGAAGCACGATGC
>CAMAWN010000247.1 GCA_945861865.1 Candidatus Kuenenia stuttgartensis | reverse complement strand
CGGGTCTTCGTAGACGAGACCGAATTCCTGGAATGCGTCTTTCATCCTGTTGATATTCCGCTGAATGCCTTCGAGTCCGCCTTGTTTCTTGAGCTTCTGCTCAAGCTCGTAAAGCTGGTTGATGACGGTCAGAAGACTTTTGGGAATGGGCTGGGGGATTTCCATTGGATGCCTTCATTGATCGTGGTTCGCGGTGGCCGCGCGTGACTGGCTGCGCTTTCGGCTCACTCTGAGCTTGTAGCACCAATGAGACTCGCGAGAGATCACCCTGCCGTTACAGTGAGCAGCTAAAACTCATCCTTCCGAATCGTTTGCGTCGAGAGGTTCCCATTTTGCACTTTGAACAAAGTGATTGTGTATCCGCTGATGCTGATACCCTCTCTGGTAGTCTCTCTCTGGAATGAAAACGTGGTTTCGGCTTTGCTGTACCCGGTTTGCGGACCGAACAAATGTTCGTAACCGTACCAAGTTTGTCCCGACGCATACTTTACGACGTAGTTGCCCAACGGGACTTTAACTTGAACCGGGGTTCCACCGCGTACAAAGACCGTCAGCACGGTATTGTCCGAGGACGCATCGACCAGTTTCACGAGATAGTTCGTTCCGGAGGACGACCGGATTTCAAACGGGGCGATGTGTTCTTGTCTCACATAACTGAGTATCTCACCGCTTTCGGGTAGTGGCTGGCGTTGGAGGTTTTGAGTCACAGAGTCTATGTCGAATGCGGGCTGGCGTGGCGTACTTGGGGATGATGGCCCAACGACTTTCGGTTGCCTTGGAACGATTGGCGACGGCGTTGAGCGATCGCGTGGCGTAGTTGGGAATGATGGGACGCTGATTTTGGGTTGACTTTGAACGATTGGCGGCGGCGTTGAGCGACTGCTCGTGTTCGACTTACTCGAAATGTAAGACGCAACGTAAATAAACAAACTCAACCCGCCGGCGACCAAAACCACGACTAGAAAACCCAACCCATATGACCCTTCCTGATCCTTCGATGGCGTTGCGGGCTGTCGCTTGACGAGTCGTGACGCGGAAATGATCTCGTCGATGGTCTTGAAATCTTTCTTGAGCGACTCGGTCAACTCCGCGTCTTCAAATTGGAAACGTTTGCAGAGATTCAAGACGACGCGGGACAGTTCGGGATCGCCATGCTCGTTGAAGCAGTCAAGTGCGAGTGAACGAGTGAATGCAGCCAACTGCGTCTGCTCGTTTCGGAACTCGACCGGGAAGCGTTTGAAAAGCTCTTCAACGCCATTTTGTTTCAACAATTCTTCGGCTTGTTCTAACCCCGGCGTCCCCCGGCGCTTGGCGGTTGCCGCCCTCTTAATACGAACCGTTTCAATCAAGGCGGTCATTGTCTTCACGAAATGCTTTTCGGCAAGTTCTCGGCTGACGGTCTTGAAGTCTTTCTCCAAGCGTTGATTCAACTCCTCACTTTTGAATCGGAATTGTTTGCAGACGGCCAAAACGTCACGAGACATTTCCGCATCGTCGTGCTGGTTGTACCACGAGACGCCGAGTAGCCGAATCTCACGGACCAACTCGTTCTGTCGGGGCCGGAAATGAGCCGGGAGCAAGTTGAAAATTGTTGTGATCCCGTATCGACTCAACCAATCGCCAAGCTCTTTCGCGTCGATTGTCGATTCCCCGGCTTCGGAAGCGATTCGCTTTTTATGTATCCCTTCGACCAAATCCGCGACCCATTTCTCGGTGCGCTGATAACAAGCATCTTGATCCGCAGCAGTCACCCAACGCCGACCGTCGAAGAGTGCTTCGACAACATCCAACTCGAAACGGTCGATGCCACGGGAGAGCAACAGATCGTATTGCTGGGCAAACGGCTTACTGATGAAGTCCTCGAATTCCGAGTCGTCATCGAGCAGTTCGAGCGTCTCCTGCGGAAAGTAATCGTCGGAGTAAAGGAAGTGCTCGATTTCTCCGCGTGTCAGAAAACGCAACAGCGGTTTGTTCTGGAAGATCGCGAAGTGGTAGAAGCGTTTGGTTGGATCGTCGAGTTCGCCCACTAAAGCGATAGCACGCGCCCTATCGAGTCGGTAGTCGTCGAGCCAACTCACACTGACGTAGAGTTCGATTTCGGAAAGCAACTTTGTTTTCGCGCGCTGAACGACTTTCGGGTCCAATGAATCAACATCATCCACGTCATTTAGGTTCAACGCCTCGAATGGACTGACATAGAACCGAAAACATTCGTCCGGTTGAATCAATCCGATTGCAGCCTTGCGGGCACGAATGGCGAGGGGAATCAACTTCTGCTTGAGGACTTCAAGGTGCTCCTTTGCTTTGTCGTGATTCGGATTGAGCAGGAACTCGCGGCGAAATGCGTCGGTCGCATCTACATCTTGCGAGACATCGGGATGTTGGAACACCAGTCCCATGAGATACGACGTGCCGGGAGATGCCGTTGCAGAACGGCGGTAATAGTAAATCGCCTTCGCGAAATTGCCGTGGCGGTGATAGGCGATGCCGAGCATGTTCAGGTCATTGCTCTCGGCTTTGCCCAAAGCGTTGAGTTTCTCAAACGCCTCTGCTTCAGCCGCGTAGCTCTTCCGCGTTCGATGCAGCCGCGCAAAATATCGCCAAACCCACGGCGCACCGGGGTCAACGATCAATGCCTTATTGAGCGCGTCCTCCGCTTCATCAAGGCGGCCGAGCGCAATCAAATCACATCCCAACTGTCTCCAAAGCCACCCGTCTGACGGATGATGCTTGGTCCCTTGGCTTGCATATTCGACGGCCTCGTCGTGTCGAGCTACCGAAGAGGCGGCAAGTGCGAGGTCTTTCCAGAGAGAGACATCCTTCGGGAAAGCCTCCGCTGCCAACTTGAGCAGCGGAATGGCTTCCGCAAAGTGGCGCTCGTTGAAGAGCTTCTGGCCAGTCGTTTTGAGTTCTTGATCCGTCATGCGTTCTTTATGCGATGGCTTGCCACTCTCGCCGGCCGCTGGCATCACCGTCTTTGGTGGCTCGACCGGAGGTTCCTTACCCTTAGCGGTCGGTGTGGCTTTCGCAGGCGGCACACCGGGAGCGTGACTCACTTTGTGATCTTGATCTGCGTCATTGAATTCTTGGCGACCTTTTGCGATGCGATCGGCCATCGACGGCTCTTGCATGGTCATCCCCTCGTCAACGTGAGCCGCCAGCGGCAACAGACGCTCGACATTCCAAGCGTGCTCGGCTCCCTCGTAGGCCAACCACCGTATTCGTGCCCTCAAATAGTCACAAGCTAACGACCGTCTGAATCGCGGCGTGTGGCTCCGAATGTGACCGATGAAACCGGTGCCATAACGGATGCAAACTCGGCTTGAACAAGTCCTCCAATGCCTCACAATCACCAGCCTGCGGTGTCCGTCGTCTGGCCAGACAACGGGCTTCAATCAGGCCGTGGGCGGTGGGTTGACCGATTCTCCCCATCGCTCTCGGCCTAGCCGCCAGAGAATCGGAGTCTCGGCATGGACCAAAAGCAAATCGCCTCGCTTCTCGAAGACCTTCCGTTTTTGAGCAGTCGGATTACGTTTGAGGTCGCTCAAGAGGCCGTGGATAAGTACATCGAGAATTACTACCAGGAAACGGATCGCGAGCAAGCGCGAGACAAGCGGTATGCGAATGCCATTCTAAAATCGAAATGGCGACGTCAGGACCAGCCTCCGTCTGGGAGGAAAGGAAGCCACGGCGAGCCGCTCAACTGGGGATGGGTTAGTCAAAGCTTCTGGAAAGACGAATGCCGAAAGGTCGGCCTCAAACCCAAGTCTGAAGGCGTGACGGTAGGGAAGGATGGACGCTGGTACGTTTCAGGATGGGTTCCCCGCAAAGATTGGCTCGATCGGTATGAACCTCAATTTCGAGAGGCTCTGCCGCTGCCAGAGGACGACGGCTACACGGAATGCGGCCGAACTGATGACGAATGGCTCGTGATTTTCTGGGCGATGGTTGAGTTGAACCCAGAGTACCAAAAGCGAAGTCCAGCCCCGCCACCGTCCGATGGGCGATTCAAAGATAGCGCGGACATCCGAGGTTTTGCTCGCAGCTTGAAGCAGCGGACTCCAATCAGTCATTTAGTGAATTGGTTGAAGTCGTCTCAAGACACCGAAATCCACCGATTCGAGGCGGGACGCAAAGTTGTCATCGAAGTTCTGTTTCGGGAGTGCTCGCGACGTTCGTCTCAACGAGCGCATGATGGTGAAACGAAATCCCGGTTTGACTTGGTCGGCGGCGGCGATGGTTCAGAACTCCCAAAGCCAAAGTTTCTCCCAGCAGGCTGGAAGTCACTCTACTGGCCGAAGACAGACACGGTTCCAGCGGTGGGGCAGTGGCTCGCCTGTGCTTTGCAAATGTTGGAGCACTGGCAAGAGTCGATGTCGGCTACGGAGGACGCGAACGACATCGTCAGCATTAGTATGGCTCGACAGGCTGGTGATGATGCTTGGCGATTGGCTCGTCATCTTCGCGATCAGCACAAGATCAAGCCCATCCCGAAGAAACCTGCGGACTCTTCGCGTCTCGCAAACGTGACAGCATTCCTTGATGAAGTGGGACAAGCGATTTCCAAAGCCCCGGTTGTCGTCGCGTCGCACAAACCGCCAAGGCGAGAAAGCCAAGCTCGGCCGCGTGGCGTCACTCTTTTGACCGCTGCCCTCTTGCTGCAAGGACTCAACGATGACGACCAGACGGACAAAGAGCGCCGAGCAACCGCAAAAGAGATGAAGGCGAAATGGCAGAAGCGACGGACAGTCACGTTACCTCCCCCGATTGGTTTCGCACCCCTGCCCGATAGTCCTCAAACGCACCTGTATCTCGTAGGCGATCTATCGGATTGCGTGAGTGCTGTCGAATCTCACTTGGTCACTCAATTCGGGGGGCAAAAAAAGTTCTCCGCCGCACTGAAGAAGCTAGAACGCGAGCCGCTTTCCGCCGCGCCGTGACTTCGTCTCACCGTCCGCGCACCGTCCGCACCGTCCGCATTATCGGCATCGCGAAGATGATTCCGAGCCGGTCATTACCGGGGTTTTTGCGTCTAAAGGCTCCGTGGCAACCGCCGCACTTTGGCCTCTCACCGTCCGCACCCGGAACTCGTCTGCATGATTTGACCCGCTGGCACCGACGCCAGCTTTGGAGTCAAACAACATGCAGGCATACATCCTCGAAACGCTCACCGGGACTGGCTGGCGACGGAGCGGTGATACGTTCTGGACGCTCGAAACTGCGGCTGCAATGGCCAAGCTGTTGCTGAAGAAAAAACAGGCGCAGCGTGTTCGCGTTCTGCCGGTCGAAGTGAACCTCAACGCCGTCGCCGAGTTCCCGCAACAGTTGGGACAGCCCGCATCAGAAGGCGAGGCAGTCCCATGCTGAACGTCACCATCGACCCGGACAGTTTCGAGCCGATCGTCCAAGCCATCGTCACCGAGACCTTGATTCAAGTTCGGGCTGAAGAGGCTCGCATCGGCGACAAGCTCGCGTTCTCGGAAGAGGAAGCCGCGCGGCTCATCGGTATCGAGCCGCACGTTCTCCGCGATGCCCGATTGCGTGGCGACATCTCAGCAAGCCGCATCGCCGGCCGACGCATTCGCTACTTGCGGCAAGACCTCTTGGCCTATCTCGCGCGGAACAGGACCGAGGCGCGGACCTGAACCACCAAGCAGCGACGGCCACCGTTGGCGCGGCGGCCGTCAGCAAGCCCCCGTAATCGGACGGAGTCGAGCACATGCAGTCTACTACATCACCACCCGCGAGCAACGGACAGGTTTGCGACGCCGAGCAAATCGCGGAGTGGCTACGCGCTCTCCTGGAACGGGGTCAGATTGTCGAACTCCGAGGGTTGGAGGTGCCTCAACGCTACGGGCGGGCCACAACGATGTTCGGGTACTTCGATTCTGAGCATCTGACTCAGATGGGAAAATGCGCCGCGCAAATGTCGAACGACGGCGCGATGGGTGTGTACTTCACAATCAACCCAGTGCATCCCGACTTGCTTGCTCGCGCCGCGAACCGCGTCCGAATCCCAAAAGAAAAAGAAGCGACCAGTGATGGCCACATCGTTCGACGACGCTGGTTGTTGGTCGATTGCGACCCACTGCGGCTGGCTGGAATCTCTGCGACGGATCAAGAGAAAGAACACGCGCGACAAGTCATGGTGGCGGTAGACGCATACCTGTCGGACCTTGGCTTCCCCGCTCCAATCATCGCGGATTCGGGCAATGGATTTCACTTGCTCTATTTCATCGACCTACCGACCGACGACGGGGGGGTGGTCGAACGCTGTTTGCACGCGCTGGGTCGATTATTCGACACCGAACACGTCAGCATCGACCAGGCGGTATTCAATCCAGCGAGAATCGACAAAGTCTACGGAACACGGAGTGGCAAGGGAGACAACATCCCGGCGCGACCGCATCGGCTGTCTAAGATCCTCAACATCCCCGACGAACTGACGCCGGTTCCGATTGAACTTTTGGAAAAGTTGGCCGCGCAAGCTCCGGTTGAGATGACCGGCAAGAGCACTCCTCCGCAGCCCAAAGTTAATGGCCACGCTCCCTTGATTGGAGTCCTGAATGTCGATGCTTGGCTGAAGACGCACAATGTCGAGATTCTCAAGCGAGACGCCGCCGCCGATGGTCTCAACCGGTGGTTCGTCGCTTGTCCCGGCCTCGCTGCTCACACGACGCCGAATGGAACGAAGGATTGCGTCATCACGCAAGAGGCCGACGGACGGTTGGGCGGCCAATGCTTTCACTCGTCCTGCGGAATGCGGAGTTGGCCCGATATCAGGGATGCAATCGGCAAGCCTACGCGCGACGACTATCCGGAGACTCTCGCCGAAAACAACGGCAGGGGTACGCATCGTCAGAACTCGGCATCACCAGTTAATGAGGAGGGAGAGCACTCTGCCAGTTCGTCGCCGCCTCGCAAGCCGCCACCAATGCTCAGCGTCCGTGACCTGATTGGAGGCTTCAATAACATGCGAAAACCGATCATCTATGGCCTTCTCCGCGAAGGCGAGACAATGAACATCATCGCGGCCAGCAAGGTCGGCAAATCCTGGCTTGCGACAAACCTGGCGCTCACGTTTGCGACATGCCGAAAGTGGCTCGGACGATTCGACACGGCCGGAGGGGACGTCCTGATCGTCGATAATGAACTGCATCCGGAAACCAGTGCCTACAGAATCCCCGCCGTTGCCGATGCGAACTCGATTCCGCTCAACGAGTACGCGGATCACGTTTTCGTGATGAATCTCCGAGGGGAGTTGGTCAGTCTTCCGCAGCTTGCGGTCACACTCGATGCGATCGAACCGGGCCGATTCAAGCTGATCATTCTCGACGCCTT
>CAMAWN010000246.1 GCA_945861865.1 Candidatus Kuenenia stuttgartensis | reverse complement strand
GGTGAGATCTGGTGGCTGCAAAGCGTCTATGTTCATCCCGACTTCCGTCGCCAGGGAGTCTTCCGCTCGCTGATCCAACACCTGCAAGCCGAAGCGGCGGCGTCCCCCAACGTCGTCGGCCTGCGGCTGTACGTCGAAGAACACAACACGACGGCTCAGGCGACGTACGATCGGCTCGGCCTCAAGCTGGCGGGGTATGTCGTGATGGAATCGCTCAAAGCTGGAGGAATTCGTGAGCTTCCGTCATGAAGAACAAGCAGGCGATTTTTGTCATTGGTCTCGTACACTTTGGGTGGGGATGATTTTTATTGTGTCATTTTTGGGCTACGAGTTCGTTCACTTTGCTCGGCATCAAGAACACGTCAGTGCTCTTAAAGGCATCAGTTTGGCAATCTCCGAATACCACGACGCGCACAAAATCTTGCCTGTTGAGGAACCAGACGACTTGTTGAAGGGTGGTTGGCGGAAGCGTCTTTATGATTCCCAGTTCAGTCGCGGCGCGTACGGTTCGGCCGAAGGTTGGCGGCAAGTTCTCGAAAAGTATGCGTTGCTGGTTCCATCCGATTCACCGTGGCTTGACGGCAAAACACAGTCAATCCTGGAAATGAGAGACCGATCGGGGAATCCCGTCGTGGTCGTTCAGTTGCCAAAACCGTTTCAGGGCCGTGGATGTTCCGTGTTGGTGCTCAACTCGAATCGTCAACGATTGCGGTTCAATGATGGCCCCGAGGATTTTCCACTGACCGTTCTGCGGGACATGAACAGCTTGCGTCGTGATGGTTCGACGCGATTTATCCCACCCAATGCCGACGAAGCCGTCATTCTCAAAATCCTCGGCGGCGACGATTGAATGTTGCCCATCGACAAGTCCTCCTTGGTTGCACCCCTGGAAAGTCTGACCGAAGTTGAAATCCTCCACTGCCGACACTCGCCGCGAAATCAATCCTGCGAACGAAGACGCGACCTCGCTCAAGTGCGATACATCGCACTTGCCGATTTTGCCGTGTGGCTGGATCGTGCGCGAGTATTCGTTTGGCGACCGGACTTTGAAGCTGACCGTCCCGGATCGGCCGGATGCGTTGCTGGAAGACCCAGACGTCTTGGCCGCCAACGACCGCGACGACTACATGCCGTACTGGGCGTATCTCTGGCCGGCGGCGATTCACATGTCGAAGGCGGTGATGAAGGCGGATTGGGCGGAGGGGACTCGCGTGCTGGAACTCGGCTGCGGAGTCGGGCTCGTCGGAGTGGCCGCTCGCGCGAAAGGGTGTCGAGTGACGATGACCGACTACGACGCGAAGTCGGTCGCAGTCGCTCAGCACAACGCACGGCTGAATGGTTTCGACGATGTCGAGGCGTGCGAACTCGACTGGCGCACGCCGCCGAGCACGACGTACCCGGTGATCCTTGGCTGCGACTTGCTCTACGAGCAGCGCAATCTCCAGCCGATTCTCGAACTACTGGAGATCATGCTGGAGCCAGGGGGCATCTGCTGGCTGGCCGATGGCGGACGCAACGTCGCTCATCAGTTTTGGTATCTCGCGCGCGAGCGTGGCTACGCCGTAACGATGCGCGACACCGAAGGCCGCGAGATCATGACACCGGGGTTTCACTACCAATTGTTCGAGCTACGACGTCCGGACCGCACTTGACCCGCTCCTCAAGCCAACCCGCCACGCTGTTCAGCACGTCGATCCAATCCGGTTCGTTGTGCAACTCGTGGTAGTGCTCGGGGAACCATTTCAGTTCCTTGTCAGTGCTCGGCACCTTTTCCAGCCAAGGTCCAGCGACGTGTGGATCAACGATTCGATCCGCTCCTCCCTGAGCGACCAACACAGGCAGGTGCAGCGTGCTCACGTCGTCCCAAACGGCTTTCAACGCGGCTTTCATTTGGAAGAACCAGCCGCAAGTGACGCTGCGATGAATCAGCGGGTCCGCCTGCCGCGCCGTCAGTGCCACTTCGTCTCGTGTCGTGTCCCTGGCATCGACACGGGTCTCGAAACGAACTGACGGCACGAGGAACGACACGAGTTTTCCCCAGGCCACCACGAGAAGATTGACATGCACCTTCAGCCGCAGCAGCGGGGCCATCAGCACCAATGCCGAAATTTTCTCCGGCCGAGTCTCTGCGAAACGAGCCGAGATCAGGCTGCCAAAGCTGTGCCCCAGCAATGCCGTGCGAGTCGGGTCTAACTGGTGATGTTTCCACACGGCGTCGAGATCTTGGAGGTAATCCTCGAACTTGCGGACGTGCATCGGATTACCGCCGGATCGCCCATGCCCGCGATTATCGCCGACGATGACCGTCCAGCCGCGATCGGCAAATAATCGAGCGACATGGTCGTAGCGTCGTCCGTGTTCGCTGGCTCCGTGAACGATCACCAACGAGCGGCCATTGGCACACGGATCGATTGGCTCGAAGCGTCGCGAGATCAACTCGACGCCATCATGGGCCTGGATGACATGTTCGACGTGTGGCATGGCAGTGCCCTCCAGTCGCTCTGTCGCGGAGCGACAAGGCTACTTTTCAGCGAGGCAACGTTCGACTGCTCGCCGCAGGTCGTTCCCTTTCAGATCGACTTGTGCAATCCGACCATCTCGCCCCACTAAGAAGAGCGACGGTATCGTGCGGACTTTGTATTTCTCTCTGGCTTGTCGAACTTGCTCGGCCTCGCAGACCATCCGCCACGGCAGCTTAGCCTGAGCTTGGAATGCTTCGACGATCTCCGGCGATTCGTCCAAGCTGATGCCGAGGACTTCAAATCCCTCTTCGTGTTTGTCGGCATACAACTGCTTCAACTTCGGAAACTCTGCCAAACACGGCGGACAATTCGTGGCCCAGAAGTCGATCAGGAGCACTTTGCCTTTTGCATCCGCGATGTTGGCGGGGGCTCCTTTCAAATCCGTCAGGCGGAGCTCCGGAGCTTCTACGCCGACCAAATCCAGCTTCCGCAGCCGATTCTCGCAAAACTCACCAACCTGCGGGTTCAGGCCGAAGCGATTCGACAAGGTTCGATAAATTTCTTTGGCGGTTGCGTGCTCGCCCGCCAAGCCAGCCTGAGCGACGAGTTCCACCGCGAGCTCCAACGGCTCGCTGGCCGCTCCGAACCGAGCAAACTGCAACGAGTCCTGATAGGCCGTGACGGCATCTTTCAGCTTTCCCGACTTGGCCAAGCCGACGCACAACACCTGCTTGGCGGCCGACTTGTTCGACGCCGACGCAGTTCGGCTTTGCAGACATCGTTCCGACATGGGCAGGGCATCGGCTTCCAGTCCAAACCGCCGTGCGGTCTCGAAACTCCAAGAGAACGCCTCGTCGAGGTCAGCGGCATTGGGATGTTGCTCGACGTACTGTACGGCGTCGCGGAGCAAATCCTTTTGCCGAGCGGCGATGACGTCTTGAAAGGTTTTCTTTCCGGCGGGCGCTGCGTCGTCAGAACGTCCGGGTGTGGTGGTCAAAAAAACCAACGCCGTGGCGAACAGGGCGATCGACAACTGAGGACAACGAAGCGACGGGATCATGCGAGTCTCCGAACGATGAATTTCAGATGAGTTGGGCGGGCTGACGCTCGTCTCATTCTAGGCCGATTCCCGAACACAGAACCACCGTCGGCGACGTCACAATCGGACCTCGCGAACGGCCGCAACTCCCGATTTCCAAAGTTTTTTGGCCGTTGCCCCGGTTGTGTCGAATGTTTATCGTTAGCAACCGGTTTTTAGGCGTGGATTCGCCTCGCTCTCGGATTTGAATCGCAGGAGTTCTGACATGTCGCAAGCCAATCAGCCACAAGAGCCAGATAACGAACCAGGACGTTGGAAGAAGTTCACGGAAATGCCCGCCTGGGGAGTCAGCCTCGGCCTGCATTCGCTGATCTTTGTGTTCTTCGCCTGTTGGACGTTGCCGATCGTCCGCGAATCGCTCGCGGAACTGGTCGTTAGCGAAGTCGAAGAACTCCAAGAACCAGAATTCAAGTTCGATGTTGCCGCGACGGACCAAATCGGCAACGGCGGAACGGGTGACACGCTCAGCCCATCACTGGCGGTGGCGGGAGCCGTCGGAGCTTCACCTCAAGTCGAAACGTCGAAACGACTGCAAGAGGAACTGGTGAAGGTCAACCTCACGCCGACCGCCACCATCGGAGATGTCGCGGCGGACACGCTCGGCAAGACGGTCGAAGTGCGCGGCGGAACCGACAATCTTTCTGGCGATTTCGGTGGCCAGGGAACGGGCGGCGGAACCGGTGGCACGGCTGGAACGATCGACCGACTGACCTTTGAAATTATGGCCTCGCTCAAGGAAAAGAAGACACTCGTCGTCTGGCTGATGGACGAATCGACCTCGATGAAGAAACGCCGCGACACCGTCGCCGAACGATTCGAGAACATCTACAAGCAGCTCGGCCTGCTGGACGTCGATACGAAAAATGGCATTCTCAAATCGGCCATTGTCAGCTTCGGTAAGGATTTTCATTTCATCTCGAAAGATGCGACCGATGACGTCGAGCAGCTGGTGAAGCTGGTGAAGGAAAACATCCCGAATGATGAGTCCGGCAAAGAAAATGTTTTCACCGCGGTCGAAGCGGCTGTGAAGAAATATCGCGACTACCGCAGCCGCGAGCATCGCAATTGCATCATGGTCATCGTCACCGACGAACGCGGCGATGATTTCGACAAGCTCGATCAGTGCATCCAGGCGACTGCGGCGGCTGGATTCAAAGTCTTCTGCGTCGGCAACGCCGCCCCGTTCGGACAGGAGAAGGGGTACGTCCGCTGGACCTACGAAGATGGCGAATCCGAAGAACTTCCCGTCGATCAAGGCCCGGAAACGGTGGCACCCGAACACGTCAATCTGCCGTTCTGGGGAGTCGCCGGTGGCGATCTGGTTCGCATGACGGCGGGCCTCGGCCCATACGCCCTCACGCGACTCTGCGCCGAAACGCAGGGCGTGTACCTCATTGCAGAAGACACGGGTCGCGGCGTGCGTTTTGATCCGGCCGTGATGCGGAATTACCTGCCCGACTATCGGCCGATCAAGTTCTACACGAAAGACTTGACCGTCAACCGAGCCAAGACGGTGCTCGTCGATGCCGCTCGCAAGACTCTGGGCGAGAAGACGCCGACACCGGAAACCATCTTCCGCGCCGACACGGACGCAGCGCTGCGGACGGAGCTGGCCGACGCTCAAAAGCCGCTCGCTGTGTTGGACTACAAGCTGAACGAAATCGTCACGCTGCTCGAACAGGGCGAGAAAGACCGAGCTAAAATCAAAGAGCCGCGTTGGCAAGCTGCCTATGACACCGCCTACGGCCGAGCACTCGCCATGCGAGTTCGGTCCTTCGGTTACAACATGACGCTGGCCCAAATGAAGGCCAATCCGAAAACCTTCGACAAGAAGGACGACAACACTTGGGAACTAGTCGCCTCCGACGAAATTACAACCGGTGTGCAGGTCAAAAAGTTGGCCGCGAAGGCTCAGGAGAGTCTCGAACGAGTCGTCAATCAACACCAAGGCACGCCGTGGGCAAAGCTCGCTGAACGCGAACTCAGCAAGCCGATGGGATGGTCGTGGAAACCGTTCCACAAAGATTACGCCGCCATCGAACGTGCCATGGCTCAAGCCAAACGCGGCCCGGTCTTCGCTGACGAGAAAGAGAAGAAGGCCGCAGAAGCCAAGAAGAAAATGGCCGAGCAACGCAAGAAGCCGAATCTCTAATCGCCAGCCGTTTCGCCACCGAGTGATCGCCATGAAAACGGCCGCTGGTGCAAACCCCAGCGGCCGTTTTTGTCAGCTTCTCGAAACCGGACTTGAGCCAAGAACGAAGCGGATAAATCGGCTTTGGCGGATTCGCAGATTCGCTGTGTTTGTCCGCCACTTCGGGGCACGCTCACCGCAAGCCGTATGTTCATCGGCCCCCTGTTTTTTCCCCAATCTGAACCGTATTCTGTCGCGTCTTTCCGCTCGCCAAAGTTGCTGAGAGTCGGCCTTTCGAGCTTCACGTTTCTCCCGCACCATGCTGTTCGAGCCGCAGCGAAAATCGGCTCAGGAGTTGATCGTGTTTCAGTCAGTTGCCATCGTCGGGGCCACCGGGGCCGTAGGTCGGATCATGTGTCAGTTGCTTGAGGAACGCGGCTATCAGGCCGGCAAGTTCACGTTTCTCTCGTCGAAGCGCAGTGCCGGGACGAAGTTGACGTTTCAAGGCAAGGAATACACGGTTCAGGAACTGACGAAGGACTCGTTTAAGGGACACGATCTAGTCATCGGCAGCACGCCGGACGAGACGGCTCGCGATTACTTTCCGGCGGCGGTCGAGGCCGGGTGCCTCGTCATCGACGAGTCCGGCTACTACCGCATGAATCCGGAAGTGCCGCTCGTCATCCCGGAGATCAATCCGCAAGAGGCGTTGAATCAATTGGCCGCCGGACGTGGCATCATCGCCAGCCCAAACTGCTCGACGACGCAGATGGTCATCGCGCTCAAGCCGCTGCACGATGCGGCCCGCGTGACACGGTGCATCGTCAGCACCTACCAGGCGGTCAGCGGAGCCGGCTTGCAAGGCTCGGTCGATCTGTTTGAAGGAACCAAGGCCAGCCTCACCAGCGGCGAGTATGCGTACTCGGCGTTCAAGCACGCGATTGCGTTCAACGCCATCCCGCAGATCGGCGGCCCGAAGGAAGAAGGCTACACCAGCGAAGAGATGAAGATGGTCTACGAGACTCGGAAGATTCTCGGCGACCAGTCGATCCAGATTTCGGCAACGTGCATCCGCATCCCGGTCGCCAACTGCCACAGCGAGACCATCTGGGTGGAAACCGAACGCCCGGTCTCGCCGGAGGAAGCTCGCAAGCTGTTCGAGTCGTTCCCCGGCATCGTGGTGCTCGACGATCTGGCGAACGGCCAATACCCGATGCCAATGAATTGCACCGGCCGCGACGAAGTCTTCATCGGCCGCATCCGCCGAGACCTCTCGCACCCCAACGGCCTCACCTTCTGGTGCGTCAGCGACAACCTGCGAAAAGGTGCCGCGACGAACGCCGTGCAGATCGCGGAGCTGCTGGCGAAACACAAAAAGTAAGTTGACGAAGATCGAACAGAGTGAAAGTAGATTCCATCGCGCGACGACAAATGAATTTGATCGAGAAAGACTATGAACCACTTCCATTACGACAACGGTGAATTGTTCTGCGAGCAGCAGCGGGTGGCCGAGTTGGCCGAGGAGTTCGGGACGCCCTGTTGGATTTATTCCAAGGCGGCGTTGCTCGGACGGCTGAAGGAGATTCAGACGGCGTTCGCGGCCGTGGACCCGGTGATTTGTTACTCGGTCAAGGCGAACTCGAATCTCAGCATCCTCAAGCTGATGCACGACGCCGGCAGCAGCTT
>CAMAWN010000245.1 GCA_945861865.1 Candidatus Kuenenia stuttgartensis | reverse complement strand
TGTTGGCCGTGTCCGATTTCTCGCAGGCGCGGGCGGCACTCGATCAAGCCGCTCGGCAAGGAGTTCGTTCCGATCGTCTGTTGAGCCTGCAATCGCAAGCCGTCCGTGAACTGCGAGGCGACGTGGCATTGGCATCTTCTGGACGACTGTTGGATTTTGGCTACGGAGTGGACGGCGTCATCGCGCGTGGCCCAGAGACTCAAACGGGTTTGAACGAGGCTCGCCAATTGTTGTTGGACGCCAAAGGAGATGACGTCGAGGTCCGGCTCAACCGCGGGCACCTGTGGCTCAGCCAAGGCGATCTGGATCAGGCGCGAACGGAGTTCACGCAGTTGCTGGAGCGCCATCCGAAACATCCACTGGCGTGGCTTGGTTTGGGGCTGGCGGAATTTCTGCGCGAGGATTGGACGGCTGCGGAGACCGCGTTTCGGAAGTCCGGTGAACTCGATCCGGAGAACCTCGCGCCGCACATCAATCTGGCGCTGACGCTGGACGAGCAAAACCGGCGCGACGAAGCCCTGCAAATCTGGCGACGCTTGGCCGAGCGGCCGCTGTCAGCGACGGATCGCGAACTTGTGACCAAGGCGATTCGAGAACTCAACCGGCGTGAATGAGGCGGCGTCATGCGCAGGACAGGGATCGCAATCGTGTGCATTGGCTGTTGGCTGACAGCCACTCCAGTGTGGGCCGAGGACTATGCGCTGATTGTTGGCGTGAATGATTGTCCGGACTTTCGTTTGCCGAACGGTTCGCGTCCGCGTCCGTTGCGCGGCGCGGAGTCTGACGCCGACGCCGTCGCCGATCTCTGGAAGCGACAATTCGGATTGGCTGCGGACCATGTGCGAGTGCTCAAGGGGAAACAGGCCACGCGCGCGGCGCTGCAAGCCGAATGGGAGCGATTGGCGCGCACGCTGCGTCCCGCAGACACGTTGCTGTTTCACTTTAGCGGGCATGGAACGCAGGTGCCGGATCGCAAGCCGTTCGATGAGCAGGATCATCTGGACGAAGCCCTGTGTCTGTTCGATGCGCGCAGCGACGGTACCAACCTGATTTTGGATGATGACCTGGGAGCCTGGTTGGACGGCCTGGAAGCGGGGCAGGTGACGATCTTGCTCGATTGCTGTCATGCCGGCACGGGCATCAAAGAAGTGGACGACGAGATCGTCGCGCGCTTCTTGCCAATGCCGGAGCCTCGCGCGGCGCTCAAGCCGGACGAGCGTCCGTGGCGCGACTTTCAGGGAACGACGAAATCGCTGACGCCCCGTTCGGTCGTAGCGCTGTTCGCCTGCCGGCCGGAGCAGCAGGCGTATGAGCGGCGGATGAATCGCGGCAACGACACGATCCGCGCCGGCCAATTCACCCATTTCGTGGTCGAAGGACTGAACTCCAACGCGGCCGACCGCAACGGCGACAAAGTTGTCTCGCGACAAGAATTGGCGGACTACGTCGCGCGGCGGTTGGACGAGACCTTCAACGCTCAACGCCCGCAACCCGTCGAGCGTCAGCAATCGCTGCTCGAAACCGATCGACCGGAGAAGCCGCTGTTTTCAAAGCTCATCAAACCAAAGGGATAGTCCGCATTTCCAGAAAATGTTTGTCGCGAAACCACAGAGTTCCGCATTCTACGAGAGACAGCTAAGGTGTTAGCGTTGTTTCGCCCTCGTGAAAGGTGCCCCCATGACTCTTCCCCGCTGGTTCTGGCTGCTGTTGGGCCTGCTGACCGTTGTCATGGCTCGCGATTCCGAAGCGCTGGCCCAGAGCGTGCGAAAGCCCGAACGGTGGGCGATCCTGATTGGCGTGGACGACTACGTCGAACTGAAGGATCTGAATTACTGCGGAGCCGACCAGAAGGCGTTGCACGCGCGATTGCAGGCCGCCGGCTTTCCAGAGGACCACCTGTTTCTCTTGCACGACAAAGCCACCGAGAATCGGATCAAGCCGTTCAAGGCGAACATTGAAAAGCAGCTCAAGCTGTTGCTCAGTCTGGTGGAGAAAGACGACTTGGTGGTGATCGGCTTCAGTGGGCATGGGATTCAAATCGAAAAGACGGCCTATCTGTGCCCGGCGGATGCGAACATCGAAAAGCCGGAGTCGCTGTTGTCGCTGCCCGACATTTACGAGCAATTGGAAAAGAGCCCCGCCGCATTGCGGCTGATGATCGTGGATGCCTGCCGGGACGATCCCCGTCCGCGAGGCAAGCGGAGCGCGGCGTCGATCGAGGAACTCAACGAGTTCTCCAAGGCGAAGCCGCCGCGCGGGATCTTGTGGTTGGGAAGTTGCGGGCCGGGTCAGCAGTCGCAGGAGGATGACGATCTGAAGCATGGGGTTTTCATGCACTACCTGCTGGAAGGCTGGGGCGGCAAGGCGGACAAGAACCGTGACGGTCAGGTCTCGCTGGGCGAACTGTCCACGTTCGCGTCGGTCGAGACCAAGAACCACGTCGCCCGAAAGTTTGGCGACTTTCAATCGCCGTATTTGAAAGGAGAGTACGAGCAAGAGATGTTGCAGTTCGACATCGGCCGCGTGGCGCGCGGCGCGGAGGCCAAGCTGACCAACTCGATTGGCATGGAACTGGTCTTGATCCCTGCGGGTGAGTTCGAGATGGGGAGTCCCGAAGGTCCGGACGAATTGCTGCGGCGGTTTCCGTATGCCAAGCGGGAATGGGTGGTCGGAGAACAGCCGGTCCACAAGGTGAAACTCACGAAGTCGTTTTACATGGGGACGCATGAAGTCACGCTGGGTCAGTTTTTGAAGTTCTATCACGACGCGGGGTACAAGACCGATTCGGAGAAGGATGGCGAGGGGGGCTGGGGCTATGACCCGAACAACAAAGAGAAGCCGTTTGAGAAGAAAGCGAAGTACCGTCCGTGGTCGTGGGGTTTCGAAGGGCAGACGAATGAGCATCCGGTGGTGAATGTGAGCTGGAATGACGCGAAAGCGTTTTGTGAGTGGCTCAGCAAGAAAGAGGGGAAGACGTATCGTTTGCCGACGGAAGCGGAATGGGAATACGCCTGCCGTGCGGGAACGAAGAGCCGGTATTGGAACAGCAGCGATCCTGAAGATTTGGTGTCGATCGACAACGTGTGGGATGGTTCGGCGAAGTCGCGCTTCGGCGACGGCTTCATCAACTATCTCACCGGCTCGGACGGTTACGCGTTCTCCGCACCCGTCGGACGGTTCAAGCCGAATCCCTTCGGTCTGTACGACATGCACGGGAACGCGGCGGAGTGGTGCGAAGATTGGTACGACGAGAACTACTACGCGAAGTCGCCGCCGGAAGATCCGAAAGGAGCGGCCGCCGGCTCTTCCCGCGTGCTTCGGGGCGGTGGTTGGAACAACAACGCTGTCTACTGTCGCGCCGCCTTTCGCAGTGAAGGCCCACCGGCGAACCGTCGCAGCAACGTTGGTTTTCGTGTGGTTCGTGTTTCGGGGTGAGTTGTGCCGAGTCGTCCTGTTCTTGAACTCTGTTTCTCTGCTCTCTGTCCTCTGACTTACGGGGGGTACAGGGGGCATCCCCCTGTTCGCGCAAAATTTGGTAAGACCGGTGGTCCTTTTTTTGTCGCAACGCCGGGTTCTTTCCGCATTGAGACAGCTAAGCGTCCTGTAAGAGCGCGGGGATGAAGGGCTGACGCCAGTTTCCGCGCAACAGGGTGGAATTGCAGCGTCCAATGATAGAATCCTCGCCCGTATGCCGGGGACACCGGTCAACGGGCGATATCGGTCGAGCACTTCGAGATGACAGGGGAGAAAATGATGGGCACACACACGAAAGTCTTGGGGAATCGCTGGCACCGGCTGGTGCTGGGTGGTCTGACGTTGATCCTGGCGGTCGGCGCGGGGTTGCGATCGGCAGGGGCCGACGAGCCGAAAGGCAAAGCCGCCACAGGTCGGCAGTGGGCGGTGTTGATCGGCGTCGAGAAATACACCAAGGCCAACCCGCTCAGTTTCACCGTCAATGACGTGCGGCAGCTCAGCGAGACGTTGCAAACGCGCGGCGACTACTTGAAAGAGAACTTGCTGGAGATCACCGACAAGGGCGCGACCAAAGAGACGCAGCCGTTCAAGGACAGCATCTTGAACGGTCTGTCGAGCTGGCTGAGCAAGGCCGGTCCCGAGGACACGATCCTGATCTACTTCAGCGGTCACGGCTTTCAAGACAAAGCCGGCAAGATGTATCTGGCTCCCATCGACTGCGATCCGCAAGACCCGTCCGCGACCGGTATCCCGATTGAGCTTGTTCGCGAAAAAATCGCCGGCTGCAAAGCGGGACTGCGAGTGCTGGTGCTCGATGCCTGCCACGCTGGTTCTGAAAAGGGAGACAGCGAACCTCGTGAGTTGACCACCAAAGACCTGCAAGCGGTCTTCGAGAACTTGGAAGGGGTCGTCACGCTCGCCAGTTGCAAGGCCAACGAGAAGAGTTTGATCTGGGAAGACAAGCAACAGTCGCTGTTCAGCTATTGGTTCAATCAAGGTCTGAAAGGTCACGCGGATCAGGACACCAACGGAGCCGTCGATATCGACGAGTTGTACAAGTACGTCGAACTCCGCGTCCGCAGCACGGCGGACACGCGGTTCCGCCGGCCGCAGACTCCGGTGCGGATCGTGCGCACCGGAGTCACCGGCGTTCCCAATATCGTGAAACTGCAACCGCAGCCCTTGAAGACCGTGTTGGCGGATATGGCCGAGCAACTGGCGATCACGCTGGGCGAGCGGCAAATCAAGAGGGTCGGCGTGCTGGAATTCATCGACGAAAGCAAGCTCAACAACGAACTGCTCGGCGGCGACTTCGGGCTGCTCGGCAAACTTTGTTCGCAGGAATTGGAATCATCGCTGATTGCACAGAGCGAGGGTGGCCAGTTTCGCGTGGTGGATCGTAAGCGGCTGCAACAGGCCATGAAGGATCAGCATTTCCAACTGAAAGATTTAAGCTCGACGGTGAAGTTGGTGAGCTTGTCTCGCTCGGCAGGCGGGTTGCCGGTGCTGGCCACTGGTTCGTTCAAAGGCCGTAGCGGGCGGATCATCAACCTGAAATGCAAGCTGCAATCCACCGAGAGTGACGACGTTATCGGCGAAGCCGGCGGAACCGTGGCGCTCACCGAAGAGCAGTGGGCCATGCTCGGCCGCAGCACGGCCGTGCGGCCGGAAGACCGACGTCCAGAATTGGTCCAGGAAGGCGGAAACCAAAAGCCGACTGAAGACCAAGTGATCCCGGTGCTCGATAAACGCGCTGACGCGGGACATCCGCTGCTCGATCCGTCATTCCCATTCAACGTGCAACTGCGCGTGAAGGGTGAGATCCGCAAAGGGGCGTTCCGAGGCAACGATTACTTCGTCCCCGTGCGCAAGGGTGAGGAATACGAAGTCGTCATCGAGAACAAGAGCGGCTCGCTGGCTCTGATGAAGTTGCTGGTCGATGGTCTCGACACGCTGCCGAAGAAGGGCCAGACCGAAGAAGTCAGTACCACCGAGAAGGGCATTCAAATGGAGTTGTGGGCACAGCCGGTGACGAACCTGTCCGACGCCCGCGCCTGGTTCCTGGACCCGCAGGATCCGAATCTCAAGGGAGGCGCTCCACTGTGGGTGATTCGTGGCTTCACGACTCGCACGGGAGCCGATGGCAACATGAAGAAATTCCTGATCGTGGACGCCGCCGAGTCGCTCGCCGGACGCCAAGGTTTCACCGAACAGATCGGCCTGATCACAGTCGCCTTCTACACTCCGGGAGGGGGTGCTCGCAGTACGTTGGGCACCGCCGCCGGTAACGACATCAAGCAAGACCTGACGGAACGCCAAGGCCCCAAGGCCGGGAACCTGATCGGCGTCGTTCATCTCCGCTACGTCGATGCCGAAGCCCTCGAACAAACCGCCGGTAAGTAACCTCAGGGGTCAGGCACTTCGGAATTTCGGAATTGGCCGGGAACGATGATGAACATGGCGAGCATGTGATCGGCCAATTCCGAAATTCCGAAGTGCCTGACCCCGGATCGAGAGACCCCCATCATGCGACACGCGAAATGGCTCATCTGGCTAAGTGCGATGGTGGTTTGCTTGTTCGCGATGATCGGGCAAGCGGCCGACAAGAAAGCCGGGCATCAGCGGTGGGCGATCCTGATTGGCGTAGACGATTACGCGCAAGCGCAGGACTTGCAGTATTGCGGTGCCGACCAGCGGGCGTTTCGCGAGCGGCTGATCAAGTCCGGCTTCGACGAAGAGAACGTGTTTCTGCTGCACGACGAGGCCAAAGAGAAGAAGTATCTGCCGTTCAAGGCCAACATCGAAAAGCAGCTCGATCTGGTGTTGGGGCTGCTGGAGAAGGATGACATCGTCGTGCTGGCCTTCAGCGGACATGGTCTGCACTTTGGCGGCAAGAGCTACATCTGTCCGACCGATGCCAAGCTGGACGATCCGAACTCGCTGGTCTCGATGGATTCGGTGTACGACCGGCTGAAGAAGAGTCCGGCCGCGTTCAAGCTAGTGGTGGTCGATGCCTGCCGGAACGATCCCCGTCCCGGCGGCCAGCGGAGCTTGACCCCGACCGACGGCACGCGGCAGTTTGCACAGACGTTGGAACGACCGCCGGAAGGTCTCGTGTTGCTCAATAGCTGCGCTCCGGGGGAAATCTCGTGGGAGGAAAAAGACTTCGGCCACGGCGTCTTCATGCACTTCCTGATGGACGGCCTGAGCGGCCAAGCCGACGAGAACGGCGACGGCAAAGTCTCGTTGAGCGAGCTTTCGCAATACGCCGGCCGCAAAACCAAGCTGCATGTCGCCAAGAAGTTCAACGACTCGCAGCGACCGTTCTTGAAGGGCGACTTGACGCTGGAAGCGCTGGATTTCGACTTCGGCAAAGTGGTCGCGAAGGTCAGCACGACTCCGGACAAACCCGTGCCGTTGCCGAAGACGAGTCCGTTGCCGGCGAATTCGGCGAAGACGTTGACGAACAGCGTTGAGATGAAGTTCGCGTTGATCCCGGCGGGAGAGTTTGAGATGGGATCGACGGAAGTCGACGCTGAAAAGCCGGTGCATCGGGTTCGGATCAGCCAGCCGTTTTACATGGGCGTGTACGAGGTGACTCAAGCGCAGTACGCGCGGGTCATGGGGACGAATCCGAGTTGGTTCTCGAAGACGGGTCTCGGTAAGGACAATGTTTCCGGGTTGGACACAAGCGAGAGTCCAGTGGAGAGCGTGAGTTGGAATGCTGCTCAGGAGTTTTGCCGTAAGTTGTCGTCCCGGTCTGGTGAGAGCGGTCGCCGTTATCGTTTGCCAACGGAAGCAGAGTGGGAGTATGCGTGCCGTGCGGGAACGCAGACTATGTTCCACTTTGGAGACGTATTGAATGGGGACAAGGCGAACGTGGATGGGAATTATCCGGAAGGCACGACGACGAAAGGTCCGTACTTGGG
>CAMAWN010000244.1 GCA_945861865.1 Candidatus Kuenenia stuttgartensis | reverse complement strand
CCGCAATGTGCTGAGGCGCAAGCCGACGAAAAGCGGATGAAAAAACTGAAGGCCAAAAAGCCGGACAAAACGGTGACGCTGGACGCAACCCCGTCCGCGTGGCGAAAGCCCTGTCCGAAGTGCGGCACTCAGGTGCATGTCCGCAAAGCTCAGTGCGACTGCGGCCACAAATTCGTCGTGCAACGGACGAAGTCGGGCGTCGGCGACGACGACTAATTGCCCGACATCATCGCACGGATTTTGAGCAGCGATGCGGCTCAGCAGTCGCCAAGTTTTGAACCGGGGATTTTTTCTGCGAATTCAGACTCTTCGCAGAGACGTGGATTTCCACGAGTGAAAACCACGCATCCCCTGGCTTGGAACCAGCACCGAGCCTGCTCGGATCGGTTTTTGGCACGCGGCTTGTAATGAGACTGCGACACCTGAAGAGTCGGGATTCTTGAACGCCGCGAGGGCCGGGGAGTCGGCCAATGATTGCGGCTTGCGCTCCAACGAGTCTCCGATCCGAACGATGGTCGTGCGCTGGCTCGAACATCATCGAAACCGGGTTCGGAACTTGTCACATGTCGTCTACGGAATTGCCGCGTGCGGCCAATGCCTCGGCATTGGGAAGCGCGTTGCTGCTCGAAGCGGAATTGTCCTGGAATGCCGCCTGGTTTCCACCGAAGCAGCAAGGCTTCGCAATGGGCTTGTTCGTAACGGTAAATGTTGGTGCTTCGGTCACGAAACTGATTGGTCCGGTACTCATTGCCCTTGTGCCTGCGGCCGGAGTGTTGGGTGGTTGGATTTCTGGTGGCTGGCGCTTCGTGCCGTTTCGCTATGGCGGATTGCTGTTACTGATGGCCATTGCCGTGGCGGTGATTACTCCGGCGACCGACAAGAAGCCGGTATGGAATTGAACTTTTCTCGCGAGATCAGTGGCGACATGAAAACAACGACCCACGAGACCAATTCCGTGGATTCGGCTTCCATGCTGGCGCAGAAGACGGTCGTGGTCATCGGCAACGGCATGGTCGGTCAACGCTTCTGCGAAAAGCTGGTCGAGTTCGACAAGGCCAAGCAGTTCCGCATCGTCACTTTTTGCGAGGAGCCTCGTGCTGCCTACGACCGCGTCGGGCTGACGAGTTTCTTTGCTCACCGCGACGCCGAGAAGCTGATGATCGCGCGGATGGAATGGTATCGCGAACACAACGTTGAGATTCATCTTGGCGATCGCGCGTGCTCGCTGGATCGCGAACAGAAGATCGTCCGATCGCAAAAAGGGATCGAAATCCAGTACGACTTCGCGATCATGGCGACCGGCTCGTACCCGTTCGTGCCGCCGGTGCCGGGGTTCGACAAGCAGGGAGTGTTCGTCTATCGGACGATCGAAGACCTCAATCAGATCATCGAATACTCGAAGAAGTCAAAACGCTGCGCGGTGATCGGTGGTGGATTGCTTGGCCTCGAAGCCGCGAAGGCGGCGTTTGATCTGGGCTTGGAGACGCACGTCATCGAGTTCGCTCCACGACTGATGCCTCGGCAGATCGACGATGCCGGTTCGCGCACGCTCGTGAAGAAGATCGAATCGCTCGGCGTGACGGTGCATCTCAACAAGTCCACCAAAGTGGTGCATGGCAACGGTAAGATCGAACGGATGGAGTTCAACGATGGCGCGACGCTCGACGTCGAATTGATCATCGTCTCGGCCGGCATTCGGCCGCGCGATGACCTCGCGAAGGAGAGCGACATTCACGTCGGCCCGCGCGGCGGGATCACCGTCAACGATCAACTGCGGACTTCCGATCCCGACATCTACGCGATCGGCGAATGCGCTTTGCATCGCGGGATGATCTACGGACTCGTCGCGCCCGGCTACGAAATGGCCGAGATCGTCGCGGCGAACCTGACCGGCGACGAACGGCATTTCACCGGAACCGATCTGTCGACGAAGCTCAAACTGATGGGCTGCGATGTCGCATCGTTTGGCGATTACGAAGCTCCGGCCGAGCGTGCCGTGCCGCTGAGTTTTGAAGATCCATTCGGCGGCGTTTACAAGAAGTTACTGTTCAGTCTCGACGGGACGAGATTACTCGGCGGTGTGTTGGTTGGCGATGCGTCCGAGTACGGCACGTTTTCGATTTTGGCGAAGGGAACACAGCCGCTGCCGTGCAAGCCGCACGAGTTGCTGGTTGGCAAAGCCGGCGGTGCGTCGCTCGGCGGTGTCGAGGCGATGCCGGATGACGCGCAGATTTGCTCGTGCAACAACGTCAGCAAGGCCGCAATCTGTCACGCGATTCGCGAAGAGAATCTCGATTCGGTCGTGGCCGTGAAGAAATGTACTCGCGCCGGCACCGGTTGCGGCGGCTGCCTGCCGCTGGTGACGGACCTGTTCAACGCCGAACTCAAGAAGGCGGGCAAGGTCGTCGTCAATCATTTGTGCGAGCATTTCAAGTTGTCACGCACCGAGTTGTTCGCGGTTGTGAAGATCAAACAACTGAAATCGTTTGACGCCGTGTTGTCCGAATGCGGCCACGGCAACGGCTGTGAAATCTGCAAGCCGGCGGTCACGTCGATTCTCGCCAGTCTGTGGAACGAGAACATCATGGACGGCGAACACGCGACATTGCAGGACACGAACGATCGCTTCCTCGCGAACATGCAGCGCGGCGGGTTGTACTCGGTTGTGCCGCGCGTCCCCGGCGGGGAGATCACTCCCGACAAGCTGATTGTGCTCGGTGATGTCGCCAAAAAATATGGCCTCTACACCAAGATCACCGGCGGCCAACGGATCGATTTGTTCGGCGCGGCGGTGCAAGACCTGCCGGACATTTGGGAACAACTCGTCGATGCCGGATTTGAAAGTGGTCACGCCTACGGCAAGGCGTTGCGAACCGTGAAGAGCTGCGTCGGCACGACGTGGTGTCGCTACGGCGTTCAGGATTCCGTCGGTTTCGCGGTGCGAGTCGAGAACCGATACAAAGGGGTGCGGGCACCTCACAAAGTGAAGATGGCGGTCAGCGGTTGCGTGCGAGAGTGCGCCGAAGCTCAAGGCAAAGACGTGGGACTCGTCGCGACCGAGAAGGGCTACAACCTCTACGTCTGCGGCAACGGCGGTGCGAAACCGCGACACGCCGATCTGCTCGTCGCCGACATCGATGAGGAAACGGCGATCAAGTTCATCGACCGCTTTTTCATGTACTACATCATGACCGCCGACCGCCTGACGCGCACGTCGGTCTGGTGCGAGAAGCTTGAAGGAGGCATCGATCACATTCGCGATGTCGTCGTGCATGACAAGTTGGGAATCGGCGCGGAACTCGAAGCGATGATGCAGCGGCTGGTGGACACCTACGAATGCGAATGGGCAGCCGTCGTCCGCGATCCCGAAAAACGCAAACGTTTCAGCCAGTTCGTGAACACGGACGAAACCGAATCGTGCATCGAAATCGTTCCCGAACGTGGCCAAGCTCGGCCCGAGTTCTGGCCGAACGAGTTCGTGTCGCTGGAACAATTCCGGACAATGAGCGTTCCGAATGCCGAAGCAGTCGAAGATTCCGAGTCTGAACTCGCCCCTCGCCTCTCGCCCCTCGTCCCTCCTTCCGAGTGGGTTTCCATCGGCAAAGTCTGGGACTTCCCGAAGGATGGCGGCGCGACGATCAAGTACGGCGCGGTGCAAATCGCGGTCTTCAATTTTTCATCACGCGGCGAGTGGTATGCGACTCAGAATATGTGCCCGCACAAGAAGGCGTTCGTTCTGGGCCGAGGAATTCTCGGCGACGCGGCCGGAACGCCGAAGGTTGCCTGTCCGCTGCACAAGAAGACGTTCTCGCTCAAGACCGGAGAGTCGCTGCAAGGTGAGGAATATCACATTCGCACGTTCCCCGTTCGCGTGGACGGCGACGACGTGTTGCTCGAACTTCCGCTCACTGATGTGCTCGACGGAGAACTGGCGACGGAAATTGGCTGCCGACTGGCGACCTCGTGTCAAACGAGTTGCCAGTCCACACCCGCGCAGCCGCGCGAACTGTTGGAAGTGTCGGTGACTTGATGTCTGCCACACTTCCCAACGTCGAGCCAAGTTTTCCGCGATTGAATCCTGACGCGCCGGCGAAGGAGATCGCTCACGGTTCTTCGCTGGCGCTTCAGGCTTCAATGGCTGGAGCACAACGACAAGCAATCGACGGCACATCACTCCTCGCACGACTGCTTTTCGATCAGCAGAAACTCACTGCGGTTGAAGAATTCGCTCGACAGCACGACGACGGTGAGTTGCCCGCCCAGTCGAGGTATTACAAATCGTTGATCCCCGCGAGTCCTCCCGGTCCCGGCCAGCAGTTCGCTTTCGAGGTCGATCTCGACCGCTGCTCCGGCTGCAAGGCGTGCGTGACCGCGTGTCATTCGCTGAATGGTCTGGATCAGAACGAGACGTGGCGTGACGTCGGCCTGTTGATTGGCGGGACGACCGAGTTGCCGGTGTTGCAGCATGTCACGACCGCGTGTCATCACTGCATCGAGCCTAGTTGCATGAGTGCGTGCCCGGTTGACGCCTATGAAAAAGATCCCATGACCGGGATCGTGAAGCATCTCGACGATCAATGTTTCGGCTGTCAGTACTGCATCCTGGCTTGCCCGTATGAAGTGCCGAAGTATCACAGCGGACTCGGCATCGTGCGCAAGTGCGACATGTGCTCGGATCGGCTGGTTCACGGCGAAGCTCCTGCCTGCGTGCAGGCGTGTCCGCACGAAGCGATCGCGATTCGGATCGTGAATCTCTCGCAAGTCATCGAGGATTCCGAAGCGAACGTCTTCTTGCCGGGTGCTCCTGATCCGCAGATCACGCTGCCGACGACAACCTACAAGTCGAACAAAGTGTTTCCCCGCAACCTCTTGCCGGTCGATTTCCATTCGGTGTCGGCTCAGCATCCGCACTGGCCGCTGATCGTGATGCTGGTGCTGACGCAGTTCTCGGTCGGCACGTTCCTGGTCGGACTCGGCTTGGAACGGCTGCTTTCGGCGGAGTTGATCTCGGCGATTCGTCCGCTGCATTCGCTCAATGCGTTGGTCTTCGGGCTGCTCGCGCTGGGGGCGAGCACATTGCATCTTGGTCGTCCGCAGTACGCTTGGCGAGCCGTCATCGGGTTGCGGCACTCGTGGTTGTCGCGCGAGATCGTCGTGTTCGGCGCGTTCGCTGGAGCCGCAATCTTGTACGCCGCAGGAAGCTGGTTCGGCTTCGAGTCGCTCGACTTGGGGCCGCTCATGCACGAGGTCGCCGGTTGGTCGGTCGCGGCGTTCGGACTGTGCGGCGTGTTCTGCTCAGTGATGATTTACGCCTTCACGCAGCGAACCTTCTGGAGTTTTCCGCTGACAGCGACGCGCTTCGTGCTGACGACAGTGCTATTGGGCATCGCCGCGACGTGGGTGACGCTGCTGGCTCTGGCCGTCATCAACAATGGGCCGGTGACACAATTGCTGATTCGCCGAGGTGATCTTGCCTGCCAAGCGTTGATGATTGTGGCCGTGACGAAACTGGGGTTCGAGGCACTGATTTTCCGGCATCTGCTAAGGAAGCAAACGACGTCGCTGAAACGCTCGGCCTTGTTGATGACGGGTCCGCTGATCCGCTGGACGCAGGCTCGGTTCGCGTGCGGAGTGCTCGGCGGTGTGCTGATGCCGGCAGTACTGCGGTCGCTGATCGGCGAGGTTGCTCCGTCCTCGCTGTCGATGTTGGCGACGTCCGCCGTGTTATTCTTAGCCTGTTTGGCCGGGGAGTTGTTGGAACGGTATCTGTTCTTCGCGGCGGTCGCGTCACCACGAATGCCGGGAACGCTGCGCCGTTAGTTTTGGCGTGTCCGCCGCAGCGGATCAGTACCGCTTTGGGTTTTTGAATCGAACGGGTGATGTGATGAGTTCCATGAAAACGTCTGAAGTCGAAGACATTCAAAGCGGGGCAGACACACCGCACTCCAAAGAGTGGCTGCGAGCCTTCGATGGGCCGCTGACACGCGACTTGTTGCTGTCACCGGGCGGTTTTGGCTTGGGACGAGTGCCTTCAAAGGACAAGCCCAATGCGGTGACGACTTCGGTTTGCGGTTACTGCTCGACCGGATGCAGCCTCAACCTGCACCTGAAAGATGGCGAGGCGATTTCGCTGTCACCGAACACGAACTACCCGGTGAATCTCGGCATGGCTTGCCCGAAAGGATGGGAGGCTCTCACGGTCCTCGATGCGCCGGATCGAGCGACGACGCCTCTGCTGCGCGATGCCGCGGGCAAGCTCAAGCCGGTGGATTGGGACACCGCTCTGAAAACATTCGTCTCGCGGATGCAGGCGATTCAAGCGCGGCATGGCCCAGAATCAGTGGCGTTCATCAGCACGGGGCAGATGCCGACCGAAGAGATGGCGCTGCTGGGAGCACTCGCCAAATTCGGCATGGGAATCAAACACGGCGACGGAAACACTCGGCAGTGCATGGCCACGGCCGTCGTCGCGTACAAACAGTCGTTCGGCTTCGATGCTCCGCCGTACACCTACGCCGACTTCGAGGAGTCCGACACGATCGTGCTGGTCGGCAGCAATCTGTGCCTCGCGCATCCCATCATGTGGGAGCGGGTGATGCGGAACAAAAACAAGCCGGAGATCATCGTCGTCGATCCGCGCCGCACCGAAACCGCGATGGCCGCGACGTTGCACTTGCCGCTGGCTCCGAAGTCGGACATGGACCTCTTCTACGGCGTCGCTCGGATCCTGATCGAACGCGGATGGATCGATCGTGAATTCCTCGACGCGCACACGAATGGCTTCGCCGAGTTCACCGAATTCGTTTTGCCGTTCACGCTCGATCGAGTCGCTGCCGCGACAGGTCTGTCGGCCGAATCCATCGAGCGATTCGCGACGCTGATTCACGAGGGCCGCCGCGTGTCGTTCTGGTGGACGATGGGAGTCAATCAGAGCTATCAGGGAGTGCGCACCGCGCAGGCTCTGATCAATCTCGCGCTGATGACCGGCAACATCGGCAAGCCGGGAACAGGAGCCAACTCGATCACTGGCCAGTGCAACGCGATGGGCTCGCGATTGTTTTCCAACACGACGGGGTTGCTCGGTGGTCACGACTTCGCGAACGCCGAACACCGCGCGAAAGTCGCCGGTATCCTCGGCATTGACGAGGCTCTCATCCCGCGCGAGGCGTCGTTGGCGTATCACGAAATCCTCGAAGGAGTGCTGAAGGGCAAGATTCACGGTCTGTGGGTCATCTGCACCAATCCGGCACATTCGTGGATCAATCAGCGACTGTGTCACGACATTTTGGATCGCTTGGATTTCCTCGTGGTGCAAGACATGTATCACTCGACCGAGACGGCGCAGCGAGCACATCTCGTGCTTCCGGCCGCTGGCTGGGGCGAAAAAGATGGCACGTTCATCAA
>CAMAWN010000243.1 GCA_945861865.1 Candidatus Kuenenia stuttgartensis | reverse complement strand
GGGGCATGAAGATTCACGCTCGCAGCTACTGCGGCCGGTTCAATTTCAAAGGCCCGGATCAGCAGAAGATGGTCAAGCAGCTCTCCGGCGGCGAGCGGAACCGAGTGCATCTCGCGAAGCTGTTGCGGCGCGGCGGCAACGTGATCCTGTTGGACGAACCGACCAACGACCTCGATGTCGAGACGTTGCGAGCGTTGGAAGAAGGACTCTCGAACTTCGGCGGCTGCGCGATCGTGACCAGCCACGATCGCTGGTTCCTCGACCGTATTGCGACGCACATCCTCGCCTTCGAGGGTGACAGCCAGGCGTACTGGTTCGAGGGCAACTACAAAATGTACGAGCATCAGAAACGCGAGCGGCTAGGAACTGACGCTGATCAGCCGCACCGCATCAAGTACCGGCCACTGTCGAGATAGTTGTGGACGGCTCAGGCAGAGGGAGCGCACAGCGTGTCGCTTGCCATGGCCGCGCTCGGTGTGTTGACCGCGTTCAATGCTGTAGCAAGGACGTGCGGGGCACGCACGAACTTCGCTCGGCGGCGACGGTCCAGCAGTGTGAGGATCGCAGGCAGCGGCACCAGCGCGATGAAGACGCTGCTCGCCACACCGAGCGTGACGACCAAGCCGAATGTGTACAGCCCGCGATGAGCCGCCAGCAGCATGCTCCCGAAGCCGACCATTGTCGTCGTCGAAGTCAGCACCAGCGAGTTGATGATGCTCGGTGAGATGCGATAGCGGCGTTTGGTCTGCAAGCGAAAGTCGTGAACCATGTGGACGCCGCCGTCCATGCCGAGGCCCAGCAACAGCGGCAGCACGATGAGGTTGGCGGGATTGAGATCGACGTGTATCAATCGCATCAAGCCAAACATGATCGCCGCTCCGCCGAGCGACGGCAGTAGGGCCAGCACGCTATGCCCCACCGTGGCCGAGTCGATCATCCAGGTGATCGTCACGGTCATCGCGAGGTACAGGATGCCAAGCAGCGTCCAACTCACGTCCATTGGCAGCCAACGGGCGATGCCCCACAAGACGCCGATCACAATCGCCGGAGGAATCAGCACTCGCACCGCCTGTTCGCGCCCCAGAAGGTCGATGATCAGCGTGATCCAAATCGCCACCAGAGCGTACGACGCAGCGTCTTGGTAACTCTGCCGAATCTGTCCCGACGCCTCGAAGTTTTGGAGCGGAGTCCCCGTGACATTCGGGTCGACGGAGCGAACGTCTTCGACGAACTCTTGCAACGGTTCGATGTCCCAAACTTGCTGCTTGGGATAAATCTGCAACTGCCACACGCCTGCAGGGCTGACGAATCGGGAGACCAATTCCTTTGGTAAATCATCGAGCGTGATCGGCTCGTGATTCGAGGCGTCTGCCATGGCCTGCAACTGCGCGTGCAGTGCGAAGTTCATCCGCGCCTGAAACTCGTTCAGGAATTTCATCTGCCGCTCGACGGGAAGCCCTTCGAAGCGATCCAGAAACTCGTCGAGCGCGGCGGCGGCTTGCTTCGCCCAAGGTTCTTCATTGCGGGAAAGACTTTGAAAGAGCCGCTCAATCAATTGCCCCAAGGCTTCGGGATTGACGACTCGTGGTTCGTATTTCACCGGGGCCAACCGAGCAACTTCCGAATGGACTGCTTGAATGAGCAGGCTCGTCTCCTGTGGCGGAGTCGACGGCAATCGCGAGGCCAACTCTTCGACTTTGCGCACCGATGGCAGTTCTTCAAACTGTCGCTTCAACTCACGAGCACGTTCCGGCGAATCGGCGAGCGACACGGCGTACAACAGCGAGTTCTTCGACTCGCGAAAGATGCGGTCCTGCCAATCGACCGAATCGATCCCCTTGGCCTGCAGGTTCAGCAGGTTGTAGTCGTACTTGATGGCAAACTTCGGTCGCCCGTCGTCCCAATGGAATGCGAGACTGCCGAGATATCCCATGAATCCCAAGCCCGCGAACGCGACCCACCAGGGATATCGACGAATCGTCCAACGCAGCAGGTTGCCTTGAATCGGCGTGGGTAACTTGGCGAGCGGCACGTTGCGGTCCACGACCTTGATCAACGGCGGCAACGCGAAAAATGAAGCAATCGCACAGAGAATGATGCCGCCGGTGGAAATGATTCCCAACTCGACGACTCCCAAAAACTTCGTGAAGGTGGCACAGTAAAACGCCAACGCAGTCACGATCGCGACCGTCAGAATGCTGGCTCCAACCGACGCCGACGAGTTGCCCAGCGCGTCGTCCAGATTCTGTCCTTCGTGCCGCAGTTCGAGATACCGCGACAAATACATGATCGCGTAGTCGCAACCCAGGCCCATCAGGATCGGCGCGAACGAGGCCGACAGAATGTTGAGATGCCCGACTGCGGCGGTCGCGAATGCGAACGACAGGATCATCCCCACCGTCAGCATCACGGCCGCGATCAACGGATGCCGGACTCCGTGAAATCCGGCCAGCATCAGCACGATGACTCCCACGAACGAGACGATCGTGGAGAGCGTCATATCCTTTTGCGAGCGGACCATCTCGTCATTTTCGAGGACCGGGATTCCGGTCATTCCGATGCGGACCTGCGGATGATCCGCCCGCACGTCGGCAACGATGTCGCGCATCCGCTGAACGGCTGCCGTTGCGCCGTTGAAGTCCGCCTTATCGACGACCGGTGCCACTCGCAGAAAGCCTTGCGTGCCACGCTCGTTCAGAAAATAGGTCGGCTTCGTCGCAGCTTCCGCGAGGTCGCCGTCCACTTTGATCAGTTGCGGCCACGGGTTGCGAGCGTCTTCAGGATTTTTCAGCGAAGCGGTCATGCTGGTCGCCAGCGCTGTCACATGCTGGCTGATCAACTGCATGATTTGTTCGTTGGACAGCCCGGACTCAGGCGGACGTTCATTGCCGGTCACAGCCGCCGAGAAACGCAACAGGTTGAGCCGATGCAGCAACTGAGCAATGACCCGTTCGAGATTCACCTCGTCGTAGTCGCCCTGAATCACCGGCCGCATCTCGTTGAGCTGCGCCAGGCACATCTCCAACTGATCGGGTGTCAGAAACTGCAGCCCCTTGCGACGCATAGCGTCATGCTCGACGCGAAAGAACACGCTTTGGAAATGTTGATCGTCGGCGATGAGCCGCTCACCCAGATCGTCGAGCACGGGCGTGATCTCTTCTGCGGAACGCCCCTCGACCACGACCACGATGTCCGAGGCTTCGCCGAAGCTCTTGGTGTATTCCAGCCAGCGTTTCTGAAAGTCCGCGTTGGGATCGATCAGATCGCCGCGATCGTTTTTGAATTTCAGGTTCCGCGAGGCGTAAACGCTACTGGCGATGCAGACCGCGCTCAGCAGCACGATCGAGACCCACGGCCGAGCCGTGAGAACGCGTGTGAACGACCGCAGAAAATCGCTGAAAGCGGCAGCGGGGCGGTCGGGCGAATCAGCCGGCATGAAACTCTCGCTTGCGATGCAAACAGTTGCGGCCGAGCAAACTTCGGCCAGAAGAGGCGAGAATCTATGCCGAGATGAAGAGCAGCGGCAAGACGAGGCCCGCTCGTGGCACACGCGGTTCGCGTGCGCACAACACGCAGAAATTGCCGTTGTGACGGTTTGCAAGGCAGGTCTATAACCCGCGCACTCGCTAGGTGGCGAGGCCGAGCGACACGTCGCTCGTTGAAGAGATTTTCCACGCGTGTGCAGGGAGGCTGAGCGTGAAGACGTTTCTCATCGTCGGTATCGAGTCCGTAACCGGTGCGAATTTGGCGGCGAGTTGGTGCGGACAGACGCGAGTCGTCGGAGTCTCGGCAGGATCAAACATCAGCTTGCCCGGTTGTGAACGAGCGACGCTCGAACGCGGCAACACCGACGCAATTCACAACTGCTTGCAACAAACGCGAGCGACTCATGTGATCTTCTGCGGCAGCGCCGCACGTTCGTTCTGGGAACCGGCTGGCAATGCCTTTGAAAATTCCGAGGCCGTGTTGTGGGCCGCCGCGACGGCTCAAGAAAAACGGCATTTCACGTTGATCTCCTCAGACGCCGTGTTCACTGGACCGTGGATGTTTCACGACGAGGATTCCACAGCGACGTGTCCCAGTTCGGAAGCGACGGCGATTCGCCACGTCGAGACCCGCGTCCGTGAAGCGTGCGACAAATTCTTGATCGTCCGCACGAACGCTTTCGGTTGGAGCACATCCGGCTCGAAAGGTTGGTTGGAAACCCTGCTGTCGGGAATGGAAAACAACCAGCCACTGGAACTCGATCCGATTAGCCACGCGACGCCAATTCTCGCCAGTGATCTGGCGGACTATTTGGAACCCGCGCTCGACGACGAATTGACAGGCGTGTTTCACATCGCTGGAGCGGAACGAGTCAACCCTCATCAATTCGCGCGTCAATTGGCGTCGGTCTTTGAAGTCGGCTCGCCGGCAACGCGCACGATCCGCGAATTGGCCGCGCGTCCAACAGGCTTCGGACGGAGCGAGACATCGCTTCAAACTCGCCGTTTCCGCAGCGAGTACGACTGCGCGATGCCACTCCTGAACGAAGGACTGACACGACTCGTCGAGCAAAATCATTCTGGCTATCGCGACCGGCTATGCGGCCAAGCGACTCGACAAGACAAAGCCGCGTGATGGGATGATTGAAGTTTCCGAAATTATTTTTGCGCGCATCACCGGCTGCCAAGCCCGAACACTAGATCCACTCGCACTCTCTGAGGCTCGCGTCCATCGCGAGTGGCATGATCGTCAACGCCATACGGTGGGTGACGCATCGTTCTCGCTCCTCGTCTTGCACTCTACGCGTTTGGCTACGCGCCCGCAAAACGGGGGGAAGTCCACACGCGAGCCGCGTGCGCTACAGAATGATTCCGTGCTGGCCCAAGTGTCCCAGGAGCGACGGCACGTCAGTGAAGACTTCGGCGAACAAGCCGTGTTGGCGGCCGGCAGTGACGTATTTGGGAATGTCGTCGGTGTAGAAGCACTCGCTCGGATCGCAGCCGATTTCGCGCAGGGCGGCTTCGTAGATGGCGGGTTCTGGCTTGATGGCTCCCGCGCCGCACGAGGTCACGCAGGCGTCGAAGCGTTGCAGGACGTCGTAGTGGTCGCGGACCCACTCGAAATGCGTGATGCAGGTGTTCGACAGCAGTACCAGCCGCAGGCCACTTGCTCTCAGTTGGTCGAGCACCGGGACGATCGGCTCGTTCAGCCAGAAGATATCGGAGGCGGCACGCACGAGATCGTCGAACGAGACTTCTCGATCTGTGGTGGACTGGAACCACTCGTGAAATTGCGTGGGGCTGAGCCGGCCGCGTTCGTAGTTCCATTGCACGCCGGAGTCGATCAGCAGCCGGCGCATGTCGTCGGCCGAGCGGTCGCATAGTCGGCCGAGCTGCTCACACATGCGGTCGTGTGAGAAGTAGACCAGGACGTTGCCCATGTCGAACAGACAGGTGCGAATCATCGGAAACTCGCTGATTGACACTTCTTGAGGAGACGGGATACAACTCCTCCGCACGGAGGGCGCGGCATGATCGCAGATTCGTCGCGTGACGAACATCTCATGCCGGACGCGACCTCGCCTTCTCACTTCCAGCGGCTCGCGTTCCGAGCTCGATCATGGAGGCAGGACTTTCATGGCCACGGATTTTGACGATCACGGATCAAGCGTCGCAGACCTCACGGCTCGCGATCACGACTGGCCGTGCCTGCGGCAGTTCTGCGTTTTTCTGGAGAACCGCATCGGCCGTCTGCGTGACCTGCTGCGTTGTTTCGAGAAGCATGATCTGCGGATCATTGCGCTGAGCATCAATGATTCGCACGAATGCGCGACGGCTCGGGTGATGCTCAGTTCGTATGACCGTGGCCGCGAGATTCTCAGCCTGTCAGGATTCGCGTACTTCGAGAGCGACATCATCGGCGTCGCCTTGCCGAAAGGGGATCAGCCGTTCGTGACGCTGTGCTCCTCGCTGCTGCAAGCCGAGGTCAACATTCAATACACCTACCCGTTGATGTGTCGTCCCGATGGCCGTTGTGCAGTCGCGATTTCGGTGGATGACATCGAGATGGCGATCAAAGTCTTGACCGAGCACGGCCATCGTCTGGTCAACGAAGATGACCTGCAGGTGGACGATTCGTAGCTCGACCCCTTGTGGATCGGTTGATCCGTGCTTCGAGGCAATCATTCAGGCCACAAGGGCCGAATGGCACTTCCTGAGTTGTTTGAGTTTAGGTTTTCGTCCGCATCGCTTCGGATCGGGCGCGTCTCCGATTGACGCCCGCAGCGGCGTTCCCGTACTGTCCGCCCGCTTTAACGCGGTCAAAACGCCCCGTTCGAACGGGGGTCTGTTCGCCGCGTTTTGTCGAGCCGATTTGGGCGGATCGCAGACGGACGTGATCGCTCGGCCCGGTGAATCCTTGGTCCAAACGTGGCCGCATTTTTGAGGTGACTCTCGCAATGGCTGATCTGATTCTCCCGCATGGTGGTTTGTCCGAGCCGGTGTGCCGGACCGTCTCGAACGACGAAATCGCGAGCTTCCAAGCCGAAGCGGCCTCGCTGCCGAAAGTCCCCGTGTCGAGCGGCGATTTGTCGACCGTTTATCGCTTCGGAGACGGCACGCTCAGCCCGCTGACCGGGCCGATGAATTCGGCGGCGTTCAATCGCGTGCTCGACGAGTCGGTCATCGAGCACAACGGCAAGCTCTTCGCCTGGACGATTCCGATTTCGTTCCCGATCACGGCTGACCTCGCCAAGACGATCAAGGCGGGACAGAAGGTCGCGCTGACGAACCCGGCTGGTGAAGTGGTCGCGACGCTCGACGTGAACGACGTCTTCGCGTGGCCGAAGCTGAAGTATCTCCAGTCGGTTTACCTCACGAACCGCATCGACCATCCCGGCGCGGACATGGTCATCAAGGGCGAGGCCGACAAGTCACATCTGATCGGCGGCGAGATTCGCGTTCTGCCGCAGCCGAAGAATCCGTCGTTCGGAAAGTACGTGCTCACGCCGCGCGAAGTTCGCAAACAACTCGCCGAGAAAGGCTGGAACGCCGTCGTCGCGTTTCAGACTCGCAACCCGCTGCACCGTGCTCACGAATACGCGCTGGTTTACGGTCTCGAAACGCTGCTGCGTGAAGGCTTCAACGCCGGTGCGTGCTTGAATCCACTGATTGGCGAAGTCAAAGGAGACGACGTCAACGCCGAGATTCGGATGCAGACCTACGAAAAGCTGATCACCGATCGTTCGCTCGGCGACGGCGACAGCGACCAATCGTTGTGGGGGCCGCGAAACGAATCGGTGCCCGATCGTGTCGTGCTCCTCGGTCTCGACATCAAGATGTTCTACGGCGGTCCGAAAGAAGCGGTCATGCACGGCATCTACCGCCAGAACATGGGCTACACGCACATCGTCATCGGCCGCAAACACGCCGACGCGCCGTATGCCAACGGCGAGTCGATCTGGGGCGACTTCGACGCTCAGGAGATTTTCAAGAAGCTCGG
>CAMAWN010000242.1 GCA_945861865.1 Candidatus Kuenenia stuttgartensis | reverse complement strand
GCAACAAAGCCGCAAAACTGGGTACAAGTTCCATCGTGAGCCTCCTTGCTCGATGCCTGAGAGTGATGTCCCAAGCATTGTCGTGGAGGCTCACGCTATTTCCGCAGATCAGTTATCAACACGCTGAAAACTGCAAAAGTCGAACTAAGGAACCCTAACAAAACCTCAGGAAGCCACGAACGGCAAGCCGGGCCGCGATCATCACAACACCGGCTTCTCGATGTTTCTGGCCGGTGGCGGCGTGAAAGGGGGCCTGATGTATGGCGCGACCGACGAGCACGGCATGCACGCCGTCGAAAACCGAGTCCACTTCCACGGCCTGCACCTCATGGGCATCGACTACGAGAAGCTGACCTACCACTACTCCGGCCGAGATTACCGGCTGACCGATGTGCATGGCCGGGTCGTCCGGGACATTCTGGCCTAAACTTGCCGATTCGGGAGTGTCGCCATAGACTCCGCCCCCTCGCTTTCCGGCCGGGGTGGCCGAGCGGTTGTTTTTCGTCATTTGTGAAGGTCTCAGGCGTCGCCATGAAAGCCGGCATTCATCCCAAGTATCAGGAAGTCACGGTCCACTGTAGCTGTGGCACCGAGATCAAAACTCGCAGCACATCGGCGAAGCTACACGTCGATATTTGCTCGCAGTGCCATCCGTTCTTCACAGGGCAGATGAAATTCGTGGATGCTGCTGGGCGCGTCGAGAAGTTCGCCAAGAAATACAACTGGAAGGTCAAGGGAGCGTAGCGACCGTCAGACGCACCGGCAGGGCGTGTCTGGCAGCGACAAGATTTGGTTGGCTGCACACATTCGGGAGGGTGAAGCTCCCGCTGAGCCGTTGCCGTGGTCACACGACAACTCAGCGGGAGTCTCACCCTCCCGGTTTTTTGGTCTCGATTCCAAATCCAATTCTTGGGACGCTCACCGACATGTACCCCAGCCTGCAATCCAAACTGCAACGCTTCGAGGAAATCGAGCGGTTGCTGCAAGACCCGACCGTGCTCGCGGACGTGGAACGGATGCTTGCCTTGCAGCGTGAGCACGGCGGGCTGCGCAGAGTGGCCAACCAAATCGCCGAGTTCAATCGGCTGGAAAAAGAAGTCGCCGACATCAAGCAATTGATCTACGAGGATTCCGACCACGAGGCTCGCGACTACGCCAAGGCCGAACTCGCCGAAGTCGAACCGAAGTTCGAAGCGCTCCGTGTCGAAATCGAAGACGTGCTGACGGCCGGCGACTCGATGACGCGAGGCTCGTGCATCGTCGAAGTCCGAGCCGGCACCGGCGGCGAAGAGGCGGCGTTGTTCGCTCGGAGTCTCCTCGAAATGTACACGCGGTTCATCGTGACTCGCGGCTGGAAGATGGAGTTGCTCGACCTGACCGATGCCGAAATGGGGGGCATCAAAGAGGCCACGTTCTCGGTCAGCGGCGAAGGCTGCTTCCACCAGTTGCAGTTCGAGAGCGGCGGACATCGCGTGCAACGCGTGCCGGAAACGGAAGCTCAAGGCCGAATCCACACCAGCGCGGCAACCGTCGCCGTGCTGCCGGAAGTCGAAGATGTTGAAGTCGAACTCCGTCCGGAAGACATCGAAATGGACACGATGCGCGCCGGCGGCCCCGGCGGCCAGAAGGTCAACAAGACGGAAAGCGCCGTGCGACTGACACACACGCCGACCGGCATCGTCGTCAAATGCCAGGACGAAAAGAGCCAGCACAAGAACCGAGCGACGGCGATGCGGTTGCTCCGCAGCAAGATCTTCGAACAGCAGCAGAAAAAGGCGCATTCGGATCGAGCCAATCAACGCCGCACGCTAATCGGCTCCGGCGACCGCAGCGAACGCATCCGGACGTACAACTTTCCTCAGAATCGCCTGACCGACCATCGCATCGGCCTGACGCTCTACAAGCTCGACAAGATTATGCAGGGCGAACTGGACGACCTCATCAGCCAGATGCTGGAGTTCGACCGCAACGAACGTCTGAAGGGTGTTGGCCCACAAGCGTGAGTTGAGCCGCGCCACCCTGCTGATCGAAAGGTTGCCGCATGTCCGACACACCGCCGACTCCTGCCGGAGATGTCTGGACGGTGAAGCGGATTCTCGATTGGACGATCCCGCATCTGAAATCGCAGGGGAGCGAATCGCCTCGGCTTGATGCCGAGATTCTGTTGGCTCACGCGCGCGGCTGCCCACGGATTCAACTTTACACGAACTACGATCAGCCGCTGACGGATGCTCAACGAACCACGATGCGCGATCTCGTCAAACGCCGTGCCGCGGCCGAACCGGTCGCGTATCTCGTCGGACATCGCGAGTTCTTCGGGCTCGATTTTCGAGTCACGAAGGATGTCCTGATCCCGCGTCCCGACACCGAAACGCTGGTCGTCGATGCGATTGAAGCATTGAAGCCGCAAGCCGCGTCGCGAGTGCTGGATATCGGCACCGGCTCAGGCTGCATCGCGATCTCGCTGGCGGTGAATTGTCCAAACGCAGAGGTCACGGCGATTGATTTGTCTGCGGCCGCGCTCGGCATCGCGAAGGCGAACGCCGAAGCACACAACGTCAGTGGTCGAATCCGCTGGCGATGCGGCGACCTGTTCGCTCCGCTGGCCGCCAACGAGCAGTTCGATTTGATCGCCAGCAATCCGCCGTACATCGCTGCGGCCGAGATCGAAACGCTCTCGGCCGACGTGCGGGTGCATGAGCCCCGTTCGGCTCTCGACGGAGGCCCGGATGGGCTCGACGTCATTCGCCGCTTGATTGCCGATGCTCCGCAGCATTTGGTCTCGCAAGGGAAACTGTTGATCGAGATCAGCGGCGAACAGGCCGATGCCGTCACGCAACTTCTGGCCGCGAATGGCCACTACGACGACATTGCCGTGCTCAAGGATTTGTCCAGGCAACCTCGTGTTGTCCGAGCCGTCCGAAAGGGCTAAAAGCCCGCCGCCGAGTACTTCGGATTTCGAGTTTCTGGTTTTGGCGACAGCGAGGGTCCAAGGATGGACATGTTCGTGATTCGCGGCGGGAAGCCGCTGGCGGGACGAGTGCGAGTGGAAGGCGCGAAGAACTCCGCATTGCCAATCATGGCGGCGGCGTTGCTCGCGGACGGCGAGACCGTGCTGCACGACGTGCCCAATCTGGTGGACGTGACCACGTTGGCCGAGTTGCTCCGCACGCTCGGCATGAAGATCGAGCGTCGCCCGGATCGTGCGCTGACCATGGAAGTCGTTGATCAGCGGCCGGTGATCGCCGATTACGAACTCGTGCGCAAGATGCGAGCCAGCTTCTGCGTACTCGGACCGTTGCTCGCGCGACGTGGCCGAGCTTGCGTGTCGCTTCCCGGTGGCTGCAACATTGGTGACCGGCCAATTGAGTTGCACCTCAAGGGACTGCGGGCACTCGGCGCGGACATTCGAGTCGAGAAAGGCTATGTGCTCGCCGAGGTCAAGCGTCTGCACGGGAACCGGATTTATCTCGGAGGTCCGTTCGGCAGCACAGTCACCGGAACGTGCAACGTGCTCAGTGCGGCCGTACTGGCCGAAGGGGAAACGATCATCGAGGCTGCCGCGTGCGAGCCGGAAGTCATCGACCTCGGCAATTTGCTCAACGCGATGGGGGCCAAGATCGAAGGACTGGGCACTCCGTTCCTTCGCATCGAGGGAGTTGATCGACTGACTGGCATCGAACACCGAATCATTCCCGACCGCATCGAAGCCGCGACGCTGATGGTCGCCGCCGCAATCACCGGCGGCTGTGTCGAATTGGAAAACGTCAATCTCAATCACCTGACGGCCGTCGTCGAGAAGCTGCGCGAAATCGGCGTCCGCATCGACTTGGCCGATGAATCGCCGACTCCGATTGAGCAACTCAATGCGATCGACGCGCTGATCGGATCGCTGGAAAGCGAAAATGTGGGGCAGATTTCCAACTTGCCCGCGTCGCTGCCAGCACGGACAGGTTGGCAACCTGCCTCACGAGAACCCGCCAACCCCGTCGTCCGCGTTGAAGCTCCGCTGGAACTGCGTGCTGTCGATGCGACCGCCCTGCCCTACCCTGGTCTGCCAACGGACGTGCAAGCGCAGTTCATGTCGCTGCTCTGTCTGGCGAACGGCATCAGCGTCGTCACGGACAAGGTTTTCCCGGATCGTTTTCTGCACGCCGCTGAGTTGGCACGGCTCGGAGCGACCATCCGCCGCGAAGGTCCCAGCGCGATCATCAGTGGCGTGCGACAACTCAGCGGAGCATGCATCATGGCCTCAGACCTGCGAGCCAGTGCGGCACTCGTGCTGGCGGGACTCGCGGCCGAAGGGGAGACCGTCGTCAAACGCATTTACCATCTCGATCGCGGCTATGAGTGTCTCGAACGGAAGCTGAATTATCTCGGTGCGGACATCTCACGCGTCGAAGACAAACCGGAGAACATGCCACGCAGTCTGTGCTTGTTAGAAGCTACCGGCGAACCGCCGGCGTCCTTTGAGGCTCCTCACTTCTTGCGAACGCCATCTCGCGATGCGACGAAACAATCTTCGACTGACGGATGAACGAACGTGGGGCAGGTTGAAAACCTGCCTCACGATTGCGAAGCCCTTGCTGGCGACGCCTCACGCGCCCGTTAAACTGCTGGCACAAACCATTCCGCAGCTTGATGAACTTCACCGACGAGGCGACTGACCATGCAGATTTCGGACTCACGCTCGCGCGTGTTGGCGTTTGATTTTGGAACCGGTGGCTTGACCGTCGGGCTGTTCAATCCGCACGAGAACCGCATGGAAGGTTTCGGCGGTGCGAGCTACGGCAACCTCTCCGGCCTCGACGATCCAAGCTGGAAAGAACAAGACCCGCACGACTGGATCGCCGCGATCCCGGCAGCGATGACCGGACTGCGCAAGGCGACCAGTTTCGAGAGGAACTCGGTCATCGGCATCGGCATCGGCGGGCACATGCACGCGCTGGTGGTGCTCGGCGAGGACAATCAGCCGGTGCTGACCGCCGGCAATCTTCTGTCCGGCGCAATCATGTGGGACGACCCTCGCGGTGAGAAAGAAGGTCGCAAACTCTCGAAGGAACTTGGCGAGCCGATCGCGGCGCGCATGACCGCGTCGCGCATCCGCTGGTTCGCAGCAAATCATCCCGAGGCTTGGAAGAAATCCGTCAAGCGTGTCTGCGTACCGAGCACGTTCGTCGCGCTCGAACTGACCGGCGAATTCGGTGTCGGTCCCGGCGAAGGGAGCGGAATGTTCGGGCAACTCGATCGCAAGGGGCAGTTCGGCCACGGCAAGCTCGACAAGATCGACCGCGAACTGCGCAAGCGCGCTCCGAAAGTTGGTGCGGCAGGCGAAGTACTCGGCCGGTTGAACGCCCGTGGTGCGGAGTTGCTCGGACTGCCGGAAGGCATCCCGGTCGCGTACCCGGAAGGGGATCAGCCGATCGGCATGGTCGCTTCCGGCTGCGTCGATGGCCGAGCGTCGATCTCGCTGGGGAACTCGGTGGTCTTCAACGCGGTCGGCCGCCAGCCGGTATTGAAGAAGCGCGGCCTCGTCGATTCGTTCCGCACCGCCGACAACCGGCACTTGCTGATGACCTGCATGACTAGCGGCTGCGTCGTCTACGACGAGTTGGTCGATTGCTTCCTCGGCTGTGCTGAGTGGCTCGGCCAGAAGACGTCGAAGGACGACATTCGCAATTGGCTGACGAGTGAAGCTGCCAAAGTTCTCCCCGGCTGCGACGGCGTTCTCGCGTTGCCGTTCTACAAAGGGGAAGGAGTTTTCAAACAGCCGTCGGCGTTCGCGTCGTTCCTCGGTTTTCGCGACCGCAAACGATCTGCCACCGGCGAAGTGACCTCCGATGCCGCCGCGCTGAAAGCTGGAGTGCTCGCCCGCGCGAGTCTCGAAGCCACTAGCCTGACGCTGCGAGTCGGCTTCTCCGAGATGGGTCTGAAATCACTCGACCAAATCGTGGTCAGCGGCGGTGGCTCGCGCAACACGCTCTGGCCGCAGATCATCGCGGACGTCTTCGGCGTCCCCGTCGCGAAACCGCAGAACGCAGACGAGGCCGCGACTCGTGGAGCCGCGTACCTCGCGCTGCTGATGGCTCGCCGAGAAGCTGGCGACAGGATCGAACTTGCGGAGTTGCTGTCGCAGTACGTCGAACTCACCGACCGCGTCGAACCGAACGCCGAGCACACCAAGCTCTACAAAAAACTGCTGCCGAAGTTCGCGAAGTCGCTCGGACGTTTGACACCGCTGTACTCGTAGTTCGGACGTCTACGTCCGAACAATCAATTGACCAGACGTAGGCGTCCGGTCTACGAGTTTGCTTACCGCTCCCACGACTTCAACTCGCCTAGCAGGCACAGCGTCTCATTGCGTTTCCGCTCGAACAGGCCGAACAGCGTCAGCAAGCCCAGTCCGATGCCGAACTCCCACCACGGCCAGGCGTGGTCGACCACCTTGGCGAGGCCGTGTCGTGGACTTTCACGCCCTGCGACATACGTTCGGTACGAATCTGTCAATGGCCGTAGTCTCGCCGAGAGTCGCACAAGCGGCAATGCGTCACAGTACGATCACCTAACGATGAATGTCTACACGACCCCGCGTTTACTCGACGTGCAAGGAGCGATTGAATCGCTGCCATCAATGTCAGTCACGTCGGAACAGACGCCGTACAAGCAACGCATGACAGTCGGTGCCGAGATTTTGGTGTACCAACGGTTGCACCAAACTCTGACGTTTCTGGTGCTTCGCCGTCACACACTGTCACGATGCTGTCGATTCCGTCTCAAACAGACTTCATCGAACCGCTCGATGCAACCTTCATTATCGTCAGCGGTAAACACTCCCTGTCATCGACTGTCATACAAAACGAAAATGGGACCGCTGGGATTGACGCCCTCCCCGCAAACTGATCCAGGAGAATTGAGCGAATCCAACCGGCCCGAAGGGCCGGAAAGGATTTGGCATGAAGAAGCGACAGAGTGCGGAACTGATTGTCGGTCTGCTGCGTCAAGCCGACGTGGCCTTGGGCAAGGGCCAGAAGGTTCCCGAGGTGTGCAAGCAATTGGGGATCAGCGAGCAGACGTATGACCGTTGGCGGACGAAGTCCGGCGGGATGGATCCTCAGATGGCTCGTCAGTTGCGGGAGCTGCAGAAGGAGAACGCCCGGCTGAAGCGGCTGGTGGCGGACCAAGCGTTAGATAATCAGATCCTGCGTGAGGCCGCCCGCCCAAACTGGTCAGCCCCGAGCGACGCCGTCGAACGGTGGAAGCCGTTCGAAGTCGCTTGGGGCCACCGTCCGTGTCGGAACGACGGACTGTGAATTTTTCGTCACACGAGAACGACAAGCGTAGATAGATACCTTGCTCCCTGTGGTGTGTACCGACTGGAAACGGTGCCGCCACGGTGGTGGACTTGCCCACGTTTTGCGTGCGCGCAACGTAGCGCGTATTGTGACGCGTGAGGAGCGAAGTTCATGTCGAAACGTCGAGTGTTTACGAGGGAGTTCAAGGTCGAAGCCGTGTCGTTGTTGACTCGCCAAGGATTGAGTGTCGCC
>CAMAWN010000241.1 GCA_945861865.1 Candidatus Kuenenia stuttgartensis | reverse complement strand
ACTCGGAACTTCGGGTCGTTGGGGTCTTGCTTCACATGCCACGGGTCGTACTTCGCTCCGAGGAAGCCGGCGTCCTGGCCGGAGAACCCGTAGCCGTTATTCAAATACGTCGGCAACATCACGCCGTTCGGAATGCCGTCGTGCCGCGGTCGCAGATAGTCGAGCGTCGAGGCGTAACAGGGCCAATCGTTTCGCGAGGCCATGTGCGTCGAACCAATCGGCATCTTGTCGATGCCGGTGAGCAGCATGTGTGTCGCGTGTTCGTGGCTTGGCAAGCCGTGCGTCATCGAGCGAATCACGGCGAACTTGTCGGACCGAACGGCCAGCTTCGGCAAGTACTCGCAGACATCCATCCCCGGCGTGCGCGTGGCGATCGGCTGAAACGTGCCCCGCACTTCCGCAGGTGCCTCCGGCTTCAAATCCACCATGTCGAGATGACTCGGAGCTCCAGTCAAAAAAATCAGGATCACGCTACGAGCACGTTGCTCGCCCGAGGGCGCAGACTCGGTGGCTCTCGCTTGCTGCGCGAGCAACGTCGGCAGACCAAAGCCAATCAATCCGGAATACCCGACCTGCAACAGTTCGCGCCGGTTGATGCCGAGTGTGTGTTGATGAGCGTGTTGTGGTGTCATGTTGAGTCCTCTTCTTGGCATAGGCTTCCAGCCTGTGGTTCTTTAATGAAAAAGGACAGGCTGGAAGCCTATCCCACGGGCTAGCCAATCAATTCTGGAATGACACGAGCCTTGTAAACATCGGTCAGCCGTTCGTCTCGGCTGTTGTGATTGAAGGTCAGTTGCTCGTGATCGAGCCCCAGTTGGTGCAGGATCGTCGCGTGCAGGTCGGCTGTCTGAGTGCGGTTGGTGATGGCTCGATAGCCGAAGTCATCGGTCGCTCCGTACGCTTGGCCGCCGCGAATGCCGCCGCCAGCGAGCCAGACGCTGAAGCCGTAAGGATGATGGTCGCGCCCCTCGATGCCGGGAGTCTTGTTGCCGTCGCGTTGCTCGGCCCCCGGCGTTCGACCGAACTCGCCGCCCCACAGGATCAACGTGGAATCGAGCAAGCCGCGCTGCTTGAGGTCGGTCAGCAAGCCAGCGATCGGCAGGTCGGTTTGTGCGCAGCAACTGCGGATGCCGGAGACGTTGTTCGAGTGCGTATCCCAGGGCTGCCCGGCCATGAAGATTTGGATAAAGCGGACACCACGCTCGACCAGACGACGAGCCATCAGACAGCGCTTGCCATACGAACGCGTCTTGTCCTGATCCAGGCCGTAGAGCTGCTGAGTCGCCGGCGTCTCCTGATTGAGATCGAGCGCATCGGTGGCCGAGAGCTGCATCCGCGCGGCGAGTTCGAAGCTGGCGATGCGGGCATCCAATTCGAGTTCGCCCGGCCGAGCCTGTTGATGTCGCGCGTTGAGCTTTCGCAGGAGTTCCATTCGCCCGTCATCAATCTCCGAAGTTCGCGCCGTCTTCGGTTGGAGATGCAGCACCGGCATTCCTTCCGAGCGAATCGCCGTCCCTTGATAAACCGGAGGCAGCCAACCGCTCGACCAATTTCGAGCGCCATCGACCGGCATGCCTCCCGGATCGGGCAGCGAGACATACGCCGGCAGATTCTGATTCTCCGCTCCCAGGCCGTACGCGACCCACGATCCGATGTTCGGGCGACCGGAGACGGTCAGTCCCGTGTTGGCCATCCAGATTGCTTGCTCGTGATTGCGATGCTCGGTGAACATCGAGCGGACGACGGCGATGTCGTCCGCGTGCCTGGCGATGCCAGGCAGCACCTCGGAAAACGCCAACCCGCTCTCGCCATGCTGCGAGAACTTGAACGGGCTGCCGAGCAGATGCGTCGTGCGATTCTCGTCGTCAGCGACTTCGGCCGGCGGAGTCTGCCCGCTCAACCGAGCCAGCTCTTTTTTCTCATCCAGCAAGTCCACCTGGCTAGGACCTCCGTGCATAAAAAGCTGAATCACCGCCCGCGCCCGCGGTTGATGATGAGGCCGCTTAGGGAGCAAGTTGTGAGCCGTGCCCTCAGCGGCTGACGCCGTACGGTCGAAGTCACCCAGCAACGCGCCGAGAGCAAGCCCGCCGAAGCCGCTGCCGATGCGCGAAATCGCCTCTCGCCGACCGATGTGGCCTTCGTGGGATCGGCTTCCAGCCGGTCGTTCTCTGTTCATGGCATTCCTCGTTCGGTTCACTTGCGAATTAGCGGTAGCGAAACTCGCCAAGAGTTTCGGCCTCACACCGATTCCGAAAGTCTTGGCGACTTTCGCTACATATCCCACGGTCAATCCACATACACAAACTCATTCGACGCCAGCAGCATGTGACACAGATCGGCCAGTGCCTTGCGGCGCGAGGCATCCGCCTGCTCACCGCGAGCGGAGTATCGTGTTTGCTGCTCGGTCACGAATTCACTCATCGCGCTCAGTTCGTCCGGGGTGGCCTCGCGCGAAAAGGCGACGAGCGACACAAACGCGATTGGAGCGTCAGGTGCTTCCCGCAGTGCACGGTCAGCGAAGGCGACGGACCAGGCAACGGCCGCATCGCTGTTGAGCAACGTGAGAGCCTGTGTCGAGACGGTCGAACGGCTGCGGCGCGTGCAGTTGGTTTCCATCACCGGTTGATCGTGAGCTTGCAGCATCGTCAGCGGATTGCCGCGCAGAATCTGCACGTAGATCGAACGTCGGCGATCGTTCTGGCCGTCCGCGATGCTGACCTCGCCATCCGGGCGACGGGCGACCGGAATCGCGCCGCCGAACAACCGGTGATCGAGCAATCCGGCGGCGCTCAACATGGCGTCTCGCAGTGGCTCCGCATCGACGCGCCGCAGACGCTGCCGCCACAGCAGTCGGTTGTCGGGATCGACCTGCTCGCCCAACGCCATCAGCCGGAACGCGCTAGCGTCCGGTTTCGGCTGTGACTCGGAGCCGGGGGCTAGCGCGTTCCGGCTGATGGAGTTGCCCTTTCCGTCTGCCAGTCGTTGGGACGATTGGCGAAAAACACTCGAAGTCATGATCAGCCGGTGAATGTGCTTGATGCTCCAGCCGCTCTCGACGAACTCGCGTGCCAGCCAGTCGAGCAGTTGCGGATGGCTCGGAGCCGAACCCAGCGTGCCGAAATCTTCGGGTGTCGAGACCAGCCCCTCGCCGAAGTGATGCAGCCAGATGCGATTGACCATCACGCGCGCCGTCAGCGGGTGATCGGGCTGAGTCAGCCAGCGGGCGAATGCCAGCCGTCGGCCGCTCGTCTTCGCTTCAGCCGCTGGCGGAGTCCATTGAAACGCGACCGGAGTTGTCAGCGATGACAACACACCCGGATCGACCGGTGGCCCCGGAGTCAGCGCGTCGCCGCGTCGCAACAGCGGCGTGACCACCGGACCTGGCTGATCGTAGAGCGCTCGCAGTTCATCGAAGCCGATCCGTTGCCGCTCCTGTGCCGCGATGGCCGAGTTGCGTTGATCGAGCCCCGTCCGATAATCGGCGAACGTTTCGGGCAGCAGTTCGTCGAGTGTCTTGTCATCCGGTTGCAGTTGCGGCTGAAACTTTTCGGCGAGGTATTTCTCGACGGGCGAGCGTTGTTCAACGGCCTTGCTCAGAGCCAGCTTCACATCGGCGCGAATCGGTTCCGGCAATGTCGCGAGACGATCGTCAAATAACGTCTGCTTGAATTGAGCTCGTAAGTCGGCCAACTCTTTCTTCAACCGCGCAATTTCCGCATCGAGTTTGCCGTTGTGCTCATCTGCCGCCTTCTTCTGAGCTGCCGATGCGACGAGCAACCGCCGCTCCATCTGCGGAATCCACTGCTTCGGCCGGAACGCCGTCATGAAGATCGACTGCAATCGAAAATACTCGACCTGCGGAATCGGATCGAACTTGTGGCTGTGGCAGCGAGCGCATTGCAACGTCAGCCCCATCGTCGATGACGCCACGATCTGCAACGTGTCGTTGATCGTCGGATAAAAGTATTGAGCGTCGGCGTTCTTGATCGTTGAGAAATCGGGCCGGCTCGAATCCGGAGCACATCTCAAGTAGCCGGTCGCGGTCACTGCCTCGACGACCTCGTCCGGCAACCGATCGAGTTTCTCGAACGCGGTCCAGTAGTCCGTCAACTCGTCGCCCGCAATCTGCTCCTGGAGGAATCGGTCATAGGCTTTGTCGCTGTTGAACGCGCGGATCACATAGTCGCGATAGCGAAATGCCGTTGGCAGCGGCCGATCCTCAGAGAGCACTCCGGCCGAGTCCGCATACCCCGCAACGTCCAGCCAGTGCCGCCCCCAACGCTCGCCGTAATGCGGACTGGCCAGCAGCCGGTCGATCAACCGCTCGCAGGCCAGTTCATCGTGATCGGCGAGAAACTCGCGCACTTCGTCCGGAGTCGGCGGAAGTCCGATCAAGTCGAACGACGCGCGGCGGAGCAACACCTCGCGACTCGCCTCCGCTGAGAGACTCAGCCCCTTCGCTTCCAACGCCGCGATGACGAACGAGTCGATTGAGTTGCGCACTCGCTCTGGGTGTCGAGCATCCGGCACGGGCGGTCGAACAGGCGGACGGAAGGCCCAATGATCGTTCGACTGTTGCCCGGCGGACTCCTTGAGTTCGTTCGCGTCGTCGTTGGTCGCATCGATCGAAGCCGCGCCGTCGTTGATCCACGAGCGAATGATCCCCTTCTCTTCCGCCGACAGAGCCGGGCCGCCTTTCGGCATCTCGTTCGACGCAAGCTTCTCCCACAACAAGCTCGACTCCGCAGCCGCGATCCGCATCGCCGGCCCCGACTTCCCGCCACGCAGGATCTCGCGCCGTGTCGTCAATCGCAGTCCCTGCGCTGGTTCGGCCCCCGCATGACACTTCACGCACCGCGCCTTGAAGATCGGCAGCACATGTTCTTCGAACGTGATCTTCGTCTTCTCTTTCTTCGGCTCTTCCGCCGCGAACGACGATGTCACCCAGCCGCAAAGAACCGCAGCGATCATCACTCGATGGGCGATCGGTGAGCGTCGATCAGTCATGTGTTGAGTCCTCGCTTGGGATCAGTTGAGTTCTCTACGGTTCCAACGGGACAAACGATGCCAGTTGGTTTGCCAGCCAACACCAACGCCGAGCCGCGTCCGGAGGGAGCGAAGCGAGGCGGCCATAGATGTCTTTGAGCGCCGCAGGAATCTTGCTTCGGTCGCTCAGCAGGCGAGCGAAGCGGAGGAAGTCGCGAGCGTTGTCCGCTCCGCCCAACAGCGGCACGGCGATTCGCTGCTGGAAGGAATCGAGATCGGCCTTGGGGTTATCCGCTCCGCCGTAGTCGGCCAGTGCGAGGTAATTCAATTCCGCGCCAGAGTGAAACGGCGAGACTTCACCAAAGAGTGAAATGCCCTCAAAGCCAGAGGCGATGCTGCGCTGCACCAGATTCGCGAGCCACTCGACAGCCAACTCACCCCGATTTCCAAACCACGAGGTCGCCAGATGCGATCGCATCACATGGCGGTGATCGCCTTTGGGAACGCGCCCTTCAGCCGTCCACGCGGGTGTGATCTCGCCGTTCTTCATGAAGTAGTCGGCGACCCATTGAACGAAGACGCCGCGAGGAAACTTGGCTAACTCGGCAGCGGCCCACGCCGGCATGGTGTCGCCAAATTTTGGAGGCTTGTCCGGCCCGTGATGCGGCTGCGGATGCGAATACGTCTCGCACACGATCCAAGCGTCCGGAGCCACCGAGCGCACGGCGTTCGTCGCCAGCGGGTACATCAGCCCCATGTCTTCCCACGAGAGCCAGGCGAAGTCGGATGTCGAGTGCTGGCGACGATCTCGGCAGAGCTTGCACTGGCAGATGCCCGTATCGCCCGTTTCCACCTGCACGCCTCCCAGAGGCAGATTCTTGAAGAGCCATGCCAGCGACTCTGCGAGGAAGTCCTGATTCTCTCGCCGCGAAGGGCAGGCTTGATAGAACCCGCGCGGACCGGGCTGCCCTTTGGTCGTGATGGGAGTCTTCTTGCCGTTGAGGTCAATCGAGAAGGCCAACTGGTTGCCTTCGGCATCGACGGCGCTCAGCTCGGGATGCGCTTCCAAGTGCCGCTCCAGATTGCGCGGCGAGTTCCCCTCGTAATACACCCCGCCGTAGGCATTCAGTCCGACGCCGCACAGCAACCGCACGTTCTCTTTCGCCGCGACGTCACACAAACGCTTGGCCGATTCCAGACCACCGTGGCTGTCACGCAACAGTCCCCAGACGACGACCGCGTCGATCTTGTGCCGCCCGCACCAGCGGAGCAGAACCGTGTAATCTTGGACGAAGGAATCGGTGCTGCGTCCATACTCGTTGCACGATCCATGCGTGTGCGCGCCCGGTCGATTCAAAGCCCATTCGGTGCTGTGGTCCCAGGTCCAAAACATCCGCGTCTGAATCGGCGTGTCACCAAAGGCATCGCCGGGCTGCTGCTGCTGCTGCGTATCAGCCCCGAGTGCTTGATCGGAGAACGCCGCCTCACCCATCACCGCTCCCATGCCGCAAGCGGCGCTCATCTGAATCATTTCGCGACGACTGAGTGCGCTCATGTGGCTGATCTCTGGGTGTTGTTGCTTTTGCCTGTCACAGAAGCTGTCGACGACCGTCGGCTGGTCCGCTTTGCCGTTGATGGGTCACAGCAATTCCCCGATCGGTGCTCCGTCGGGAAGGAGGGGAATCGGCCGGCCGGCGTTGGTCACGGTGTGCCGGGTTAAGTCGATTCCCAAGTGACGGTAGATCGTGGCCAGCACGTCCGTGGGCGAGACCGGTCGACTGGTGGGAAACTCGCCGTTGGGGCTGGAGGTGCCAATCACCTGACCGACCTTCAGTCCGCCGCCGGCCATCAGAATGCTCATCAGCGAGCCCCAGTGATCGCGACCGCCGTTTGCGTTCACGCGCGGAGTTCGGCCGAATTCTCCCCACACGACCAGCAGAACTTTGCGATCGAGGCCGCGTTCATAGAGATCCGCGATCAAGGTCGAGAGCATCTGATCGAGCGGCGGCCCGGAGATGTCCATGCCGCGTGTCGGGCCGTCGGAACCGTCGCTCGGCCGGTTGTCATTCACGATGTTGCGGTGCCAGTCCCAGCAGAGCGAATCCGGCGCGGTGTTGAGCGTGACAAAGGTCACTCCCGCCTCCACCAACCTTCGAGCCAGCAGTCCCATCTGTCCCCAGCGATGTCGCCCATAACGATCGCGCGTGGCAGGCGATTCTTCATTGAGATCGAAGGCTCGGCGCGCGGCACCGCTGGTCAACATGTCGAAGGCCGATTGCGTGAAGCTGTCGATTCCGTCCATCGCACGGGTCGCATCCGCTTGACGTGCGAAACGATCCAGCCCTCTCAGCAGCGACCGCCGATCCGCGACGCGCGACAACGTGAAATCGTCCGCGAGTTTCAAACTGGATGCCGCGTGCCGAACCTTGTCCTGCTGAAAGCTCTTTTGAAACGGGTCTTGCATGATCGTGAACGGAGCATGTTGAGATCCGAGATACGCGGCTCCCATCACGGTCGCCATCTCTGGATTCCGAGTCTGCTCTTCGGAGAGCAACACATAAGCCGGCACGCCGAG
>CAMAWN010000240.1 GCA_945861865.1 Candidatus Kuenenia stuttgartensis | reverse complement strand
CGACGCCGGCGCTCAGCACCAGTCGGTCCTCACGTCAGTCCTCCTCACCTGCGAGCAACTCCTCCGAGATCCCCTCGACTTCCTCGCACAAACACGACGAACCGCTCAACCAATCCCTTTGTTCGCTCCGACGCGGTAAACAATCACCTGAGACCTTGATGCGCGTGTCGATCGCGGGCGTGACGAGCGCGTAGTAGCCACCATACGACAACCCGACCATCGCCACTCGCGAGGCATCGACTTCAGGCCGCTTCAGCAACACGTTGAGGCTGTGCGAAATCTTCGCGATCTCGACAGCGGTCAAACTCGTGCCGACCAGTCGCAGCCGCTCATCGGTACGGTTGCGAACGTCTTTCGGATAACCCTCCGCCGAGAACAAATGCTGCGGTGCAAAGACAACATAGCCACGTTTGATTCCGCCGCGCACCATGTCGTGATAGTTCGCGCCTCCTTTGAACAACGCCACCTCCGGCGAACCTCCGCCACCGTGCATCGAGATCACCAGCGGTGCCTTCTCGCCGGCCTTGAGTGATTTCGGGACGATGTAGATCCCTTCGGCATGAACGCCGGGCAGGACTAGGATTATCGCTCGGAAGTAGGTGCCGATGCCGTCTTCGCCGATTTGCTTGAACGTCGCAGCCACCGGCGGCACATCTCCCGGCGGCGGGTACCCAATGCTGTCACAAAATGCCTGCCGGTATCCTTGAGCCGACTTCTCAAACGCCTGCGGTGACGAGTAATCATTCGGCACCATCTTTCGCAGCCGAGCGTTGTCCTGCTTCAAGGCGAGGATGTACTCGTCCAACTCATTGGCTTGCTCGGTGCGCAGCGGGTTGGAATCTTTGACCTCCTGCTCAAAATAAGTTGGAGTCGCCGGTTTTTCTTGAGCGAAGACGCTCGCGCAGCAAATCAGGGCGGCAACGGCGGTGCTCAGCGTTCTGGCAAGCATGTTGGAACGTCCTCGTTGTGGTTGCGGAACAAACGACCGACCCAGCAATGGCAAGTCGCCGAACTCGCGAGAGTTTGGTTTTCGTGGCAGTGCATGACTTCGGCGACAAACAGATCGTTGCTGGCTCACCGAGTTCCCGGCAGTTTGAGCGTGTTGGGCGTGTGGTTCTCCGGGACCGCGAGATTGGCGAGCGTCGCTTTGAGTTGTGCTTCTTCGTCGGCGTTGGCCGACAGCACGGCGGCGTGGAACGCGGAGAGCAGTTTGTCCCAGACGACGTTGAGTTCAGCCTGCATGTCTTTCGTATCGGCGGTGATTGTGATGACAGCATCTTGTTCCGGAAGCACGATGCAGAATTGTCCGAACGCTCCGTCGCCGCGGTAGGCTCCGTGACGACACCGCCAGAACTGGAAGCCGTAACCCTGATCCCAATCGCGAGCGGGGTCGCTACCGTTGGAGACTTGCTTCGCAGTCGCTTGTTCCACCCACGACGCGGGCACGAGCTGCTTTCCATTCCACTTGCCCTTCTGCAAATAGAGCTGCCCAAACTTGGCGATGTCCTCAGTGCGAAGCAATAAGCCCCAGCCGCCGGTTGAGATTCCTTGCGGGCTACTCATCCAGGTCGGGTTCTCAATGCCGAGCGGCTCAAACAATCGCGGCCTCAAGAACTCCAGCACCGTTTGTCCCGTGACCTTCTGCACGATCGCCGACTGCATGTAAGTCGCGGGCGAGTTGTATTGAAAGTGAGCCCCCGGCTTATGCGGCACCGGATGCGCGAGAAACGTCTTTACCCACGGAACCTCGGCCGTGAATTTCGGCTCGGCCTCATGTCCGGTGGACATCGTCAGCAGATCGCGGACACGCATCTGCTTCAGCTTGTCCGATGGCTTCTCCGGCGCGTCGTCCGGAAAAAACTTCAGCACTGGATCGTCAATGCTCAGCTTCCCGTCCGCGACGGCCAGTCCCACCGCCGTCGAACAGAAACTCTTGCTGAGCGAATGCAGGACGTGAGGCTTGTCGGCCGTTTCGGGCTTCCACCAACCTTCGGCGACAACGTGCCCATGCCGCACCAGCATGAAGCTGTGCAATGTGTCGATCTTCTGATTCGCCGTCTCGACGAACTCGCGGATGGCCTTCGACGAAACTCCCTGCGACTCCGGCGAACTGCGCGGCAACCGCACGTCTTCCGCAACAGCCAACGGCACCGCCGAAATCAAACTCAACACAGCAACGAAGAGAAACCGTCTCATGCTTCAGGGTTCAGGGTTCCCATTGGGGGCAAATCATTCGCGGCAAAAAAACGACACATTGGCTCGCGTGATATTGGACAGATTCGATGCCATTCAAGACAGTGACTCCGCTTGAGTTTGCATGCCATTGAAGATCGCCGGCACTCATTGAAACTCGGATGGCCGACTAACCCAGGAGCATTGAGCGCAAATGAAAACAAACTTGCTGAGTCTTGGGATGCTGTGCCTCCTGGCCAACTTTACCGTCGCCGCCGAGCCGCTTACCTTGAAACTCTGGCCCGATGGTCCGCCGACCGCGATGGTGCCGAAGTCCGATGCCACGGTGAAGCTCATTCAGTCCTACGGCGGTGCCGGCCCCAATCGCATCACCGATGTCAGCGACCCGACGATTACCGTCTTCCGACCGGAGAAGCCGAACGGCACGTCGGTCATCGTGGTCCCCGGCGGCGGCTTCATGTTTCTGTCATACGCTCACGAAGGGACTCAAGTCTGCGAATGGCTCAACTCGTTGGGCGTTACTGCCGTGTTGTTGAAGTACCGCACGCCGACACGCGATGAGAAAGAGTTGTTTGACCTGCCGGTGCAAGACGCTCAACGAGCACTTGGACTCGTGAGGCATCACGCGGCCGAATGGAAACTCGATTCAAAGCGAGTTGGTTTGCTGGGCTTCTCGGCCGGAGCGAACCTCGCCGGGCATGCCGCCTGGGATCGCGGCGACCGGACATACCTTCAGAAGCCCGAACTGGACGATCCTCGCGGGCCGGACTTCCTCGTGTTCATCTACGGCGGCGGATTCCTCGACAAAGACGACAAATCGAAACTGCGTGCCGGCTTCAGCATCCCGGCCGATGCTCCGCCGGTCTTCATGCTGGTCGCTCACGATGACAAATCGAATCCAGTCGAAGCGGCCATGCTGTACCTCGAATACAAGAAACGCGATCTCTCCGCCGAACTCCACATCTGCGCCAAAGGTGGTCACGGATTCGGCATGCGCAGAAGCAGCCAGCCGATCAACGACTGGCCGCAACGCTGCGCCGAGTGGATGAAAAGTCTCGGCTATCTCGATACGAATTAAGCCTCCGCCACTTCCATTGAGTCAGCCGGGCCACTGAGGTCAATCTCCGTGTCATCGAAACCCACGTCCGCAAAATTGGCTTCAAGCTGGCGGAGATGTTGTCCCGTGGCCGTGTGGATGATGACCGCTTGATTGTTCCCGGCCGTCTCCACCTTGCGGACTCCGTGGCCAAATCCTTTCAAGCGACGACGAGCCTGAGAAGCTCCAAGGTTCACGAACAGTTTCGCATTCTTGGGATCAGCCATGTTGCGCCGCTACGAACGAGCGGGACTCCCCAACGCTTTTTTCAGAGGACACGCTTCAGCGATCGAATCTCCACGACGATAGCACGACAGCAACTCTTTGGATCGCTGGGCCAGCATTCGCCGAACCTCTCGCCGCTTCCCTTTGATCCGCGCGATTGGCATCGAATCGTAGGCCGTTGTTTGGTGCCGCATCCACGCAATGACAGCGGCCTCGGCTCGTTGCTCGACGGGAATGCGTTTGGTTCTCGCCACCGTTCCGCTACCGACTGGAGTGGCGTGATCAGAGACCGCTCGTGCCAGACGGTTGGCAAGCTCGGAGTGGTTTGGATGAAAGGCCAGAAACGTCACCACGGCACCAAGGAAGTCCTCGACGTATTCGGCTTGGACCTTTTCACGTCGCTGAGCCGCCGACTCTTTCCGTTTGGCGAATTGTTCTGTGGATCGCTCGGCGTCGAGTTCACTCCGAATTCGATCAATGGTGATAGCCGATGCCCACACTCCTTTGGAAAAGGTTTTGCGGCCCCTCTTTTCCTGCACAACCCAATGATCGCCAGCAGCCTTCACACGACGAGTGAGGGCGGCGTCTCCGGGTCCGAGCAGAATCCAACCCTTCGGTGCCGTCAGAACTTTGCCGTCGCATGACCGAACGGTGTTGGCCGTGGGGCCAGGGAGGAACGGTTGATTGCCGTTTTCAAGACTCATGCGAATTGCGGCTCCCTCCTGGTTGCTTTGCTTCCCACTCGTGGGTCACCGTCTGGCTACTTTTCTGCGATGTTGGGCTATCCTACGCTGACCCTTCCGGCGGCAAAAGTCGGCAGCAATCTCACGTTCCTGAGCCGAGTCGGCCCATGCTCATCCTTTTCCTTCACGGTTGGCAATCCATCCCTGGTGGCGTCAAACCGTCCTGCTTGATCCAGCACGACCACAAGGTCATCAATCCCAAGTTGCCCGATGACGACTTCGAGCAAGCAGTCCAAATCGCTCAACAAGAGTTCGATGAGCACCAACCCGAGGTCGTCGTGGGATCATCACGGGGCGGCGCAGTGGCGATAAACATCGACAGTGGCAATGCCACGCTCGTCCTGTTGTGCCCGGCTTGGAAGAAATTTGGAACCGCGGAGACCGTGAGGCCCAGCACTGTGATTTTGCACAGCAAGAACGACGATGTGATTCCGTTTGCCGACTCGATGGAGTTGGTCAGGAACAGCGAACTGCCCGCGTACACGCTGATCGAGGTTGGGAGCGATCACCGGCTCGCCGACCCCGAATCGCTCGACATGATGCTCGCAGCGTGCTGCATCGGTGAGGACGAACTGGATGACGAAGAACTGGACATCTTGGAGATGGATTGGGAAGGGCCTTCTTAGCACGGGGGCGATTCGCTGGGCCTCGGAGGCAATGGAACGTGATGGGGTCTCGTGCATGGTACCGTCTTGAGCGCAAGGGTCGGCCAGCGAATTGAGCACGCATGGTGCGAGAGTGGTGATGTAGTCGTTGATCTCGCCATGCCGGTTGGGTTGAGGATCATCGAACGAGAACAGTATTACCGAGCCATCAAACCAGAGGTCAGCAAACGGTACTCTTCCGACGACACTTTGTTTCTGGCGATCAAGAACAGACACGACGGACCTTAGGAAGAATCCGAGCAATTGAAGAAGTAGGAGTGCTGCGATGAAACTGGCCATTTTTTGCGCGAGCTTGGCCTTCCTGATTATTGCGTCCGCCTCAAACGCAGATGACGGTCAGTGGCAAAGCCTCTTCGATGGGAAGTCACTTGATGGTTGGAACGCCGAAGACCATGACGAGTGCTTCAAGGTGCAAGATGGAGCCATCGTCGCCGGTGGTGGGCCTCTGGCTCGGCTGTCCTACGTCGGGCCGGTCAACAAGCATGACTTCAAGAACTTCGAGCTAAAAATCGAGGTGCTGGCGAAGCCCGGTTCCAACGGCGGCGTCTTCTTCCACACTGGGCCGCAAAGCAAGTTCTTGAAGAAGGGCTACGAGGCACAAGTTTGCAATTCCTGCGAAGACAAACGAAAAACCGGAAGCCTGCTCGTCGTTGAAGATCACGACACGTCACCCGTGAAAGACGACGAGTGGTTTGAGTACCACATCCTCGTGTCCGGTAAGCGGATCGTTCTCAAAGTGAACGGCAAGACGACCGTGGATTACACCGAGCCAGCGAATCCGAAACGCCCCGACACATGGGAAGGCCGAGTTCTCTCCCACGGCCTGATCGCCCTCCAAGCCCACGACCCAAACAGCACAGTGCTCTATCGGAAGATCCGAGTGAAGGTGTTCCCGGATTGAACAACGACCCTGAATGGATCAAGTCCTCAAATGCTCAACCTCTTCGCCGATATCCCCGCAACGATCCCTGAAGAAATCATGCAAACGCATGTGACGGACTCCAATTTGCGCATCGAACGAATCGTCTCGCTGGGCCATTCCTCACCAGACGGATTCTGGTTCGACCAAGATAAACACGAGTGGGTCATCTCCTGAAGGAGGCTGCCCGGCTCCGCATTTGAAAATGCCGACGAGCCGATCGAGATGCTTCGTGGCCGCGTGGAGAACGGTGAATCGGATGGTTCTGGCGGTACTGGACGCTGGCCGAGAGTTGAATTCTTGAAGGGAGTTATGGCGATGGCGGAACCGTCAACAAACGGTGACAACGGTCGCGATGCTCGCGGCCGGTTCACGAAGGGGAACGCTGGAGGACCGGGGAATCCGAACGCCCAGCATGTTGCCAAGCTGCGCGACGGGTTCCGCTCGGCGTGTTCCGTGGCCGATGTTCGTGCGATTTGTCGGCGGCTCGTGGCAATGGCTAAAAAGGGGAGTGTGCTCGCGGCTCGTGAAGTTTTGGATCGGGCCATCGGGAAGTCGACAACAACACTGGAGCAATTCGACAACGACGACGGAAGGGTGTTGCCAGTCTTTGAGATTCTCGTTTCCAACCGTGATGAAGTGGTCGAGTTCAACCAAATTCGCGAGATGATGTTGATGCAACTGCGGCAAGCGGGCGTGGGGCCGGTGTTCACTGGACTGTCTGCGCCGACGGCAGACGGAAACGATGATTCTCCTTGAGTTCGTCGTTGCCCATTGCTTGGACGACGCTCTCGTTTATGGCCAGGGCGTCATAGAAGCAGATTTCGTCTTCATTCAGGCCTAGGTCTTCGCCGCGTTGAATGGCCGCTTACATCTCTTTGTCCAGTTGGATCAGTTCGTCGATCACCTCTTGCGTGGCGATGGCTCGGTTATGGTAACCGGGCGGCGGACAGAAACCTTGGAATACAGAAAACGCGCCAACTGCCGCTCCGGTTGACCGACTTGTTGGCCGTCGTTTGCAGTTCATTGACCTTTCGGACGCCGAACCGCTTCCAGTTCTCCAACAGTCCATATGCCGACTGTTGTTCGTGCTTGTGTTCCCATCAGATTTAAGCCGGGATTGGATTATTGGTTTCGCTCGAAAGTGTCGCGAAAAGGTCCAAGAAACATCCGTTCTCGCGACCAGTCTGTGATGGCAAATACAACATCCCCGAACACACCGCGAAAGTCGTTGTCAATCGCACTCCGAAAATCTTTTGCCGTGCGACGAATATCGTTCGCGAATGCACCGCAGCCCCATGCACCAAGGACCAGTGTGGAATAACCATAGGCGCGTGCAATCAAGAGCACACGGTGAATCCGCTGTTGCAAAAGGTCTCCGGATTCAGGTTGACCGATGTCCGGAGCGTACGGCGCTGCACAAGTAATGACACTCAACAACCAGGGCTCCTCTAGTTCAGTTCCGTCATCCGATCGAAAAACGGGGACATCGGGTGAATAGATCGACCAGTCGCTGGAATCCGATCGGGGACGCCGACGATGGGCAGAATACATTCGATCGCCGTCGAGCGTTGAATGTGATTGTTTACCGCGTCGGAGCGAACAAAGGGATTGGTTGAGCGGTTCGTCGTGTTTGTGCGAGGAAGTCGAGGGGATTTCGGAGGAGTTGATCGCAGGTGAGGAGGACTGACGTGAGGATTGACTGGTGCTGAGCGCCGGTGTCGGTGCGGTTGCCGCCCCAGACTTTGCGGTTCACGAC
>CAMAWN010000239.1 GCA_945861865.1 Candidatus Kuenenia stuttgartensis | reverse complement strand
CACCGCGCACGCCGCATAACACTGAGTCAACCGCGTCCCCTGCTTGGCGAACGCATCGAGGTTCGGCGTCTGAATGATCGGATGCCCGTAACAACCAAGATCGCCATAGCCGAGATCATCCGCGAGGAAAATCACAATGTTCGGCGGCGTGTCCGCGGCGAGGATCGAGGTCGTCAAAGCGAGCATCGCCGAGAGAACGATCAAACAATGTCGAATCATGGAGGTCCTCCTTTGCGCCACATGCCACATGGACTGCGGCAGCCTGCTGCCGCTTTCTGTCCCGCAGCCTGCTGCGGGACGTCTCGACGTGATTTCTTGGCAGCAGGCTGCCAAGCTCAAAGCGGCAGCAGGCTGCCGCAGTCCAAAGAAAGTTAGTGTTTGAACGCAGGGTGATCCGCTTTCCCGGTCGCGAGCAGGTACGCGAGTAGGTCCAGAATCTGCTCCTTGTCCAATGGGTTGAGGATCGCCGCGGGCATGATTGAGACCGGAGATGGGCGGCGTGACTCGATCTCTTTTTTCGCGAGCTTTTGCTGCTGATCCGCGGTCGGGCCGGTCTGGACGGCCACGGTCTCTTTATCCTCGGACACGATATTGCCGGTGACAAATTTGCCGGACTCCATCTCGAAGATGACCTTGCGATACTTCTCTTCGATGTTGCGAGACGGTTCGAGAATCTCCTGCAACAACACCTTCGGGTCGCCCTTGTGCTTCTTGAGGACTTCGGTCAGGTCCGGGCCGACCGTGAGACTGGGGCCATGCGAATGGCCTGCATGAGCATGGTCATGCAGGGCCGAGGGAGCGGGATCGGCACCGGTGATCTTGTGGCACTGAGCGCAGGCCAGTTTTGTGAAGAGCTGTTGGCCTTTGAGAAAATTGCGGTGCTGGTCAACGCGCTTGAGGTCTGGTTGCAGGTCGCTGAGTTTCCACTCGGTCATCTTGACGACCGGCTTGGGGTTCTTGACGAGGAACGCTTTCAGGTCGTTCGTCACATACATCGTGCCCCGCATCAGCAAGTGGTGACCGGGGAACGAGCAGATGTAGGGATAGGCTCCTTCTTCCTGCGGAGCCGTGAATTCGATGACTTCCTCCCGTCCATGATCCACGAGCTTGCTGGACCACAGAATGTTTGGGCTTTCCGGAACGAAACCAACCGCGAACCCGCCAGCTCCCAAAGCCATCGCCTTCAGTCCGATGTCGTCGTCTGTGCCCGGCTTCACCAACAGAATGTTGTGTGGCATGAAGTCGAGATTCGCGAAGGTGAGCTTCACTTTCTTTCCCGGCTTGACGGTCAATTCGGTGACGTCGTAGAGCATGCGCTCGGGAATCGTGCCGACGCGAATGGTCGTCAGTTCGGGAGTGTCGCTCAGGATGCCGGATTTCTCGGCGGCGGCCAGCTTTTCAGCAGCGATCACTCCGCCGCGCATCGTGCTTTCGACATTGAACCAGATGTGCTTCACGGTATTTGCAGCGATTCGAGCATGAGGGTCCGGGGACTTCAGCAGTTCGCCCATCAGTTTGTAGTCTCTGACGTTGTGCTGTTGATGAATCCAGAGAGCTTCCAGCAGGTGATGCGCGTCGGCCGGAGAGTTCGGGTCGAGCGTCTTGATCCACTTCTTGGTCTCCGCGATGACTTCCGCGGAGTCACGTTCGCTGAGTTCCACTCGCGTCCGATGTCGAATGGAATCGACCGGCGACTTCAGGTTCTCCAACAAGGCGGCAATGGGCTGACCGTCGATGGCCACCGGCTGTTGGAGCGGTCGGCCAACGGCGGTCATGCGGTAGATGCGACCGTGCGTGTGATCGCGATTCGGGTCGCGCACGTTGTGCTGCATGTGGCCGATGATGGCGTTGTGCCAGTCGCTGATATACAGCGATCCATCCGGAGCGAAGATCGCATCCGAGGGACGAAAATTCTTATCGCCGCTCATCATCAGCCCGCGCGACTTATCCAGCGTTTTGGAACCGTCCGCGTTGATGGTGGTAACGGTCAGCTCACCACCGGCGGGTTCGCCCCAGACGGTGCCCTTCTCCGCGTTGCGTTCCAGGTGATAGTGCTTGATGCCGAGGAACCCGATCACGTTGCAAATCAAAAAATCCCCTTGCATTGACTCTGGAAAGTGCGTGCTGCTGACCACTTCGCTGGCGGTCACGGGACGAACTTCCTTCTTCAGGAGTTCGTGCATGGCAAAACCTTTGCCGTCCGGGCGGACCTGAAACGCTCGTCCGCCGGTTCCGTCGGTCGCGTAGTGATAGCCCCAATGGTCGAACGAGATACCGTGCGGGTTGGGCGAATTGTTGGCATGCAGCGAGATCGTGAAGCGTCGCGGATCGAAGCGATACATGGCGGACGCCCCCGATTGCAGCGACGGTCCCCACGGATGTTCGTGGTTGTGCTGCATGAAGACGCCGCTCTGCCAATAGATCGCTCCGTCGGGACCGTAGATCAAATTGTTGGCACCGTGATGCGTGTCGGACGAATCAAGCCCTTGCAGCAGGATGGTGCGAACATCGGCCACGTCGTCGCCATCGGTGTCTTTGAGAAACAAGATTTCGGGCGCACAGGTCACGATGACGCCGCCATTCCAGAACTCGAAGCACAGCGGGTTTTGCACGCGAGCGAACTCGGTGACTCGATCGGCTTTGCCGTCGTTGTTGTCGTCATGAACGATGATCAGCGCGTCGTTCATTTCCTTGAGCGGTTCCCACTTGGGATACGTTGGCCAGACGGCGGCCCACAGTCGCCCCTTAGTGTCGAACTGCATCTGCACCGGGTTCACGAGCTGCGGAAACCGAGCCTCATCGGCGAACAGACTGACTTCAAAACCGTCCGCGACCGCCATGAGCTTGAGGCCCTCTTCGCCGCTGATGTAGTTCAGCCGGCCTTCCTTCACCGCACTGGAGCTCTTGCTACCGCCGCCGACATTGGAGATCACTTCGACCGGCTTCGGGACGTTGCTGTCATCGACGGCGACATCTTTGCCCTGAGCGACGGCCCACACGCGAGCGTCTCGATTCATGGTCATCACATCGAGCATCGACAGCTCGTGTTGCAACACGACGGCGTTGGTTTGGTCGTTGGTGAACTTCAACGTCGAGCGTCCGCCCCACACGTCATTGCCATCACGAGCGCGATACCGGTTATTCCAGTGATTGTCCTTGTCGAGCACCGCGTTCCGCAGAGACTCCATCGGCGACGAAGTGGAAACCGATTTGCCGAACAACGAACTGGCGATGACTTCCGCCAGTTGGCGATTTCCTTCGGGAGTCAAATGCACGCCGTTGATCGTCAGCGGCGAGCTGGCTCCCTTGAACAGCGCGCGCGAAGGATGAAACAGATCGACGAAGGCGACGCCCGCTTCTTTGGCCGCCGCTTGAGTCGCCGCCGTGTAGGCTTCGAGTTGAATGTTATGAGCCTTGCCATCAGGCACGTTCGGGTTGCCCGTGTTTTCGTGAGCAATCGGGCTGAACAACACGATGCGCGGGACCGACTTTCCGTTGGCCTTCGATCCGCGAGTCCTTTTGACGAACGCGACCAACTTCTGCTGATACTCGCCCGCCTTCTCGACTCCATCAAACGATTCGTTGTAGCCGAAGAACGCGAAGACGACGTCGGCTTTCAAATGTTGCAGGTACTCCGTCATCGACGTCGCTCCGCTGCTGCGCGGGAACGAGTCTGGTCGGTCGCCACTGGCGCTCATGTTGCGGAAACGAACTTGTTTGCCGCGCAATTCGCTCTGCAACAGCGTCTCCATCCAGCCATCGTGCTGCATTCGATCGGGCAAGCCATTCCCCAGAATCGCGACGACATCCCCCTGCTGAAACGCGAATGGCAGCGGATCACGATAGCCCGCCGGCACGTCGGCGAGCGAAGGGTCATTGGACGGCTTCGGAGTGTTCTTCTTGCCGCTGTCAGTCGCGGTCTTTCCGCCACCTTTGGCCGGTTCTCCAGTCTTCCCGGTATAGGTGAGCCAGCTAATCCGACCATCGTTCTCGACATCAATGACCATCATCTCCGGCGCTGCGACATTCACCGCGCGGAAGACTTCTTTCCGATCCTCATCCAGCAGCGTGATGGTGAAGCCGTCAAGCCGCTGCTCGAAGCCATCACGATTCCAGATGCCGACCTTTTCAATCTTCGCGGACGTCTTCAGATCAACTTCCCACCAGGGATTTGTGGAGCCGGCGTTCGTGGTGTGAGTCTGCCCGCCCTTGCTCCAGTCGGGCGATTTGTTGCCATCAATCGCCTTGGCCGCAGTGCCGTCGCCGTTTGTGCTGGATTGAGTCGCGGTTCCATTCGGTGCGATGTTCTTGTTGCCGCTGATCACTTCCACTTCGGCCAGAGTCAGAATGCGTTTGTCGCCGGGAAGTTCGATGCGAACAAAGCGAGCGGGCTTGCCGGTCGCGAGGGGTTTGGCCGGTTTCTTGTCTGCGGCCGCAGCTTCGGCCTTCGTGTCCGGCTTGTCGTTCTTCGGCTTGTCCTTCTTACCGCCTTCCTTGGTGGCAGGCTGCTTCGTGTTGTTGTTCGCGGGAATCGGACTATCGAACCCGGCATACATTTCCGGCTTGATGCCGCGAGCATGTGTTTGATTGCCGAATGTATTTGGCTTGAAGGGGCCAACGGTGGCGACGTTCATGTCCGGCGTGATGGCGTTTTCCAAACCGACCGCCCAAAAGACGCCGTTGCAAATCAGCCGACGATAACCCTCGTTTGTCAAATCTTCCGGCGTTCCGTACAGCGACGTGAAGACGCGACCTGTTTTGCCAGACGCCGACTTGTAGGTTCGAGTCCATTCCGAAGGCATCGGCGGCTGAGTCTCTGACGGAGTCGAATCCGGCGTCATCCCGTTCAGCGGTTGGGCCATCGTCAGAACGTCGCCATCGGTCGGCTTGCCGACATAGCCACCGGCTTGAACCCAGACATCCTTCACGCCTCGCAGAATCGGATGCGACTTCATGGCATCGACAATGGTGATGCGAGTGCTCTGCTGGTGATTGCGGCCGTAGTGACCGACCCACGTTTGCCCAAGCACCTGATGCCCGAAGCCAAGTTCGTAGCCGGCGTCCTTGCTGCGGTAGTCATACTTGGCAAACGGCTGGCCAGCGGCGATTTGAAACGCATGCGTCGCCGTCCGCATTCCGACTACGGGGCCACCCCGATTCAGGTAAGCATCGAGGTGCTTCATCTGTTCGGCCGGCAGATTCTGGAACCTCAAAAACACGACCGCCAAGTCCGCGGTTTCGAGTGCCTCCATATGAGGAATGTTCGACGGAGTCCCCGCCACGATCTCACCCGACTCCGGGTCGATGTTAAACAGGACCGTGCATTTGAAGCCGTGATGCTTCGCCAAAATCCGAGCCAACGCCGGCAGCGATTCCTCCGAGCGATACTCATGATCGCCCGCGAGAAACACGACGTGCTTTCCGTGCCCGCTCCCGCTGGTCCCTTCGTAGACCAAGTCGGCGGCACTCAGTGACGATGCGAAACTCAAACAGCTTGCAATGAACGCGAACGTGACGAGTCGTGCGAACGTCTGTTTCATAGTCTCTCTTTCAAAAGTTCGGCCAATGCGCGGCCCATCGTGTCGCTGTTTATTCTTGGATGCGGTGGATCGTGTTGTGAATTGTTCCTTCGACACGCTGGCCGGTGGTGGACTTCAGCGTGTAGCGGATCTCCATGCACCACGTCGGTTGCAGGTCGGCGGTGATCGACAACGTCTTGCCATCGGCGGCGAGCGAAGTGTCGCGGATTGGCAGAGGGCGTTCGTCGTGATGATTGGAGCCGTAATTCGCGGTCCGTTTCAGGGACCAGGTCTTGATCTGGATGTTGGCCGGTGCGATGGAATCGGGATCGAGCGGTTCGGTGAAGGTGAGCTTGAGGCCCGATGAAGTCGCGTGGAGTTGCATTGGCAAGTGCATCGGCTGGCCGGTGGCTCGCAGGCGGTAGAGGCCGCCGGGGTGAGTCGCGCTGCCGGCCCAGGCGAACATGCCGCACAGATACAACTGGCCGTCGGTTGGATGAAACCGGCCGCGCATTACTCCGGTGGGGAACGCCGGGATCGGCAGTTCGATCAGGCCCCCTTGCTTCTGGCCGTCGATGGTTTCGTGCGGGACGAGAAACACCTTGCCGTAGCCGTAAGACAGGTTCAGCAGCGAGCCGTTGAGCTTTCCCCAGCGATCACTGTTGACCCACAGCAGTTCACCCGGAGAACGATCGAAGGCGTTCGTGATCCAGCAGAGCGGCGGTTGCATCGCGGAGTCCGCGGCGTCGGTCACGTCGTGATAGCCGAACATGTTGCCGTAGAACTTTGGCTTTCCATCCGCCGACAGCGTGACCCAGTTGATGCGGTTCTTGGGATTCCAGTGCCCTTCCTGATCAGTGACGACGAACGAGCCGTCGGGGTTCAGGCAGACGCCGTTGGCCGCTCGAAAACCATTGGCGAGGATGTCGGTGCGCGAGCCATCGCGAGTGACTCGCAGCAGCGTGCCGTGATGCGGGACGACGGCGGGGAGCGCGTGCCGAGCGGACTTGGCGTAATAAAAATTCCCGTCGGCATCGGTTTGCAGACCCATCGCGAACTCGTGGAAGTGCTCGGTCACTTGATGATCGTTGTTGAGGCATTCGTAGAAGTCGATCTCGCCATCGCCATTCAAGTCGTGCAGCACCGCGAGCTGATCGCGGCAAGTGACGTGAATCTTCTCGCCGACGATTTTCAGTCCGAGAGGCTGGAACAGCCCGGTGGCGATGCGCTGCCAGCGTAGGTCAGCCTTTCCAGGCTGACTCTCGACGATCCACACGTCGCCATCCCACGAGCAGACGGCGATCTGCCCATCGGCGAAGAAGTCGAGTCCGGTGAACCGCGTCTGCGCGAGCCACGGATTGCTCTCCGGCGCGGTCAGCACGTCGGCCGCGAACGGGCCGTTGTCGGGTCCGATCGACGCGACTGTCGTGAGCTTCTGAGTCCACCGCGCGGGACCGCCCTGAGTCAGCGGCGCGAGGTCCAGTTCATCGCGCGGGATGTGTGGCGCACGCGGCTCGCGTGCGACGGTCTTGTTCGCAGGCACGCGAGCCGCGTGCTCCACATTCGCCGCGACCCACACCGCGAATTGCAGCGGCTCGGTTCCCGCCGGGATTGTCAGTTGAACGCGTTGCTCGTCACGAGTGAGTTGCGCCGGTGTGTTCGACGGAATCAGGCCGATGGTGCGAGCTCCCGATTGCTCGGCGACGCGCAGCACAAGGTCGCGATCGCGTGGGCCGATGTTGAACACGCGGACGAAGTGGTCGGGGGCCTCGGAATCATCCGCCGCCACCCATCTCGGCGACTCGAGAATCGACGTGTTGCCGACCGAATACGACAGCACGACGTTTTGCCCGTGATGATACAAGCCGCGAAAGCGTCCCCACTCGCGCGGCAGCGGCCCGTAACGCCGACCGTCGCGACCGGTGACTCGCTCGTCGTCGAGCCACGAACCGTCGGCCGGATTCGCCCAACCCGGTCCCGTCCCGTTGGCGAACGCGATCTCGCCGACGACGCGCGGATGAATCTGATGCTCGCCGTTGAATTGGATGCCACGCCAGTCGATGAAGTTCTCCGTTGTGAGCGGCACGGCGCTAGCCGCCGGTGGTTGCGCTCGACCGGCGGCTA
>CAMAWN010000238.1 GCA_945861865.1 Candidatus Kuenenia stuttgartensis | reverse complement strand
CTGCGCCAACCGAACTCGCTGCCGCTGGTCGCGTGGACGACCCGCGTCGGACGATGCCACGGCGAACCAAAGTCATATTCCATGTCGGCGTCGTAGGCGAACATCTCGCCGTCCGCGTTGAACGCGAAGTCGAACTGGTTGCGATAGCCCGACGAAAACACCTCCCACGTCTGGCCCTCCGGGTCGATTTTGCAAATCCACCCGCCCGGCGCGAGCACCCCCGCCGCATGACCACTGGGATCCCAATAACGGGGCAACAACACATCTTCATCCCAGTTGGGCATCAACCGCGACGAAAAACCTTCCGGCAGAGTCGCTCGCATTTGCTCGGTCCGCTGCCCGCCCATCAACTGCGGTTCGGTGTTGCGTGTGACCTCAAACGGCAACTTCGTGTGATTGCCCGCCGCGACGAACAGCGATTTTCCGTCGGGTGCGAGCCGAATCGCGTGCGGCCCGTGCTCGCCCCCGCCGGGGATGTCTTTCAGTTTCTCGACCTTGTCGAATTCGTCGTCGCCGTCGGTGTCTCGGCAGCGATACAGCCCGCTCCCCGGCCCGCCGTTGCAGACGACGTACAAGCTGTCGAACGCGAACAACAATCCTTGAGCTCCGGACATCTGCTTGCCGTCGATCTTGATGTCGAGATGCTCAACCTTCGTCTCGCCCGTGCTGCCGATCGCCGGCGGCGTGACTCGGCAGAAGCCAAGGTTGCCTTGATCGCTGACGATCAATCGGCCTTTCGGATCGGTCGTCATGTTGACCCACGAGCCGAGTTTTTCCTTCGGCACCGTGAACAGCTTCTCGACTTGGAAACCGGGCGGCAGATTGAACAGGTCGCGCGGCGTGCCACTGGCACCGGCATTTGGATCCACGAAATTCTTGCCGCCCGGATGACCGTCGAGCTTCGCAACGATCTTGGCCTTGGCCCACTCCTTCGCGTCGCGCGATTCCGCAACCTCCCACGAATCGTCCGTCACGAGGAAACGATTCTTGCCATCCCGTCCCAGCAGCGCGACTTTTGCGCAAAACCCGGCGATGCCTCCAGCGTTGACGATCTCCGCCTCGATCACGTTCTCGCCCGGCTTGAGCCGCGATTTGATGTCGGAGTCAACCGGGGTACTCCACTCACTGCTCGACGCGACCTTCTGGCCGTTGACCCACACGGTCATGGCGTTGTCACACGTCGCTCGCAGGAACGCGAACTGAGCCGTCCCGGTGAACGTCTTCCGCACGAAATAGTTCTTGTTCGCGTCCGCTCCCCAAATCCAACTGGGAGCCGGCCCTTCGGCAAAGACGTTGAGCTTCGGCTTCTCGGTCGTCTCTTCGACCGGCTTGCCGGCCGACGGAGCGATCTCCGGCTTCTGTGTGAAGTGCTTGCCGTCGGCGGATTCCTGAGCGAACAGCGAGACGGGCAGAAGCAAAACGGCCGTCAAAAGCAACCAGGCTTTCGGAGAGGCGAATCGGGTGGGCATGTGAGGTCGATCCTTTCGCAAGGTGAGATTCAAAACCGGGCCGTCAGGATGATGAAAGGACGACCGATAGTCGAGCGAACGGCGTGGCTGACGCGTCTCGCGTCGGTCGGATGATCGGACGGATGCGGGACGCATCCGCCACGAGCCGGAACCTCGTCTTGTCGGGTTGGGCAGGTTGGCCTAGTTTCCCGCCGCTCCTTGGCGACGGAGCAAGACGACTCATCGGATAGATCGTGGAGGACGCAAGGATGCGACGCTTCGTGTGGTGCGTGTTGGCCTCGGCGATGTGCCTGTTTTTTTCAGGCTGCGCCATGATGCACGATTTTCGGCCGCATCGGATGTGGCGTTTCAATCGCGGGCCAGCTCCCAGCACGAATCCGTTTTTCTCGGTGAGCGACCCAATCCCGCAATTGGGCGAGCCGGGCGAATTTCCCGAGCCGGTCAACGCCGCGGTTGATCCCGCCCGTCCGAGTCTGGCAGCGCAGTGACCGTGGGGCAGGTTGAAAACCCGCTCCAAGTCTGCGGCTTGACACTCCTGGAAATGGGCCGATAGGTTGACGCGGTTGATTTGCTCGCCGGGCCGCCGAGTTTCCGGCAAAGTCGTTATTCCTATCTTGATCGATTTTCGTCCCGGCGGTTCTCCGACTCCTACGACCGATGCCGTGGCGGCGAGAATCCACTGGCTCAAGGAACGCGACGTGGCAAAACCCGCGGCTTCCGACTATTTTGTTCGCCACTTGCGAGCGGTCTTGGTTTTCCCAAGTCCATTCCGTTGGTTCAGCGTCCAGAATGAAGAAACTGAATTGCCAGTTGACGCCGTCCAACGCTCGATTCCGATCGTGACGGGACACTCGACGAACCTCCTTCGAAGCCTTCGCCTCATGCCTGCTCGAACTGTTCGCTGCGGATCGCTGTCTCACACCGCCCTGCTGTGCGCGTGGTGGCTGGTGGTCGTCCCTTTGGCGTTCGGCCAAAATGAAAAACCTTCGACCAACATTCCGCCGGGCGACGTCCGCGCGGAAGGGGAAGACAAAGACAAACCTCTGCCCGCCGGCCAAATTCAGGATCGCCAAGTCCTGCCAGAGATGGAGATCGACAACGAACTCTACACCGACGGCGATGAGAAGGAGTTCCTCCGAAAATACAAGACGGCATTTGAGAAAGCCCTGCAAAGCCCGGCATTGACGGATGACGAAAAAAAGGCGATCGACGCCGGAGCCAAATATCACATCTACCGCTTCACGATGAAGAAGTATCGCGAAGAGGAAGTCCCTCTTCCCAAGGGCGCGGACGCACCGGCGAATGCAGCCGCAGCCGGCCCCAAAGAACGCTTGCACGACCTCCGCAAGAGATTGCTCGACTTGATCAAGCTCTCCGCCAAGACTCAGGTCGCTCGCGAATACTTCTTGAAGCAGATCATGGAGCGCTGCGGCGAGTTGCTCGACAACAATTATGTCGTGCGGCAGAACATCATCCTGCTGTTGGGGCAACTGTCCTCCAGTTTTCCGGCCGCCGGTAAGAACGCTGATCCGACTCCCTATGACGCCGCTTACCCCGTGTTGCTGAAGGTCATCAAGGACGACAAGCAGCATGAAGCTTTGAAGGTTGATGCTCTCATCGGCCTGTTGCGCATGTGCCGGATCGGGTTGCAGCAGACAGACCCCAATAGCGACAAGAAGCGAGCGGATATCGCGATGGCACTCGCGCCGGAACTGGCGAAGAAGACGACTCACTGGTGGTATCAGGCGCGTTTGGCGGAATGCCTGGGCGCAGCGGGAGTGACCTACGAACCAGCCAACAAATCGAATCCCATTGTCCTCCAAACACTGGCGGAAGTCGTTGCTGATGACCAACGCCATTTTCAAGCCCGCGTCGAAGCGGCCAAAGCGATCGGCCGGTTACCGCTCGACAATTCGCTCAACATCGCGCCGGTCGTCTACCACGTCGTGAATCTTGGTTATCAAATCATTCAGGCAAACAACGCGAATCCCAAGAAAGAACCGTGGGGGAATTATTTCTTCACGCCTCAACCGCAACTCGGATTCAGTTTGTATTACGCCTTTCGTTCCGAGAATGGAACCGTCCGAGTGGCAGGCGGCAAACGCAAGCCCGGCCTGCTGGAAGCCCTTCCCGCGACGAAGGAAGTCAGCGACGCATACCAGCAAGTCCTGCCCATGACGCTGCACTTCATCGACAATCCAGGCAAGCCAGTCCCGGCACCACTCTTGAATGGAATCGACACTTGGCTGAAGGGTCATGTGCCCGCGAACAACCGCATCACGAGTAGTTCTCCCCCACTGGGTGCCAAACCCGCAGCCGCACCCGCCAAAGGAAACGCCGCGCAGCCACAAGCATTGCCTGCGGGCGACTCCTCGCGCTAAGCCGCCACTCGTAGGCGGAACGCATGACGACTCGTCGCTGATCCACGACCGAGATGGCTACGTCGGAGCGGACACGATCACTTTACTGGGCCGCACGACGCGGTCGTGCAGAACGTAGCCCTTTTCGACTTCCAGCAGCACGGTCATCGGCGGATGGTCGGCGCTCGGCATCTGCGTGATCGCTTCGTGCAGATTCGGATCGAACGGCAGACCGACTCCGGCGATTGCCTTCGCATCATTGCGGGCGAGGATCTCCTCGAATTGCTTGAGCGTCATCTCGACCCCCTTGGTCAGGTCTTCGAGCTTGCCCCCCTTCTGCGCCGCTTCGAGCGACCGGCGCAGGTTGTCGAGCCCCGGCAGAATGTCGCGGATCACCGGCAGCGCGGCGTACTTCGCGGACTGTTCGGCTTCGCGCTGCTGGCGTTTGCGGTAGTTCTCGAACTCCGCTTGGACACGTTTCCAACTTTCGAAGAACTGGTCACGTTCGTTTTGCAGCGCCGAGAAGACGGCATCGGCCGAGTCGTTGGAAGACACGGCTTCCGCGACGGCGGCAGCGATGTCTTCAGGATTGGATTCCGCGTTCGTTGGTGTTTGGTTTTCGTCAGGCATGATTTTGGTTTTGATTGTCCGGTTCCCTCTCCCAAAGGGAGAGGAAACAGTTACGAATTCTCTCCTGTGAACCAGTCTTTGACTTTGTCGAAGAATGACGAGCGATGTTGGCTGACGTTGGCTTGTTCGAGTTCGGCGAGCTTCAGCAACAGCTCGCGTTGCTCGTCGGACACTTTCTTGGGAACTTCGATGTGGACCTCGACGAGCAAGTCGCCCGCTCGGCCGCCGCGCGGGTCGGGCATGCCGCCGCCTCGAATCCGAAACACTTCGCCGGAGTGTGTCCCGGCGTCGATGTGCTGGTTCTTCTTGCCGTCGAGCGTCGGGACTTCGATGTCTGCTCCGAGCGCCGCTTGCGAGTAGGTGATCGGCACATGGCAGATCAGGTCTTGGCCGTCGCGTTCAAAGAGGTTGTGATCTTTGACGTTGATCTCGACGTACAGATCACCGCGCGGGCCGCCGTTCGTGCCGGGCTCACCTTCGCCGCGCAGGCAGAGTGACATGCCGGTATCGACTCCCGGAGGAATGCGAGCTTCCAGCCGCACCTTCTCGACCTTGCGGCCCGAGCCACTGCAATCGGCGCACTTGTCGCGGACGATCTTGCCTTCGCCTCGGCAGGCGGGGCAGGTGGTTTGGACTCGAAAGAAGCCTTGCGACTGCACGACTTGGCCTTGTCCGTTGCAGTAATCGCACTTCGCGGCCGTCGATCCCGCCTTCGCCCCGGAACCGTGGCACGTTCCGCAGAGCTCTCGGCGTTTGATCTCGATCTCGCGCGAGCAGCCCTTGGCCGCCTCGGGCAGATCGATCGTCAGCGACGCCTTGAGGTGATCTCCTTGAGTCGCTCGTGCCCCGCCACCGCGACGACGGCCGCGGCCGCCAAAACCCTCGAACAGGTCGCCGAACATCTCAAAGATGTCGCCGACGTCTTGGAAGCCGCCTCCCGCGTGGCCGGCTCCTTTGACCCCGTCGTGGCCGAAGCGGTCGTAGCGTGCCCGCTTGTCGGACTCGCTAAGCACTTCAAACGCCTCGGCCGCCTCCTTGAAGCGATCGACCGCGGCCTGATCCCCCGGATTGCGATCCGGGTGATTGGCCAAGGCCAGCTTTTTGTAAGCCTTCTTGATTTCATCCGTGCTCGAGTCCTTTTTGACGCCGAGCACTTCGTAGTAGTCACGTTTGGCAGCCATCGTGGGCATGATGTTCTTGAATAAAGGCGAATTGTGAACCCCGAAGGACAAAAGAAATCTGGATGCGAAGCACCAATCGGGTGGCACGCCCAGAACGAAGTGATGGGCGTGGTCATCGTCGTCGAACAGCCACGCCCTTCCCGATGGTCAGGGCGTGCCACCCTTGGTTGGCTTTCGATGAGTGAACGATGCCGATTACGCTGGAGAAGTCAATCACAGTGAGCACTTGGGCCATGCCATGCGAATGCGAGACACTGCTACCGGCAAGACGTACTTTCGTAAGTTGCGACGTTCGCCGAAACCGGAAGAGGTTGAGTTGGGGCAAGCCTACGAACTGACGTTTTCGTGTTATCACCGATTTCAGTTTCTCAGTCGTGATCGGACTCGGCAGTGGTTCGTCGAGGCGCTTGCGGAGGCTCGTCGGAAATCGTCGTTTGATCTTTGGGCGTATGTGATCATGCCCGAACACGTTCACGTTTTGGTCTATCCGCGAGCGAAGGAGACGACCGTCGGCCGCATTCGCTCGGCCATCAAGGAGCCGGTCGCGCGAAAGGCGATTGCGTACATGGAAGAGAACGCCCCGGAATGGCTGCCGAAGATCACGGTTCGCGAAGGACAACGGTTGCGCCGCCGATTCTGGCAACCGGGTGGCGGTTACGACCGAACGGCCATCAAGATTGAGACGGTTCACTCGATGATTGACTACATTCATGAGAATCCCGTACGGCGGAACTTGGTGAATTGTGCGACGGATTGGGAATGGTCCAGTGCTCGTTGGTACGCGGGCCTGAGTCCTGTGTTGATCGAAATGGATCGCACCTTGCCAACGAAATACGAGTTGTGATTCCAAGTGGGTGGCACGCCCTGACCATCAGGAAGGACGTGGGAATGGCTCCCCAACCCAGCCCATCATGGGTGGCACGCCCAGAACGAAGTGATGAGCGTGGCATTGGTCGTCCAACCCAGCACGCCCTTCCCGATGGTCAGGGCGTGCCACCCGTCGGCTCATCATCAACCGTCCGCAACAGCTTCTTCTCCGTCGATGGAATCGGCAATTTGATTGAGAAAGGGGCGCCGCAACTGCACCGCACCCGCTTGCCATCGTCATTGCGCCGAGCCTTCTTGACCTTGCCGCAGTTGGGACATCCAACTTCAAAAATGAGGTCTTGCTGGCTCATCGTGCGTCCGCCAGGAATGTGATACGAAACGAGCCACCCAAACTTGGGTGGCTCGCCACGATATCGACTTCAATTCTCAACGACACGCGAGCCGCATGCCCCACGGGATCGGTTATCTCACCGCGCCTTCAATCTTGGCTTTCTTGCCCCCTTCGAGGTCGTCGGTGCGGGTGACGCAGACTTGGGTGGTCAGCATCAGGGCCGCGATGGAGGCGGCGTTTGAAAGCGCGCTGATCACGACCTTCGCGGGATCGATGATGCCGGCTTTGAACATGTCCACGTACTCGCCGGTGTTGGCGTTGTAGCCGATGTTCGTGTCCTTCTGCAGGACTTCGTCGGCGACCACCGAGCCGTCCACGCCGCAGTTGCTGACGATGGTGCGGATCGGGGACTCCAACGCTCGGCAGACGATCTCGACGCCGATTTGCTCGTCGCCCTTGGCCTTCACCTTGCGGATCTCATTGATGCACCGCAGCAAGGCGACACCGCCGCCGGGGAGGATGCCCTCTTCAACGGAGGCTCGCGTCGCATGGAGTGCGTCTTCCATGCGGGCTTTGGTTTGCTTCATTTCGGTTTCGGTCGCGGCACCGACGGAGATGATGGCGACGCCGCCGGTCATCTTGGCGAGACGTTCTTGGAACTTCTCGCGGTCGTATTCGCTCTTCGTGCCTTCGATCTGCGTGCGGATCTGATCGACGCGAGCCTTGATCTGCTTTTGATCGCCGGCACCTTCGATGATCGTGCAGTTGTCCTTGGTGATCTCGACCTTCTTGGCCTTGCCGAGCTGCTTGAGCTCGACGCTCTCCAGCGTGATGCCGAGGTCTTCGGAGATCAGCGTGCCGCCGGTGAGCACGGCCATGTCGCCGAG
>CAMAWN010000237.1 GCA_945861865.1 Candidatus Kuenenia stuttgartensis | reverse complement strand
GCGGACGCGAGTCAAACTCGCCGGCATCTACGTCGAGGTCCAACGCCGCCCACGCGCGGCCATCAAGCTGTTGCAACGCGTGTCACGGAAGTCCGTCCCCGAAAAACTCCAAGCCCACTTTGATGCGATCACCACGCTGGCGCGGCAACTCATCGACATGAGCATCGAAGACCGTAGTCCGCCCGCGTAGGCTGTCCTATCCAATGGACGTCGCCTCGCTCGACTTGCACATTCCGTTTCGCCATCGGCTCGATCACGGTTGTTGCCATCCTGACGACGGCTCGTCGAATGCAGGCATGCGGTTCGTGTCCGCGTTGAATCACAAAAGACTCGACGATTCATCGCTTGATCACCGCAGAGTTGCTGCCAACTCAGATTGCCGATGGTTGGCACCCCAACTGCCATCTGTCGCTCGCCCGAATGTGAGTCAACCAGTTCAGACGGGATGTTCCCGCTGAGGCAATCGCTGGACTCGACTCGTTTCGGAAACACTCAGGCTCAGAAGGAATCAAGCCATGACCACCCTATCGAAGACCAAGAAAGTCGTTCGCGAACTGACCGCGTTGCGAACGGATGACTCCCTCAAGAAGTCGGCCGAGCGTCATCGCTGCTGCCGTTGCTGCCGTTGCTGTCGCGGTGGACGGTAACTGCTGGACTATCCGGCGAGCGGAGGTCGTCCAGCCTCGGATGCGTGAGAGTTCACAATCGCATCTCCATCGCCGCATCAGCCAGTTCAAGCTGGCCGCTCGCTGTTTGATTTTGAACGCAGACTTTTTGGAAGGATTCCGCAATGTCCCTCGCCACGCTCGATGCTGTTTGTTCGATGACCTCATCCAGATTGCTCATGCCGGGAATCGGGTACGCACTTCGCGAACAGAACCGCTACGTTCTCGATGACCCAGCCATCAACGCCGTCGAGATCACTTTTGAACGAGCCGATGACCCGCTTCGCATCGACCGCTACCTCGGCGATCAAGAGTTCGATCATGTGGGCATTCACGCCCTGAAGCTGTCCGTCGCCAGCCCGGATGCTCCCGTACACAACTACCTCGAAACACTGCTGGCCATCGCTGAAGAGAACAACGCCGAGTCGATCAGCGATCATCTCGGCTTTACCCGCGACGCTCATCACGGCGTCGAGATGGGCCACTTCGCTCCGCCGCCGTTCACACCGGCCGCTCTCGACGCGACGTGCCGCAACATCGACTTGGTGCAGACGTTCTTTGGCCGCCGCGACCGGCGGTTCTACATCGAGAACATCGCCTCTCTGTTTCAGTTCGAGGGGACAATGACCGAGGCGGAATTCTTGTGGAAGGTGCTGCGGAATACCGGCTGTGGCTGGTTGCTCGACGTGACCAACGTCTACGCCAACGCGACCAATTTTGGCTTCGACCCGTATGACTTCATCGCCGAAGTCATGCCGGCGGCCGACCGAGTTCAAATCCATCTGGCTGGCGGCTTCTTCGACGAGCAAGCTGGTATGTACATCGACAGCCATTCGGAACCGATTCCGGAACCGGTGTGGGACTTGTACCGCCACGCCCTCGATCAAGGCCGCAGCAAAATTGACGCAGTGTTTCTCGAACGAGACCAAAATTATCCCGACGAACGGGGCTGGCGGCGTGAAATCCGTCAGGTGCGAGCCATCGCTGAAGAAATCTGTAGCCCGCGATGACGCGGGAAATCCCAAGCTCGAAACCCGAAATCCGAAACCAGAAGTAACTCGCCTCGTTCGGATTTCGAGTTTCGGATTTCGAGTTTTCATCCCCTGGTTCTCCGGGGCGGAGTGTGGAAGTTCTGTTTGGATGATGTCGACGATTGTTGGGAAGGCCGGCGACAAAGTCCTGCGCAAACGGCGCAACCACACTTCTCCCCGGAGGGCCAGGAGGTGAATGACAAAGTCCCCAATGACAAAGGATTGCCGTCGTGACCACTCTGACTTCACCGCCGTTGGAAACTTACCGCGATCAAATTCAGCGGTGCGCACAAACGATGGCGTTGGGCTACGTCGAGGACGTGCGGCCGTTCTTGGCGAATGGCGAAAAGATTGAGCACGTCAAGTTGTTCACGGACGGGAATCTCGACAAGCGAATTGACAAAGTGCTCGACCAAGTCGAGTTGCTCAAGCCGGTCTTCGATCAGTTAGAGGATCTGGTCTCCGAGTACATCCTCGAAGTGCCGCTGGTCGCGTACGACACGGGCTGCTCGGATGGAGATCGGTTTCTCCGCTGGCTCAGCCTGACACAGGACACGACTCCCGAACAGCAAGATCACATCTCTTGTCAGCTTGCTCGGCACGAGGTCGAGCATGTGGCAAGAAAGAATCGGTTGGGGCATGTCCGCTTCCAGGAACTTCGCAGCCTGACGGAACGGCTAAAAGAAGAACTCGGCACGAATCCGAAGCTGCGCGTGCATCTCAACCCAATTCGAGCATGGACGACGTTTCAAACGACCGTGTTGCTGGATGAAGACGCGACGACTCCGGCGGATGTGTTGTTCTTTGCCTGCGGAAATCAAATTCGGACGTCGGCCTTCGAGGAGACCGGCCAGTACTTCGTCGAGACTTTGGCTTCTCACGGTCCGCTCACGTTACAGGATTGGAAGCGTCTGGATCGGTCAGTTTCACGTGGCGATTTGATGGAGTTCTGCCTCGACGCCGCTGAGATGGGATTAGTGGCGTTCGGCTGAGACGAATCTGAGCTTTGAGACCGAGGCCGCCGAGCAAATGTTGCTCTCTCTTGTTCGGCGGCCTCTTGACTTAACCACCCACAACCAATGTGGGAGAACATCATGCTGGCTTTGCAATCCGCTCCGACCATCCTTCCCCCGCGACCGCGCAGCGAGCCAGTCTGCGGAGTCGATCCTGCTGCTGGCGCAAGCCCGCTTCGCGTTCTTTTCACCGCCAACCGTGCGAAGCTGTTGCTGACCTACCTGCTTTTCAACGTCGAGAACCTGTTGCGGTTGTCGCAGCCTTTGGTGCTGGGCCTCGCGATCAATGACTTGCTGCACGAGTCGTCGTTTGGGCTGCTGCTGTTTGTCGGTCAGCATTTGACGCACTTGCTGATCAGCTCGCTGCGGCAGATGTATGACACGCGAGTTTTCACCGGCATTTACACCGAACTCGCCACGAAGCTGGTCGTCGAGCAACGTGGCCGCGAGATCGGCACGTCACGAGTCGCTGCTCGCAGTTCGCTGTCGCGCGAGTTTGTCGAGTTCTTCGAGAACTATGTGCCGCTGCTCATCAAGTCGCTGTACTCGGTCGTCGGAGCTTTGGTCCTGTTGGCGTTCTACGATCGAAGTCTCGTCCCCATCTGTCTGGGCCTGCTGCTGCCGGCCGTTGTCTTGAACCGCATCTATTCGCGCCGCACGTTTGAGTTGAGCCGCCAGTTGCACGACGAACTGGAGCACGAAGTGGATGTCATCGACCGCAACCATGCACCGGCGATCCGTCGCCACTACGACGCCGTGGCTTCGTGGCGAGTGAAACTCTCTGACTGCGAAGCGCTTAACTTCGGCACGATGGAGTTGTTCGTGTTGGGCGTGCTGGTACTGGCCTTGCTGCGGACGTGCTCGCTCACGTCGGCAACTCCCGGAGACATCTTCGCCGTGTTCCGCTATGTGATGATGTTGCTGATGGGCTTCGATGGCGTGCCGAAGCTCGTCCAGCAATTCAGTCGGCTACGGGATCTGTCACAACGACTGCGGCGAGCGTAGTTTTGTAGGGTGGGACAAGCTCGCTTCGAGCGCCGGCCCACCGCAGACTCGTGTGCCGGATTCTGGTGGGCCGGCGCTCGAAGCGAGCTTGTCCCACCCTACATTTGGTTGCTGCGAGCCGCCTGTGCTACGTCCGGCCATGCAGGTACTCGTTGAGGAAGTGCAGCGTCACTTCTTGGTCATTGGCCAGATGAGCGTTCAAGTCACCGATCGAGAGGACACCCACAAGTTGTCCCTGCGGGCCGACGACCGGCAGATGCCGGATGCGATGTTTCTTCATCGTTGCCCGCGCGTCGTCAATCGACATCTCCGGTGAGCAGCACGCCATATTGGTCGTCATCACGTCACCGACGAGCGTCTCGTTTGGATTGCGTTGAGCAACCACCACACGACGCAGCACATCCCGCTCGGTGAAGATGCCGCACATCTGGCCGTTCTCGGTGATGATGAGCGCTCCGACGGAGTGCTGATCCATGTGTTGCGTCGCGGCCAGAACGGTTTCGCGGCGCTCAATGGTGAGCACCGGACGCGGCGGTTTCGCTTTGAGAAGATCGTTGACGTTTGCCATGTTGCTGCTCCTGTTGCTGAAGGTCGGAAGAACACCGAACCAGCCTCATCAGGCCGCGATCTTATGACAGGTTTTTTCTGGCGCGCAGTCTCTAATTGAAAAAACTGTCGCGTGAGGCAGTTACTTCTCGGGCCGATAGCCTGCGGGAAGCAGGGTTTTGTCGTCCCGGCGCTGCGAGTCTGCTCTTTCCGTGGGCGTGATCAGCGGAGCGGGAAGTTGATCCGCGGCGGCAACCGGGCCTTCGCCGGAGAATCCCGGCGGACGTGTCATTCGTGCCGTCGGCGGGCGGGTTGGTGTCGCGTCGCGAGCAGCCGACGCTGGAGCACCTTGCTCCGGAAACGTGCGAATTGTGGTGACGATTTCCTTGATCTGATCGAACTTTGCCCCGGTGGGTAATTCCAGCGTCAAATCCATCCGCCGTGTGACGTGCGATTGAATCGGCAATCCCGATTCGCGATCGATGGTACATGTCCCGAAGCAATGCCCGTTTCGCAGAGTCATCTTCTCGGACGCACCCGCGTGTTGGACCGAGTTGCTGGCCTGCTGAATTTGAGCCGGCACGATATGGCCGAAGAGTTCCAGTGTCGCGTAGCGGTCGTTGATCTCACCCAACCGGTAGGCGGTGTCGATGCTCAAAGGGATCGGCCGCATGATCTGACGGTTCTTGCGCCAGGATGCGCCGACTTTCACGGTGGCGTTCGCATTCAAGTCATCAACGTTGTACGGCAACATGCCCACGCTGTCGTCGATAAAGTTCGCGATCCCTTCGTCCTCTTGAGTTGCCGCCAACCGCAGGAGCAATCCCTGCTGCTGGCTTGCCGGAGCGTGTCGCACACAGCGTTTCAAGAAAGCGTCAAAGTCGAAGACCTGGACGATGCGATTATCAACACCCAGCTCAAACGAGAAGCCGTTATCGACCAGCCCGTGATAGACCCAAGCCGCATCCGGGATCGTCGCCGGCAACAAAGCCGAGTCGTAGCTGACCTTCTCTCCCGCTATGTCATGTTCATAGCGGACTTGCTGATAGCGGACGCCGAGTCGCTTGACCCCTTGCTCAATGGCCTCGACCGTCACGAACAGTTTCATAGTCAGACGGGACGAGCTATCAATGGGCCGGCCTCCGTTGGGAGACAACTGTCGCAGCCGTTGCTCGACCGTTTTGAAGAGCGGAAATCGTGTCCCGACCTTCAACCGAAATTCGAGGTTCTCGGCGGGGAGTTCTTTCTTCGCGGTCTCGCGGCTCTTCTCCGCCTTCGCTCGTTCACCCAGTTCCGGAATGGCCTCCTCCGAATTTGTTTCGGAGTTCTCGGCACCGAACCAGCCGCAGCCAGCCAAGCTCAACAACAATCCGCCTACGCCAATCCAGCCAATAACTCGCGTCATCATGACGTCCTCGATTCTTCCGTGATGCCCCCGCCAAATTCGGCGGGAACATATCAGCCGCTGGTCAGTCGGCAAAGACGATTTCGTCGTCCCCCAAAGTAGACGAGTCACTCCGTGACTCGAAGGTTCCGGTCACGGAGTGACCGGTCTACTTAAGTCGGCACGCTCAGGGGTTCGCCGTTGTCTTTCGCCGAGAGTTGCAGCAGAAACGGAACGGCCACCTCAGCCCAGCGAGCAGGATCAACATACCGGCCTGCCGACGCCCCGAAGGCGCTCTGCAGCATCTCCGTGTTGATGATGCCGGGATTCAGCGGAATCGCGGCCATGCCGTCCGGCAGCTCTTGAGCCATCGCCTGTGTCAGTCCTTCGATGGCCCACTTCGTCGCGCAATAAGGGGCGACATCCGCCGAGGTTGATCGGCCCCAACCGGAACTGAAATTGACGATCACACCGTGTTGTCGCTCGATCATTGCCGGTACGAAATGCCGCACGACGTTCGTGACCCCTTTGATGTTGACGTCGATGACCGCGTCGAATTCCTCGACCGGGACGTCCCACAGCGCCGCGTTGCGATTGATGATCGCCGCGTTGTTGAGCACCAAATCCGGCGGACCAATCTCCGAGAGCACGCTCTTCGCCCACCGAGCGACGTCGGCATCGCGGCTCACATCGACAACGTCAAACCGATGCGGTGCCGAGTGCCGGACACGCATCGACTCAATCGCCGCCACCTGCCGGCCGCAGCCGATTACACGATGACCAAGGCTCGCGAACTTCGCGGCCATCACCTCGCCCAGCCCCTTCGTGACTCCGGTGATCAACACGACTCGACTGTTCACCGGCTTCGACTCAAACTTCTGGGCGAGTGCTATGTATTCCGCAGCCGTCATCACCACCGCTTGACCGTTCGCAGATTTCGACATGCTGTGCTCCTTCGTAGCTTGACTCTCCGAGTCGAGATTCTGCCCGAACCGATGCGAACTCTCGGCTCAGTGAGTCGAGCTACGTTTTGCCCACGATGACGTCATCGCCCGGTCGTTGCAATTCAACGAATCGAGCCTGAGAATCCCCGCCCTCTGTCACCATCCCACCCCCAGCAGGAGACCACCAGATGAATCGTTTTCGTTGGCAGGCCGTTTCCGCAGCCACCGTTCTCGTGTGCTGCATCGCCGTTGCTCAAGAGAAGGAAAAAGCCACGCAGGTCGTCGAAGTCAAAGACATCAAGCTGACCGTGCCCAAAGCCTGGAAGCAGGAAAAGCCGAGCAATCAATTCCGCGTCGCGCAATTCAAGATCGACGCGGCGGAAGGGGACAAAGAGGGGGCCGAACTGGTCATCACTCAGTTCGGCGGTGGCGGTGGCGGTGTGAATGACAACATCAAGCGCTGGGAAAACCAATTCGAGTCGAAGGACCGCAAGGCCAAGGTCACGAAAGGCAAAAGCAAGCTGGGCGAATATGTGGTCGCCGACGTGACCGGCACCTACCTCAAGCCCGACGGACCCCCGATTGCCGGCAAGACCAAGCCGACACCTGGCTCGCGAGTACTCAACGTCATGTTGATGATCGAAGAGAAAGGGGTTTACTTTCTGAAGCTGGCTGGCCCTGAGAAAACCGTGACCGGAGCAGCCACCGACCTGCGAACCTCGTTCGGAGCGAAGGCCGACGACGAGAAAGATTACAAGTCGGAATAACGTAGCGCGGCGAAGCCGCAAATCCAAAATCCGAATGTCGAAATCCGAAAGCAGCCTAAAATCCGAAGGGGCGATCGAACGCTGGACCGCAGCGTTGTGACGTGTCGATTGATGTTCGTTCGCAGGGGTTTCGGATTTGGTTCTTCGAATTTGTTGCTGCTAAAACACCGCGAGGCAGGCGATTCGCCTGCCTCGTTGGTTTTTCGGACGTCAAATTGCCGGGATCAGCATTGCCGGGATCAGCTTAGTCGCGTTTCAGCAAATAATGGCAGCGTTTGCAGCGGACACGGCGTTTGACCAGGCAGTTGCACTTGGGGCAACGCTTGGTTCTCAGGGCAATTTTTCGCTTCGTGCGGGGGCGGATGACCATTTCAACTCGTTCCTCGAACAGTTCAGACTTGGG